>CAMAXD010000072.1 GCA_945861975.1 Candidatus Kuenenia stuttgartensis | reverse complement strand
TCGAGTCACTTTTGTTTGATTCGAACTTACGTGCTGACGAAGTTCGCGAACCTGGTCAGAATCTTAGCGGGAGACGTCTCGTGCGTGCACTATTCACGAAACAAAGGCTGTGTCGAGTGTCCTCCCTCGGTGATCAGGTGGCTGCGTGTGTCTGGTTGCAACGGGAAAACGTGTCGTGAACCGAACACCGGCTTTTTACCCAGGTACGACTCCTGACAGCTTTTCTGTGTCGGCGGTCGATACCACTGACAAACGCTTGCTCGCACATCTGGCCATCCTCTCTCACCAGCAACAGCATCGACGACACGGCGGTGATAGGTGAGATTGTGTTTGAGTAGGGCGGTCCATGTCTTCAAAGCGAACCTTGCCTGAATTTCTTCAAGGATTGTGGGCTGCTTCGTGTTCTCGCGTGCACAGAAGTCGCGGCACGCTGCGAAAGTCCTGCTCGGCAAGCAGGGGCTACTGAAACCCACGACAGCACTCAATTGGACTTGTGGCAACAGGATGGTACGTTCCGCTGCTGCTGTTTCTGATGCCTCAATATTCCTGGAGGTCGCTCTGATGAAATATCTGCTCGTATTTCTGCTGCTGACGACGAGCGTTTCGGCGCAGGTTGTTGATGGGACTTTTCCGGTCGTCTCGAATCTCAAGGCCGGCGCAGCGAAGGTGAATATCACGCCGGAGGAGGTGAAGGATCTGACTGTCACTGGTCACACTCGCGTGGTCAACGGCGTGCGAGATCCGCTGCGAGCGGGTGTGCTCGTGCTGGATGACGGTGAGACAAAAGCGGCGATCGTGACGCTGGATGTCATCGCAGCGTGGGACGATCTGGTCACGCGGGCGCGGGCGGCGATCGAGAAAGAAATCGGCGTGCCTGTTGCGAACATTATGGTCTGTGCCTCCCATAATCACTCTGGTCCCGGATGGGAAGAGAACCCACAGTGGGCCACAGATGTAATCACCAAACTTGCGTCAGCGGCAAAGGAAGCCGGAAGCAACATGCGGTCGGTGAGCGTCGGCATGACCGAGGATCGCATCGGGTTTGGTATCAATCGCCGCAAGACGATCGACGGACGAGCGGTGATCCGACTGAATCCCGATGGGCCGAATGATCCTCGCGTGAAGGTGCTGCGTTTCGACGATGGCCGGTCGCTCACGCCGCTGGCGATTGTTATGCACGCCGTCTGCCATCCCTGTTTCTTCACATGGGGCGACAAAGGGTCGCCGCCGTATCCGAAGGGTTATCCAAAGTTGACGGCTGATTTTCCCGGCGAGGCGCAGACCTTCGTGGAGTCGATCTACGCGGACAAGACTTCCTCGCTGTTCATTCAGGGTTGCGCAGGTGACATCCGGCCTAACCTGCCGGGCTATCCGTATCGCTGCGCCGATGAGGCGGACATCCAATGGGCAGGACGAGATCTCGGCAGCGCCGTGGTGCGAGCGGCGGCGTATGGTTTGATTCGCGAACAGCTCGCCAAACGCGCGACGTTCTATCCTATCCGCGTCGCGAGCGAAGTGATCGAACTGCCAGGCAAGGAGCAGCCGATCCGCGCGGAACTGATGGCGATGAAGATTGGCCCGTTTCTGCTGCTCAGCATGCCTGGCGAGCCGATGGTCGAATACGGCTTCAAGCTCGAAGCGGCCATTGCCGATCGCATCACTCCCATCATTGTCGGCTATGCGAACGGAAACGTCGGTTACATCTCTACTGCTGACTCGTATGAGGTCGGCGGGTATGAGCCGAATACCTCCAAACTGCTCCCCGAGGCGGAGCCGATCATTCTCAAACATCTCGGCGGTCTGGCTGACCGCGTCATAGGCGATGTTTTTGAATCCATCTCGAAGCATCCGAAGGACATTCAGAAACGCGAAGCGGAAGAAAAAGCTCGCCTTAAGGCCGCGCCTGCGGCCAAGCACTGAGTTTAAATCAGCCGCAGGGCGCTAGCCCCGGTTGAGTTTGCAGCAAGAACCGGACACTAGCGGGGTGTTGATTTAGTCGTTTAACTGCAAGCCGCAGGCGTTGCTGATGGATTTCGCCGACGCCTGCGGCTTGGCGTTAAACGAAAACGCAAGAATACATGACTGAAGCCGATAGCCTGTCAGGAAATATTTTTCGCAATGCACGCTAATCGTAGCAAAAAACTTCGACGGTCGAGCATGTCGGATAGCCTTCACTGTCCGCAGGAATGATCACAAAGCCATCGGCCTGAGTTGTTGATGACAGCACCGACGCACCGCTCACGGCGATCGGTTCAGCAGCATCACCATTCAGTTTTACTCGTGCGTAGTCAACTCGCCCGACCGTTGAGACTATCTTGCGAGTTAGCGTGGCTGTTCTCCTGCGATAGGGCCAATCAGAATTGCGTCCGCCCAGAGCCCGGATGACTCGGCCTGCAAAAAAATCATACGCACAGAGACAGGAAACCGGATTGCCGGGCAGCAAGAACACAAACGCTCCGTTCAGGATTCCCATTCCGGCCGGGCTGCTGGGACGCATCGCAATTCCATGAATCGCCAATGTGCCATGCTGAGCCAGAATCTGCGGAGCGTGATCTTCCTCGCCAACGCTGGAACCGCCAGAGACCAAAATCACATCCGCAGGTTCCAGCATCGCCGCCTGCAACTGCTCGCGATTATCGTGGATCAGCGGAGGCATGGCCGCAATACCGCCATCACGACTGACCAGAGAATACAACATTGGACCATTCGCGTCCGCAATCTGAAAGCCTTCAGGACTTGTCCCGGCTGGCAACAATTCATTGCCCGTGATCAGAATTCTGACGAGCGGTCGCTTAACCACCGGGATCGTTCCGCGACCAATCGATGAGAGAACTCCCAGATCCTGAGGGCGCAATGTTCGTCCGGCCGTGAGAATCATCGCCCCCATTGCAACATCCTCACCGATTACGCCCAGATGCTTACCCACCGAGACGTCAGACATCGCCGACATGATGTCATTCTGAGTTTCCGTACCTTCAACCGGCAAAACGGCAGTGGCCCCATCCGGCATCGGCGCACCGGTCATGATGCGAACTGCGGTTCCACGAGCGACAGTTCCTGTGAACGGCTTTCCTGGAAGGCTGGTGCCGATGATGTTGAACGGCAATGCATTACAGGAAGTCGCGCCATAGGTTTCCTCGGCACGCAATGCATAGCCGTCCATCATGGACCGATTAAATCCCGGGACATTGACTTCACTGATGATGTCCTCAGCCAGAATTCGACCGGCAGCATCCTTCAGTGAAATCAATTCAATGGAATTGCGGGAGCCTGCGGGAAGCGTCGAGCCAATCCAGGCCCAGGCATCGTTAACTGTCATACGCGTCAGAAAGCCCTTCATGCGAACGTCTACATTCGGGGAGTTCAGGTTTCGCAGGTTCATGAAAAAGTCCAGTATGCGAAGAGCTACCAATTGAAATTCAGGATGCAATTGCCAGCCTGACAGCGATCACTCATCGAAAGCCGAAAGCCCGACCAACAGGGATTGGCCGGGCTTTGCTCTGAGAGAAATCCAGAAGTTCGCACTGATCACGCTACTCTTCCAGCACCATGATCTCGACCTTGCGGAAGTCAATAGGATGACTTTCGGACTGCAGTGAAATTGTACCGCCGGTGATCAATAGATCGTCGCCCTTGATCAGTTTTTTTGCATTCTCATCACGCTTGTCGAGCTGTGGTTGTTGATACTCCAGAACAACTTCGCCATCAAGCAGATGTTTGATAATCTCACTGTTGTGTACTTCTGTTTCAGAGACAACCCACTGTTCGCCATGATAGGTCTTCGATGACGAATTGATGCAGTGCTGGAGTTTTAGTTCACCGTTCATCACAACGTTCGTGCCCGGCGTACAGAGATTCGACGTCGTGCGTGGATCCTTGCCATTGCCTCCGAGGAACTGAACCTCGATCGAAACAGGGAAATCCTGATCTTTGGTCATCGTCTTCGGATCCTGCCCGTGAACCATCACGCCGCTGTTGCGAGTTGCCCAGCCCGGGCCGCCCGGACATTGCTCGTCCACGAATCGATATTCGATACGCAGGCGATAACTGGAGAATGTGTCCTTGAAGAATAAGTGGCCAAATCGCTCGTCGAATTTTTCGTAGCCGCCACCGTCATAGCGTACTTTCAGAATTCCGTCATCGACGCGATAAGTGTTCCCAAAGTTCTCGCCGACTTCGCAGTGGCGAATCTTGGGGGTCCAGCCAGTCAGATCCTTGCCGTTAAACAGCGAGACCCATTTATCTTTGGGATAGTCTTCACGATTCGGCTCAGTTGCAAATACAACTGCAGAACTATGCACGCAGGTCAGTGCGAGCAGCAGTGACAAAACAAAAGTCTTCATTCAGGATTTCCTTGCGGATAATAATCATGGGTGGTTGGAAAAAACGACTACTTGCGGAACATCGCGTTGCCTTTGTCGCCGCGTGATAACAAGTAGGCCAGCAGGTCAAGGACTTCATCCTGGTTCAATGGCTTCAGCAGATCCATCGGCATGATTGAAACCGGCGACGGTTGCAACTCTTCAATTTCAGATTTGGAAATCTCGGAGATCTTCGTAGGGTCCTCCGGGCTGGTCAGGACTCGGATGAGTTCATCATTTTCGCCGACAATGCGACCACTGTAAGACTTCCCGGACGTCGTGACGACAGTCGTTCCCTTGTACTGATCACTGATCACTTTACTTGGCACCATGATGGCTTCGGTCAGGTCATTCAGGTTGAAGCGACCTGCCAATTGAGTCAAATCAGGGCCCGTCGCACCGCCGTCTCCGCCGAAGCGATGACAGATTACGCAGCGAGTTGCCGCGAACATTTTTTGACCGTTGTCAAAGTCGCGTCCCTTGAGCCCATCCTTTGCGAGACCACGAACTTCTTCCAAAGTCCAGTCCTTGCCGGGGCCCGCAGGCTTCGGAATCTCAGGCAGCGTATACGGCTTACGCGCACCGCTCGCTTCAATCAGAAGTCGTTCTTTCTCACTGGCATTCTCAAAACATTCGCGTTCAATATTTCTCAGGAAGCCATGATAACTGGCTCCTCCGGCCCACTGATGAGCACGTTCAAACCACGCGAAGTAGATCTTTCTCTCGTCCATCTTCCAGCCGTCTTTGGCATTTCGTAAACAGAACGCGTACCACGTCTGCTGCTGGTCCGGAGCCTTCGCGACTGACTCAGCAATTGCGCCGCCGTAGCCGCGATTTCGAGCCAGCAAGTCCTTCATATCATCTGTCACGGTCGGCTTCGAAGGGGCTTCCAGCAGCTTTACGGTCTTCGCGATGACAGTTGGTGAATTCAGGTAAACCAGCATCTGGCAGAGTTCTCGATCCAACTCATCGTCGCCTGATGGAAACGCGTCGTCAATGCGTCCCACGAACTCCTGACGAACGGCATCATCCGGAGCGCCAAGTCGCAAAAACACGAGGCTCAAGGCTCGCAGGTATCCCAGATGCTGTTCACGCGAAATGCTGCTCCACGACATCGATCGCAATGAATTCAGACAGACCCTTTGCAGGTCTGATTTCATCGCAGCGACTTCCGTATCAGCCGGATCCGCTGACTTCAGAGGAGTCTTTGCCAACGCGATAACTACACCCAGCTTTTCATCCGGTTCACCTTTTGTGAAATCTGCCTGCTTGATCACCTCCGTCTTCATCACGATGTCAAACAAGGCTGAATGATAAAACGCGTTTCTCGAAGCCGTCTTCAGGAAACGGTCGTTTGTGCGAACATCGCTTTGAAGATCCTTCATAAAGGTCTCCGCATCCATTGGCGACTGTTTTCCATTCGGGCCAACTCCAGCGTGGCCAGCTTCCAGGACTTTCCTCCGCGATCGCGCCCCCGCCTGTGAGGAATCACGAATCTCCGTTGGCTCCGTGGATTCCGTGCCAGCGTAAGTGACTCGAAACAGTTCGGACTGAGTTCCACGACCACCGACAGTGAAATACATGGCTCCATCAGGTCCGGCCACGACGTCTGTCAGCGGCAACGGCGTGCGAGACAGGAACTCTTCTTTGGTGGCTGTGTAGCTGCTCATGCGGGGCTGCGTGTGGATGGCGTACATCGTGCCGAAAGTCCAGTCGCAGATGAACAACGCCTTTTGATATTTGGCGGGGAACTTGAGGTTGTAACCAAACTCGACTCCGACCGGACAACCCGGGCCAATATTCACCATCGGCGGCAGGCTGTCGAGATAATGATTGGGCCATTTGCCGCTGCCACTTCGCCAGCCGAACTCACTGCCGCTTGTTGCATGCACGACCCGTGTCGGGCGATACCAGGGCATGCCAACATCCCATTCCATGTCGGCGTCGTACGCGAACAGTTCGCCGTCTGCATTGAAGGCCATGTCATAAGGATTTCTGTATCCCATCGACCAGATGTCCCAGGTTTTTCCATCGGGATCAGTGCTGGCAATCCAACCGCCTGGAGCCAAAATTCCGACCGCATGGCCATTTGCGTCCCACATACGCGGCAGCAGGTGATCTTCAGCCCAGTTTGTAGGAATGCGACTGGTATAATCCGGATTCTTCTGTTCTTCACCCGCATCAAACGGCGGCTTCGTGTGATTACCGGCAATCAGGAAGATTCGTTTGCCATCTGGTGAAAGCCGCAGGGCATGAGGACCGTGCTCGCCACCGCCGCGGATGTCTTTCAGCTTCACGCATTCATCAAACTGGTCGTCGCCGTCCTTGTCGCGAGCCCGATACAGTCCGCTGCCGGGACCACCGTTACAGCAGATGTAAAGCGAGTCAAACGCCCACAGCATTCCCTGGGCACCCGACGGCTGTACTTCGCACTTTGAAAAATCAAGATGTTCGACACTGACACCACCTTCACCGTTGATCGGCGGAAGAGTGATACGAAATAGTCCTTTGTCGCCCTGATCACTGACCAGCAGGCGGCCCTTATTGTCGAATGTGATGCAGACCCATGAGCCCAGTTCGTCTTTCGGAACGGTATAAAGTTTATCGACCTGAAATCCGGGCAGGACTTCAAAGACTCCGGCCGGAACTCGTCCTGGCATCGCCGCGTTGTTGAAGACCAGTCCCCACGGCCCGCCACCGTATTCGCCTCGCAGTTGGACCGTATCTTTTGAATCCGCATCTCGCTTTGTGCTATAGGTCCACGTTTCGCTGGTCACGACTTCGATCGTATCGCCAGTGGAAGGTTGCACAATCAGTTTGAGGACGAACGCCGCAACAGCACCCTGGTTTTCAACTTCGGCTTCAATGACATTCTTGCCTTTGACCAAAGCTGAGGCGACATCCGCATCAACGGGCTCCTGCCACTCACTGCTGCCGCCAACACGTTTCCCGTTGATAAACACAGTGCCCACGTTGTCGCATGACGCTCGCAGTCGCGCGGCCTTGATGTCCTGTAACTCAATCGTTGTTCGCAGGACATAGTTGGTGTTGTTGTCAGGCCCCCAGATCCACTTCGGAATCGTGCCTCCCGAGAAGGCTGAATCAGGAATGCCCGCGATCTGTTTATCCGCTGGCTCCGCCATATCCTGACCACGCTCAACGACTGGCTGACGTTCAACAGTCTGTGTCCAGGTCTTCTGAGCCAGCAGAAGACCGGGCGAAAAGAGGACGATCAGTGCAATCAGGGGAACTCTGTACATGCGCAGGGATCCAATGTGGCGGGACAAGAGACAGCAGGAAAGCGACTCATGGTAGGAGCCAATCCGAAGACCGTCCAGCAACACGCAACTGCCTCACATGTCAGCCAGCGACTGATCCGGAGGCGTCTGGGATCAATTCCATCAGCGTCCGCATTTGGCGAGTCGAAATGGCTGCCCGCTCATCTCCGGACCCAAACATGGCTTCGGGACGTTCTCCCTTGCGATCAATCCACGCTGTCGTCATCCCGGCCTGCTTCGCGCCGTGAATGTCGTTGATCAAATCGTCGCCGACAAACAGAATTTCTTCGGGGCGGCAGTTGGTCTGCTGACAGACAATGTCAAAGAATATCGGAGCCGGTTTTCTCCAGCCGACTTCCGAAGAAATGATCACACTGGAAATTCCCTGCAGTTCCTCAAGTCCCGCACAGACTGCGTTCAATCGCTCATCGAAATTCGAAGCGAGTACGAGCTGAAGCCCGGCTGACTTCAACGCACTGAGTGTACCGGCAACATCGTTGTAGCATCGCCAGTTGGTGGCAAGGCCGAAATGAAGGTACAGCGATTCAAAACAGGCGTTGACGCGATTTGGATCGGGAACCAGTTCCGCGATCAGGTCGTACCAGTACTGTCGTTCCGCGACTTCATTGGTACGCAGATTCTCGTGACTTGAGCGTTCTGCCAGACGCGTTCCAAGAACTCTGCGAACAAAGGCTTCATCGACCGGACCTCCGCTCAGTTCATTCAGAACTCGGCAGTAGGTTGCCGTGACAGATGGCTCCGCATAAATCAACGTGCCCACAGCATCAAAAGCCACGACCTTGATCAATGATCCAACGATGGGATTCGTATCTCGTGCGTTGATGGGTTTCGTCATAACGAGCAGATGCTTCAAACAGGCCAGAGCCAGTTCCGGCCGATGCCTCTGGTTTGGAGAAACAGAACAACGACCGTTCACGCTATCAGAACGGCAAATGAACGCGTGCGTCGGCTTCTGTGCGAATCAGGCTTCCTGGTGATTTTCCGGAATCAGCCACACCCAGGCTTTGCCAAGCCGACCGCCGTAATTTCCGGCGGTGATTTTTTCGACACCAGGAACAACGGCCGCCGCTTTGATCGCCGCCTGAGTCGCTGCGCTGACCGTGGCGAGATCGTGACCGTTGATGATGATTTCCATCACGGACTTGATGCCATCCGGAATCTGTGAGTCGACCCCCGGACGACCTTTCAATGTCGGGCAGAACGGATGATTTGTGCTGGCGAACAGAAACTTGTGCTTGCTGCCAGCCTTGGATCCGCTGGAGGCAACTCCACCGGGGAACGGAGTAATCACGCCGGGAATATGCTGGCAGGCTTCGACAGCTCGTTCAGCGGCTTCAAGTGAAGCGTCCTCGCTGGTTGCCATGAACCAAAGATTTCCGCCCATGACACCGTCGTGATATCCGAAACGGCGATCGATGCAGAACTCGCCACCCATTGTTGGCACAACCCACATTTTGCGACCAAATCGGTCTTCCACCTGTTCATAACCGTCACCAAAAAAGGACAGCTTTCGTCCCAAGCGATAGTACGGTTCTGTCTGGCTGAGTGAAAAACACGCGGTCGTCGCACACGTCAGAATATTCTGGCAGACGCGGGACAGGAGAGCTTTCTCCAGCGCAGCGACTCGATGTTTCCAGAAGCGAGGTACGTGAAGCTGGCAGATCGCTCCCGGGCGTCCATCGGGAGTCATAAACGATTCGTCGCCGCCCGGACCTACGTAGCGATCGAGCCCGGCTTCGCAATCACACATGATCGTTGACGATCCATAGCCGGTCGCCGCATGAATGGCATGATCCAGCCACTTACGATCGCGCGCTGTGATCAGGAACTCAACATACAGACTGCGAAAGGCTTCGGCGTATGTGTCTTCAATCACACAATTCGAACCGGCACTGGTCATCGACCTTTTCCCTGATAGACGTGATCTTCGGTGATGATCTTGTCCATGAAAATGTCGTGGTGAGCGACCGGGATTTCATCAAACAACTGACACTCAAACGCCAGGGCGACCAGCGGTGTGTCGCGGCGAGCGTGCTGCAGCAGTTTGTCGTAGTAACCTTTACCGTGGCCCATGCGAGCACCTCGGCGATCAAACCCAACACCAGGCACCATAATCAGATCCAGCGACTCAACATCGACCTGTTTCTCCGGTAGAGTTCGCAATTCGGCCTTAGGCTCCAGAATGCGATACATTCCGAGTTCCAGTTCGTTCATGCTGTCGAGACGGAACAGTTCGAGTTCGCCCTCTGCGTTGCACCATGGAACAACGATCGTCTTGCCTGACTTCAAAGCCAGTTCCAGATCCAGTCGTGTGCGGACTTCGCTGCGAACGTCAATGTAGAACATCACGACTTCAGCGGTTGCATATTCCGGCAGAGCCATGAACGCTCCGACAATACGGCGGCTCAGGTCATCCTTGTTTTCCTGAGCATTTCGGTTCGCATGCGCCTGCTTGCGCAGCAGGTCTTTTTTCTCGCGGATTGCTGACTCTGACATCATCTGAAATTACCCTTTTCTCAAGCCGAACCGTAAAGAGTTGAGTCAGACTTATCTGTCGCCGGGCCATTGAAAGTGAACGAAGCCCAACGTTACAGAACTACGGCCGACGCAGTCAGGAGTTTTGTCGCGTAGTTGCCGATTTTCTTCTGACACATTGCGGCTTTTAACCGGATAACCGCGTCGCTTCAACCGGCGACCGCTTCTGATCCGACTGTTCTTTCTGAATGGAACCCCTCTGGGCAGTCATCTTCTGTCCGGCCCGAGCCTTTTCTGTCTATGACGGCATGGCAAAGCACTTTTTTGAATCTGAATGCCTTGTCGACGGACGCAGCGCGGGCATACCGAATCCAGAGAGGGTACTCCTGCGCAGTGCCGGCCCCATTTTGGCGGCGGCCTGAGCTGCTTGAACCAGGGTGCCGCAGCAGCCGCGACGGTTCAGTCTCTTGCATTCCCGCCATGGATGCACCACGATGCCAGCCCGCCAGTTCTGCTTACCAGCCCGCCAGTTCTGCTTACCCGCCCGGAGGTTGCTTATGTGCCGATATTTGCTTGTGCTGTTGTGTGTGGTTTATGTTTCAGCAACTCAGGCGGCCGACTGGCCTCAGTTTCGTGGTCCCGGCGGGCAGGGGCATTCCGATGCCACAAATCTCCCGTTGACGTGGAGCGAAACCGAGAACATTACGTGGAAGGTGCCCGTCGCTGGTTTGGGCTGGTCTTCTCCGGCGATTCAGGGCGACCAAATCTGGATCACATCAGCCGTCGATGAGGGCAAGACACTGCACGCCATCGCGCTTGATCGAGCCACAGGAAAGTCACTGCATGATGTGACGATTTTTGAACTCGCCGAACCGAGCCCGGTTCATTCCAAGAACAGTCACGCTTCACCGACACCACTGATTGAAGGCGATCGCGTCTATGTTCACTATGGTGCTCACGGCACCGCCTGTCTTAAGACAGATGGCACTGTCGTCTGGAAGACTCAGGACCTCAAACACGATCATCGCCACGGCCCCGGCGGATCACCGGTGATCTTTGAAGACCTGCTGATTCTTAACTGCGATGGTTCCGACATTCAGTTTGTCGTGGCTCTCGACAAGAACACGGGAGAAATCCGCTGGAAGAAAAAGCGAGAACATATCGGAGAAGATCGACTCACGGGAAAATCCAGCGTCCCGATGTCATATACGACGCCACTCCTGACGGAGATCAATGGCACAATCCAGTTGCTCAGCAGCGGAGCTGACAGCATCGTGTCATACAATCCTCGTAACGGCGAAGAGTACTGGTGGTTTCGCTACGATGGTTACTCAAACGTGCCTCGCCCGGTTGTCGGGAAAGGTCTGGTCTTCATCAGCTCCGGCTATGATCGCCCCGAGTTCTATGCTGTGAAAGTCGATGGCACCGGCGACGTCACAGAATCTCATCTCGGCTGGAACATGAAGAAGGCGGCTCCGCTAAATCCATCGCCACTGCTTGTCGGCGATGAACTTTATCTTGTCAGCGACAATGGCATTGCGACATGCCTGGACGCGGTCAGCGGGACTCAGCATTGGCAGGAGCGAATCGGCGGTAACTTCTCTGCATCACCAACGCTGGCCGATGGGAAGATTTATCTGCTGGATGAAGAAGGCAAGACGACCGTCATTGCCCCGGGAAAGAAGTATGAGGTCCTCGCAACCAACACTTTGGAAGGCCGCACCCTGGCAACTCCTGCGATGGTGGATCAGGCCGTCTTCCTGCGAACGGATACGCATCTTTACCGTATCGAGAAGAAGTGAACTGAATGAGGGGTGGTAATCAGGCTGGGTCAAGACGGGACTGACGTTTCTCCACAAGCTTGCGCAGGAACGGTGTAACACGCCAATTCTCGTCATCCAGCTCATCTTCGAGATCGGACCAGTACTCAATCACATAAGCGTGCAGGTCGACTTTGGTATCAAGCAGAGTCAGTGTTTCGTGCCATCCAGCGTCCGATTTCAGCTCCGCCGGAAAATATTCAAACGCCTGCATGTTCGTTTCCATGAGAGTGAATCGTTCGTCATCTGCCAAACAACCGTGCTGATAAAGGGTGATATATTCAACAAGGCGGCTCGACTCTGCAATCTCTCACTCCCAATCCTGCATTCCCGTGTCCCAGGCGACATTGAGTCTCGCAGCTATGTTCACAATGGATGGCACCGTCGGGAATCGCTCCAGCTGTTGTGGTACGGACATGAGTGATGCCGGTAACAGTCCCGTGTATATGGTCCTGGAAACAAATGGTCAGGATGAAGAGAGTGATTATTCTTCGCGCGGTGTGAACTGAGGCCGGGTGTTCGCGGGATACGTTTTTGAGTTAGCCTCAAGGGCGAAGACGCACCGAATAATTCCCGCAGGGCCACTTGTTTGAGGCTCAATATGGCGCGAACATGATGAACCGTCCTTGAATGTCACTTTCATCTTCAGTCTTTTGCCATCCTTCTTTCTTCCTTTGTAGATCACGTTGTCTGCCACGCGAAAAAAGCCTTTCGACACAACTGCACGAGCCACGTTATTCCAGGGCGTTGCTTTCTGCTGGTTCGGATGATGAATCATTGCGACAGAGTGAATTTCCGGAGGCTGGTTCGACTCATGGTTTTCACGCAATCATTGGACGGCTCAAGGCATTGCGCTTGAATGGAAAGTCGATTGGTCATTCATGAGGCATTCGGCAGTCACTTTTGCATGCAGCTCGGTGAGTCGTCTCGATTGGCATACGGCCAGTTTGCCGAGGAATACTCAATCGCCAGCTCCGGTGTCTCAATCCGTCGTCCGTCCTGTGCCAGGCTTTGCATGACTCGATCAAGGATTCCGGTGGTCAACAGAGTTCGCTCAACCGGATATGCGACTTGACCTGTCTGAAATGTTTTATCAATAGCCCGCAGCAGGCAAGCGAAATGGCCAAAGGGTCGTTCTTCCTGAAGCCGGAACCACGTGCCAACGGGTTCCGACTGCCCCTTGATTTTCAATGCGGTCGTAAACTGATCGGCGAGACCGTTCGCCATAATGACGGCCGATTTCAAGCCGTCCTGATGCTCCAGCAAATAGACGGCTGAATTCTGTGCCGGCTTCCAACTGGCGGTATCTTCCGGATGACCGGGCATCAGCCGACGAGCGGTTGCGAAAAGTTCCGTCGACCATTCTCCGGCCGCTTCCGCCTGCCGAATTTGATCGCCCTTTAAGGCTCGCACGGCTGTGATCCCGGTCGCCCCACCGCTCCGTTTTTCCAGAAGGCACTGGTGCGCTTCCAGAGCATGAAAGCCATAATCTTCAAATCCGCCGTAACCTATCGACAGGGCGGCTTCGATTTCTGTGCCAGTCGCGAGTTCCAGAGAAGGCTCACGCCACGCGACAGGAAGAGAAGACCCCGCAAGAAACGGAATCCTGAGTTCCTGAGCGGCGTCGTACATCGCCTTCGCGTCGTCCCAGCGATACGACAGATGTTTATCGTTGAAGACCGGAACCACCTGATCACATCTGCGGAAAACTCGCACGACGTCATCGAAGAATCGACGACGAGGATACATCCGCTGGCCTGTCTCCGGAGTCAGTTCATATTGTCCATGTTCGGCGATACAGAGAACTCCTGCGACCTGCAGCCGATTCGTTCCGAAAGTCAGCGCGTCGTCGACGGTTTCAGAAATCCTGAAACCATGCAACTTCGCCTTCTCACGACTCATGTCCTGCGAGGGCACTTGATCCGTGAACAGGGAAACGAGTTCGAGGTCCGGCCCGACTCCGCCATCCTGGCGATAGCCCTCCAGGATCTTGCCCACGATGACATCGGCATGACTGTTTGGCGTATAAACAGAAACCACCGCAGCGACAGGCAGTTTGCCCCGCATACGGGCCGCTTCAACAGCTGGAAACGGCCATGCAAGGGGAATCGCTGATCCCACAAAGCCCGTCAGCCCCGCCTTCAGAATCGATCGCCGCGTTCTCATGTCAATGACCTGTTGCCTGATAATCGATTCCAATTATTGAACGTTGGTTAATGCAGATGCCCGGGCTCGAGAAATGTTATTCCATACGCCAACAGGATTCCTGCGAGGAGAGCAGCGGTCAGGCGTACTCGATTATGAGCATGGAACTCCATTTCAGGCAGCAGGTCACTGAGCGAGATACAGAGAAACACACCCGCTGAGAACGCCAAAGATGCACGGACAAATTCGTCCTGATACTCGCCGAACAAAGAAATCCCAAAGCGAAACAGCAGAGCACCAATCGGGCACATCGTGGAAAAAATAATGCTGACCAGAAAACGTGATCGAGTCGACCAGCCGGCACCGGCCATCAGCGAAGTGATCGATACTGCATCCAGCGGCTTGTGCAGCATGATGGCCAGAAAAGTACCCAGGCCTGAAATCAGCGTCACGTTACGGAACGTTGACTCCGCCTGAACACTCGCAGCCAAAGCCATGCCATCGATCAAAGTGTGCAACGACAGCCCCAACGTAATCCCCAGCCAGCTCAACTGATGTGCGTGATGACAGTGGGGCTGCGGCGAGCTTTGCGGCGACGGAATCGGAGCCACGCTGAGTATCGTCAATGGTGATTTTTGAGCATCATCATGATCGTGGTCATGCAGATGATCGTGATCGTGTCGCCCATGGTCATGGGAGTGGTCATGGGAGTGACCGCGATGGCTGGCACAGGGATCTTCTTCTGCGGTTGAAATCTCCAGCGGACCATGATGATGAAAGTGGAAGCAGCGGATCAGCAGGAACATCGTGATAATCCCGGCCATCATCCACCACGCAGAATCATCGGCCGATTGACTGCCGTGAATCGAATGCGGAAATAGATGGAAGACTGCAATCCCCAGCATCAGTCCGCCGACGAAGCTGATGATTGTCTGCATTCGGGTATGCGTCAGGTTTACTAACGACGGAAGCCAGCCTCCGCCGATCGATGCTGCAACAATGGCCGCACAGTAGGCGACCAGCAGCCAGCCAGAATCGCCTTGACCTGCACTGGCAGCGGATCGCTTGATCTGCTCGTTGAGAAACTCTTCCGCCTCCGAATTTGCGGGCTTCTTTGAGTCCTCCAGGTGAGGGGATTCTTCCCGCGGGGCCGTTAATCCCTCCGTCGACTGCGGTATCGCAGCCGCGATCGGTACGTTCAACCGAACGCTCGATGCTTGCTCTGCGCCGGCCCCGGATTCGGGCAGAACGGTGCTGGCGAAAAGAATGGCCAGCAGGACAGGCAGCATCATACGAACAGTGATCATGACCGAACCTGGGGTGAACGTTTTAGTCTTCAAGGTGGAACGATAGGTTTTCACAACTCCAGTTGCGAATTCCGAGCGTCTCCATTCGCCAGATTCCCGAAGACCTTTGAGCAACGTTTCAAACTCCTTCCCTGGCAAGCTTATCAGGACCTCGCTCAGATTCTGAGCAAATCGAAGAACCCAATGCAAGAATTGGTCGGGACGCGGCTCCACCATGGACGTTTCGGGACCGACGGAAAAACGAAGGTCAATTCCCTGCAGGATCACTACGACCGAAACAAACAGATCCTGGAGACTGTTCAGAAATGCAAGATCCGAATCACAAATGCAACACGCCACAAAATCCCGAACTAGGGTTCTGCTGCCCGCTCCTGGTTTTCCCGTGACATTAGTAGTTGACCATCGACTCTCTCTGGCAGAGTGATTCCTATGCCCC
Organism: Candidatus Kuenenia stuttgartensis; assembly: GCA_945861975.1. Lineage (GTDB taxonomy): Bacteria > Planctomycetota > Planctomycetia > Planctomycetales > Planctomycetaceae > SXXK01. The sequence continues at coordinate 2,222 of CAMAXD010000072.1, read as the reverse complement.
TGCAGACTTTCAATTATCGCCTGATAACTCGCAGTGACTTCGACGGCCTCGTCAGTGCCGCGCTGCTGCGTGAGCTACAGATGCTCGATGACATTATGTTCGTGCATCCAAAGGATATGCAGGACGGTCTGATTGACGTCAATTCGCGCGATATTATCACGAATCTGCCCTACGTCGCCAGTTGCCATCTTTGCTTCGATCATCATGCCAGCGAAGCGATTCGTAACGGCCAGACAATTCGCCAGAACTACATTCTCGACCCTGACGCCGATTCAGCCGCTCGCGTCGTCTATAACTATTTCGGCGGCGCGGCTCGCTTCCGAAATATCAGCACCGAGATGATGGAAGCGGTCGACAAGTGTGACTCCGGTCGATTCTCTCGGGAAGACATTCTGTCCCCAAAGCGCTGGGACCTGCTGAACTTTGTGTTGGATCCTCGGACCGGACTTGGTCGATTCCGGGATTTTAGGATTTCTAATTATCAACTGATGATGGCTCTGGTGGATTATTGCCGCAGCCACACGATCGAGGATATCCTGCATCTTCAGGACGTACGGGAACGAGCAGACTTTTACAACCGTCAACGATCAGACTATTGCGACCAGGTGGCTCGCTGTTCCGGAATCTACGGCAACGTGGCGGTGATCGACCTTCGCTTTGAAGAAGTTATCTACTGTGGCAATCGCTTTCTGTCTTACGCATTGCTGCCCGAGTGCAATGTGTCAGTGCATCTGCTGAGAAGCCGGCAGCCGGGCATGACCGTGCTGGCCGTTGGCAAGTCGATCCTGAATCGAACCAATCCTGTTGAAGTCGGCCAACTGATGCTGAAGCACGGCGGCGGCGGTCACTCTGCAGCCGGGACATGTCAGATCCCATCCGATGATGCCGATGCGTTATTGCCGGACATCGTCGAATCGCTGAATCAGAGCATCGACATTATTGCGAAGAATCCCCTGCTGGCGGCATTGGCCCGATAACACCAGCGCATAAAAAACGGCTGTCCGACGTTGCCATCGGACAGCCTGGGAGGATTGATCAGTGGATCGCTCCAAAGATCAGCAGTGACTCCCGATCCAGTCACCTCCTGACGAGGCAGATGAACCGCACCGTTTCGGGATGACTGGCTCAATTAAACATCAATCAGATCTTCACAGCCTTGACGGTGCGAATGATCTCAGCAGCAACTTTGTAAGGGTCAGCGTTGGACGCTGGGCGTCGATCTTCGAGCCAGCCCTTCCAGCCATTCTGAACAGTCGCTACTGGAATACGGATAGAAGCACCGCGGTCAGAAACGCCAAAGCTGAACTTGTCAATTGACTGAGTTTCGTGCTTGCCGGTCAGACGCAGATGATTATCCGCACCGTAGACGGAGATATGCTCTTTAATTCGTGGAGCAAATCCACCGCAGATCTTCTCGTAGGTTTCCTTGCTGCCGCATGTACGGAGCACGGTGTTTGAGAAGTTAGCGTGCATGCCGGAACCGTTCCAGTCCGAATCACCCAGTGGCTTGCAGTGCCAGTTGATGGACAGGTCGTACTGTTCAGCAGTTCGCTCAAGCAGGTAGCGAGCAACCCAGACTTCGTCCCCGGCGCGCTTGGCACCTTTGGCGAAGACCTGGAATTCCCACTGTCCTGTCGCAACTTCTGCGTTGATACCTTCAACATTCAAACCGGCCTGAAGGCACAGGTCGAGATGTTCTTCAATCAGCTCTCGGCCGAAGGCATTCTTCGCACCGACTGAGCAATAGTATGGACCCTGTGGAGCTGGGTATCCGCCAACCGGGAAGCCGAGTGGCAAATTGGTTTCGCGATCCCACAGGAAGTATTCCTGCTCAAAGCCAAACCAGAAATCGTCGTCATCATCTTCGATCGATGCGCGACCGTTGGAGTCATGAACCGAACTGTCTGGATTCAGAACTTCTGTCATGACCAGAAACGCGTCGGAGCGACCTGGATCTTCAAAGATTGCGACTGGCTTCAGCAGGCAGTCAGATGATCCACCCGGAGCCTGATTTGTTGAACTGCCGTCGAAGCACCAAATTGGGCATTCTTCGAGCGTACCACCAAAGTCCGTGATAATCTTGGTTTTGGAACGCAGTACCTGAGTAGGCTTTGTTCCGTCCAGCCAGATGTATTCTAATTTTGACTTCGCCATTCTCTGCTTACTCCTCCCGGAAAAACCTGTGACGTTACGGCTCTCTTAAATCGGCGGTCACTGCGGAC
>CAMAXD010000071.1 GCA_945861975.1 Candidatus Kuenenia stuttgartensis | reverse complement strand
CTGCGTTTTCGCATCTGCGATGACTGGTGGGTGAGCATGCGGCGTTGAGTGACTGGAAACATCGAGTGTACCCTGTTTGTGGTCTGCTGACGTTTCAACGAAGGCTACACATTCTTGATTCCGGTCGTCGTCTTCTGCGTCGCCTGATTTCATCCATCCAACTTTGGACTCAACTTCTGAGAACTTCTTCGCTTCAACCGAAGTTAACGACAAGTCTGCTCGTCCTGATGATTTTTTTCATCAATGGATGTGCCGGGCTTGGTACGTCTCGATGGGCGATGGATGATGCCGTTTATGAAGAGAAGTACGATGATCCCTATACCGGGGATGATGTCGACAAAGCTCAACGCATGATGAAGCAGGCGATTGATGCTCGACATGCAGCCGATCGTAGCGGTATCTATGTCGGTGGTGCGGCATCGGATGATCCGTTCGCTTTGGGGGCAGAGTTGGGAGCCTTTCACTATTTCGGTTCTGTTCTGGAGACTCGCGGCGGAATCAAAGGTCTGGCCGGTACTGCGGAAAAGGACTGGTTCCTGGGTGGTGACTTTGGACTGCGGCTCCAGGCACCCTCACGGCTAACTCCATTCGTCGGAGTCGGCACATTCCTGGGCGGCAATAAACACAGTGAACTCGCCGAGAACGATCACATCGATAATGACGACGATCAGTCAGTGGACGAACGAGGTGAGCGGGAAGCGGTGTATAATCTTCTGGCCAGCGTCTATCCCGAACTTGGTGTTCACTTCTGGATCAATGGCAAGACGCGACTCACGGCTGGGGCCCAGTATCACCTAACAACTCAGGGCCGTTCGAATGACTTCTGGTTCTTTGGAGTTTCGCTGTCGTTTCTTGAAATGTGAACGCTGCTACCCTGCGTCTGGAGCAACGCGTGCGAACGAGTTCTACGTTCCGGCCGAGACCAACATTACGTCGACACGGGTCTGGGGGAAACGCCGATAAATTTCCAGCCCACGATGAACCAGCCTTTGCCATGTTTGTCACACCAGCGAACTTCGCCGCGGAGGCAAACCGGATCTGATAGAATACTGTGAATCTCCAGCACCGCGATGGACTTCGGCTGGAACTCGACGTCCATGATAATACCAATTCCCTGAGACGAAAGATCTTTAGCGAAAGCCTTTAACGTAGGTCCATGAGGAAGATGGATTTTGACTGGCCGCGTAAGTGGCTGGCGAACTTCCGTCCGGCGTTCGGTGAATTTCGAACGCTGAATTTCCATCATCAGTCGGTCAATTTCTTCCTGCATGGTTTTACGGGGTCGTGATCTGTGGTCCGGAGCAGGAAGTTGCCCTGCTCCGGCGAACACAATTCAGAATTCGCTTCAGAAGACAATCCGGGGACAAGTTTCACGTAACTTGCGTTACCGTCGCTACACGCCTAACTGCTTCTTTAGCTCGGCTGCTCCCGCTGCGATCGCCTCGTCCAGCTTTTCGACAAGTTTCGCACCGGCTTCGGCCATGTCCGGGCGACCACCACCGGCACCGCCAGCGACTGTTGCCGCTGCTTTGACTACGTTACCCGCATGCAGGCTTTTCTCTTTGACCAGAGGCTTGCTGACTGCCACGATCAGCGACACCTTGCCCTCGATTTCGGCTCCCAGAATAAGAGCAATGGGGCTGTGCTTGTCACGCAATTGGTCGGCAAAATCTCGCAAGGTTTCGCGAGACACGCCTTCCAGTTTCTTCGCGATCACTTTGACTCCACTGATCGTCTCTGCCTGAGCAGCCAGTGCATCAATGGCATCCGCAACCGAGGCCGAGTTCACCTCTGACAACTGTTTGCTGAGAGTCTTCACTTCGTTCTGGAGTGATTCGACTTTCGCAACGAGTTCCGCAGCCTGAGGAGCCTTCAGCATTCGTTGCAGTTGCGCGATCAGCTCGTCTGTTTCACGTCCTTTTTCGACGGCTTTCGGTCCTGTGATCGCTGTGATGCGGCGGACGCCTTTTGCAATTGGTTCTTCTGAGGTGATCCGACAGAGACCCACTTGTCCGGTGTTGGACAAATGCGTACCACCGCAGAGTTCGACGCTGAAATCGCCCATGCTGACGACTCGAACTTCGTCCGGATATTTTTCTCCGAACAGGGCCATTGCACCCTTCTTGCGAGCAGCTTCAATTGGCAGAAGCTCGGTCGTGACCGTAGCTCCCTGAGCGATACATTCGTTGATAATGTCTTCAACCTGACGGACTTCTTCAGCCGTCAATGCCTGATTGTTAGCAAAGTCGAAGCGCAGCTCATCCTGCTGAACTCGGGAGCCACGTTGAGTCGCATCCTTGCCGACTGTGCAGTGCAAAGCGTGATGAAGAATGTGGGTTGCTGAGTGAGCTCTTCGGATGCCAGACCGACGAGATTCATCGACCGCTGCTGCCAGCGTCTGTCCAACAGAGAGTTTGCCCTTTGTCAGATGGCCGACGTGAATCCATAGATCTCCATCCTTCTGAGAATCCGCAACGATAAACTCGGTTCCTGCACCGATGAGAGTGCCGATGTCGCCGACCTGTCCGCCCGACTCCGCATAGAACGGTGTTTGGTTCAGTGCAACACCGATTGGCGTTTCATGTCCCGCAGAACCGAATTCCGTGACCAATTCCTTGTTCGAAATGATGCCGACAACTTTGCAGTCCGCGGCCATTGATTCGTAGCCAAGAAACTTCGTTCCGCCCTGCTTCTTCAACGAATCAATTGGTCCAGCGCTCATGACCGAATCAGCAAATGCCCCCCGACCACTTGTCGCTTCATGGCGTTTACGAGCAATTGTGTAACCTGAGTGATCAACCTTCAGGCCCTGTTCAGACGCCAGAGTTTCCGTCAGTTCAATCAGGAAGCCGTAAGTCTGATGCAGGTCGAAAGCGTCCTGGCCGGAAATCACACCGGATGACTTCGCTTTGGCTGCCAGCTTTTCGAACCGAGGCATGCCACGATCAACAACGTCCAGGAACTGCTCTTCTTCGAGTTTGATGACGTTAGAAACAGACTGCACTGTTTCAGTAATTTCCGGGTAGGCATGCTTCATGCCTGCCACAACGGCTGGAACAAGAGTGTGCAAAAACGGAACCTTCTTCCCAAGGAGATAGCCTTCCATCGCGGCGCGGCGGAGAAGCAGTCGTACGATATAATTTGCTTTATCGGGGCCCGGATTGGCACCTTCGTGAATTGCGAACGAGCAGGCTCGCAGATGATCGGCGATGCGTCGGCATGCACGTCCCCAGGCGGCATCGTACGAATATTTGAAGCCCAAAGCATCGCCGGCAGCGAGGCACATCGGCTTCAGAATATCGATTTCGAAATTGCTCAACACGCCCTGTAAACAGGACGCGCAACGCTCGAGACCCATGCCGGTGTCGATGTTCTTCTTCGGCAGAGGATGCAGATTGTTTGGTGGATCACCGACACGATTGAACTGAGTGAAAACCAAGTTCCAGATTTCAACCGGCTTGGATGCGCCCGGAGCCAAATAATAGATTTCCGAACATGGGCCGCAGACACCGTCAGGTCCCTGGGATGGAGCTGATGCAGGCCAGAAGTTTTCGGACTCGTCCAGTCGACTGATTCGATCGGCTGGAAGTTTGATCTCCTTATTCCAGATGTCGAACGCTTCGTTGTCATCAAGATACACAGTGACGGTCAGGCGATCCGGATCCAGTCCGAGCCACTGCTTGGTCGTCAGGAACTCCCACGCCCAGTGAATGGCTTCCTTCTTAAAGTAGTCTCCGAAGGAGAAGTTGCCGAGCATTTCAAAGAAGGTATGGTGATAAGCCGTGATACCGACATTGCCAATGTCACCAGTTCGCAGACACTTCTGGCTGGTCGTGGCCTTTGTGAAATCGATAGGACCGATGCCCAGGAACTGATTCTTGAACTGATTCATTCCGGCGGGCGTGAACAGAACCGTCGGGTCGTCTTTGGGAATCAGCACATCGCTGGGACGACGAACACAGCCCTTGGTTTCGAAGAATGCCAGATACTTTTCACGCAATTCATCAGTTTTCATGTTGCTCACAACGCGGGTTTCAAGGCCCGATCAATACGGTGTTCAGCTTCCATCGTCGCACCCATCCTCGGGCCGCGAATCTTTCGGAATCGCAGCATCTTAGGGTGAATGGGCCGCGTTTCAAAGGAGAGCGATTTTTGATGGGGAATCGTGTCGTTTTTCAGCATGGATTTGCCCTGGAGGAATGATTTGGCAACTAAGGCGTGACCGCCGGGGACACGAAGTCGGTCGATGTTCCTGTTGAGCAGGTGAAAGTTTTGTTGCCGTCTGTGAAGCTGGGACGCAGCATCCCATCAATGAACGAGTCGGTGGCGGTTGATTGCAATTTCGCAGGGCCGATAATCTTTCGATCAACATAGGACGGTGGATCAGAAATCGCGGCTGCATCACTCGATGCTGTTCGTGAGCTTGAACGGAAGCTTGGCGGAGCGTTCACGATTTGATCGAAACGCTCGAAGAGCTGTTTTTATGCAGACAGTCTTTTTTGCAGCGCTGTTCATGTTTGTTGCTGATGCCTTGTATTCAGCAAAGTGGGTGGGGACCACGATTAAAATGCTGGGGCTTTTTGTGTGGGCGTTTGGAATTGATATCAGCAGCGAAGCCGTGATGAACGCGGCCAGGAAGATTGCCGCAGGGGGAGCAGATTGCTGTAAACCCGGAGAGTTTGGTCGGCAATTCGTTGAGACGGGTTTTCCTCGATTTTTTTTGCAAAAAGGCCAGAGAACGGTTCATTTGTGCACCAAAGCAGAGAATCATCGCAAAACATTGGTGTTGTTGAGGGGCGGGGGTTTTCTGGTTGAGGATTGGCCGTTAGACTGCGCGGCTTCGATTCGGCCGGGCTCAGAGTCTCTATTTCAGTGAAGTGGATGATTGAGGCGTGCCGATGTGGGTTCGATATAACTCAACAATCCTCCATATTCGTGTTCAGGATCCGGAAAAATGGCAAAGACGAATCGCAAGCTGAATAAAGCCAATCACGGTGCTCGCCCAGCGAGCTCAAAAGGTCGCCGACTGAAACGCAAGCATGTGAAGCTTTCATAAGCCTCGCCTTAAGGCGTCTGGCGCCGGTTGTGTTCAGATTTGTGGCCGTATGAAGGTCACAGTTGGAAAAAAAGAGCCTGTTCCGTAGTTCGGAGCAGGCTTTTTTCATTGGGACTTGAGCCATTCGCCAGATTTGCCGACGACAGGCAAGCAACCGGTTCAAGTCGAGTTATTCGGCCGCTGTTGGAGCGGTCTTGCATCCAACGGAAGGCAGTCTCGACGCCTGCCGCAGCCCATGTATACTCCCAAACGCCTGTCGCAGAATGATTTGTTTGGGCTGACGATGAAAACGATCAGCTCTTCCTGACCAGATCAGTCGAAGTCGCGAACGTATTCGAAGGAATCGCCATGGCCGAGAAACTGGCCCAGATGTCTATCCACGAGAAGCTCACACGGCTTGCCAGAAATCTCTGGTGGAGTTGGGATCCGGAAGTGACTGATGTGTTTCGGTTGATTGATCCGGAACTCTGGGAAAAGGTCAACCACAATCCTGTCTTATTGCTGAAAGAGTATTCTCCGGACAGGCTCGAAGAGCGTGCGCGAGAGGCTGTTCTGCATACTCGCATTCATTGGTCCTATCGGCGATTTCAGGAGTATCTGACGGCGCAGACGACATGGGGTTCGACACATGCCGGGATTCTGGGCCAGGGGCCAGTGGCCTATTTCTCTGCCGAGTTTGGAATTCATGAGTCCCTGCCGATCTATTCGGGTGGCTTAGGAGTCCTGGCGGGCGACCATTTGAAGAGTGCGTCGGACCTGGGGCTGCCACTGGTCGGAATCGGTCTCTTTTATCATGAAGGTTATTTTACTCAGGCGATCGATGCTGGTGGATGGCAGCGAGAGACTTATCCTCGACTGGAAGCCGTCGAGCTGCCATTAGTACCAGTGACGAATGCTGATGGTCCCATTGTCGTAACGGTGGATACTCGAACTGGCCCGATTCATGCACGCGTATTGCATTTGAATGTGGGACGAGTTCATCTCTATCTGCTGGACACAGATATCCCGTTGAACACTGACGCTGATCGAGCGTTGACTGCGCGGCTCTATGGAGGAGATCAGCGGACCCGCATTCGTCAGGAATTGCTGTTGGGTGTTGGCGGAGTCAAAGCTCTCAAGGCATTGGGGATTCTGCCGAATGTGATTCACATGAATGAGGGGCACTCTGCATTTGCTCCACTGGAAGTCATCCGTCAACGGATGCAGGAAGACGGCTTTCCATTCGACAAAGCTCTGCGCGATACCGCTTCGCGCTGTGCCTTCACAACTCACACTCCAGTGCCTGCCGGGCATGACCGCTTTGATCAGGGCTTGATCGAGGAACATCTGGGACCTTTGGGAGATGCACTGGGGCTGGATACTCATGGCTTGATGGGACTTGGACGCGTCGATCCTCAGAACGGCGGTGAATCCTTCTGCATGACGGTCCTTGCTCTTAAGTTGTGTCGGATTGCGAACGGCGTTTCGAATCTGCACGGTGTCGTCAGTCGAGACATGTGGAAAAGTCTCTGGCCGTGGCGGAGTGTGGAAGAGATTCCGATCGGACATATCACGAACGGCGTACACGTGCCGACGTGGCTCGCGGGGCAAATGCGAGTTCTCTACAACAGAGTTCTGCCGGAAGACTGGTATCAGCGTACTGGTGAACCAGAAGTTTGGAGCGGGTTTGAAAGTATTACTCCGGGTGAGCTTTGGGAAGTTCACTCAACACTGAAGAGCCGCCTCATCAACTATGCTCGCAAGCATGCGGTCGATCAGGCAAAGCTTCGCGGGGAGGGTGCTGAAGTCGTTGCCGACATGGAAGGTCTGTTTGATCCTCAGGCGCTGACGATCGGATTTGCACGACGTTTTGCGCCATACAAGCGAGCTGATCTGATCCTTAAAGATCTGGACTTCCTGGCGAAGCTGATCACAGATACAGATCGTCCGCTGCAGTTCATTTTTGCAGGGAAAGCTCACCCAGCGGATGATCGAGGCAAGCAGATTCTGCAGCATATTTTCCAGTTGACCAGAAAAGAGCCGTTCCGGGGACGAGTGCTTATTCTTGAGAATTACACGATCGAGATGGGACGTGTTCTGGTACAGGGCGTCGATGTGTGGCTCAATAACCCTCGACGCCCACTGGAAGCTTCGGGCACCAGTGGACAAAAGGTAGTTTTGAATGGTGGCCTGAACTGTTCAATTCTGGATGGTTGGTGGGCTGAGGCCTACGACGGAAAGAATGGATTTGCAATCGGTTCCGGCCGGACACATTGGAATCAGGACATTCAGGACGCGCGTGACGGAGAAGATCTTTATCGCGTGCTGACGAAGGAAGTCATTCCGATGTTTTATGATCGTGATCGAGACGACCTGCCTCAGGAATGGATTGCTCGTATGAAGCGTGCGATTCGAACACTGGGCTGGCGGTTCAATGCCGATCGAATGGTGATGGACTATGCGAACAACTCGTACGTACCCGCCGCTGGCGGGCTGAGTTGTTCGATTGTTTCGATGCCATGACGCTCTGAATCCAGCAAAAGGCAGAGATTGATGACGTATCAAACGACGGTGCTTCAACTGACAGGTCTTGTTCTGTCTTTGGGAACAGGTTTGTTTCTTCCTGATGTCTCTCATGGCGAAGAGCTGACGTTCGAACGCGATATCCGTCCGATTCTTCGCGCGCATTGCCTCGATTGCCATGGAGCGGTTGAAGAACTGAAAGGTGGCCTGGATTTGCGTCAGGTTCGCTTGATGCAAAAGGGAGGTGAGTCCGGGACGGCACTTGTTGTTGGTGATGCGCACACAAGTCTGCTGTTGGAGCGGATTCGTTCAAAAGAAATGCCTCCGGGCGAGATGAAGGTTACAGAGAAAGAGTTGGAAATCCTGACTCGCTGGGTCACCGAAGGCGCTAAGACCGCGCGGCCTGAGCCGGAGACGATTCCACCTGGGCTTGGTATTACTCCTGAAGAGCGAGCCTTCTGGTCTTTTCAGCCCATCAAGCGAGTGGCTGAGCCTCAGGTTCGCCCGGATCAGCAGGCACGAATTCGAAATTCGATTGATCATTTCCTTTTGGCTCAGATGCCGGAAGGTTTGACGTTTGCGGATGATGCGGATCGCCAAATTCTAATTCTGCGAGCCTATTTTAATCTGACGGGGCTACCGCCAGCGGCCGAGCAGCTTTTGCAGTGGAAGAATGATCCTGCTGACGACTGGTATGCTCGGATGATTGAGTCCTTGCTGGCATCGCCTCATTACGGTGAACGATGGGCTCGGCATTGGCTGGATGTTGCTGGCTACGCAGACTCCGATGGTTACACGGTCAACGATACGGAACGTGCGTGGGCGTGGAAGTATCGTGACTATGTCATTCGATCATTCAACGCCGACAAACCGTTTGATCGTTTTATTGCGGAACAGATTGCAGGCGATGAACTTGCGGGACCAAAACAGGGAGATCTGACAGACGAACAAATTGAGCTGCTCACAGCAACTGGTTACCTGAGGATGGCTGCCGACGGAACGGGCAGCGGCGAAGACAATCCGACCGCAAGAAATCAGGTGATTGGCGACACGATCAAGATTGTGAGCACGTCGTTGCTGGGGCTCAGTGTTGGATGTGCACAGTGTCATGATCATCGATACGACCCGATTCCTCAGACTGATTACTATGCACTGCGAGCAGTTTTTGCTCCTTCTTTAGACTGGCAGACTTGGCAGTTTCCTTCGCAACGACTCGTCTCGCTTTACACAGAAGTTGATCGACAGAAAGCAGCGGCCGCGAGTGCTGAAGCGGCTGCGATTGGCGTCGAACGAGAAGTGAAGCAGAAAGAGTACATGGCTCAGGCTCTCGAAAAAGAGCTCATGAAGTATGAGGAGCCGCTCAGAACAACGTTGCGAGTGGCTTATCAGACTGAGGTGGCTCAGCGAACTCCGGAACAGACGGACCTGCTTAACAAGAACCCGAGTGTGAATATTTCGCCGGGTGTTCTCTATCAGTATCTTCCCGAGGCTGCGGAGGATCTGAAGAAGTATGATGCTCGCATCGCCGAAGCCAACGGGAAACGCCCACCGGAAGAGTTTCTGGCCATTCTGACCGAGCCGCCGGGGCATCTGCCGGAGACGCATTTGTTCTATCGTGGCGATTTTCTTCAGCCCAAGGGAGTGATTCAGCCGGCGGGTTTGACGGCAGCCTGTCCCGAAGATGCGCGCTACGAGATCCCGGCCGATGATGCATCATTGCCCACATCCGGGCGCCGATTGGCGTTCGCAAAATGGCTGACGGCTCGCGAGAACCCGCTGGTCGCCAGAGTGATTGTTAATCGAATCTGGTTGCACCATTTTGGACGTGGGCTGGTTCCAACGCCGGCCGACTTTGGCCGACTGGGAGTTGCCCCAACGCACCCGGACTTGCTCGACTGGCTCGCTGATGAATTCGTGCAAAGTGGCTGGAGCGTAAAGCATCTGCATCGCCTGATTCTTTCGTCATCGGCTTGGAGACAGTCTTCTCGCAAGGTTGCGATGCATGAGACGCTGGATCCGGACAATCGGTTTTATTCTCGTCGGGCGATTGCAAGACTCGACGCAGAGTTAGTTCGCGATCGATTGCTGGCAGCGACAGGTCGGCTGAGTTCTCAACAGTTTGGCGCACCCGCTTTGATTGTGGAGGACGATGCCGGCCAGGTTGTGATTGATGACAAGGAGACTCGTCGAAGTCTTTACGTCAAGGTCCGGCGATCTCAGCCTGTTGCAATGCTGCAGGCCTTTGACGCACCAGTCATGGAAGTGAACTGTGAACGGCGGCCTGTCTCTACGGTCGCCACTCAATCGTTGATGATGATGAACTCGGGAACAATTCTGAGTCACGCTGCGGCGTTGGCTGAACGCAGCCGCAAGGAAGCTTCGTTGGCGACCGCCGAGCAATTAGCCGCGTTGCCGGCGTTGCCATCTGCTCCGTTGGATGTGTGGCAGTATGGTTATGGCAAGATGAACGAGACCACAAAGAAGACCGAGCCATTCACTGTCCTTCCCCATTTCACGGGTTCGCAATACCAAGCCAGTGCGACGCTTCCGGACCCCGCTTTGGGCTATGTCCTGTTGCATGCCAACGGCGGACATCCCGATCAGCCAGGGCGTGCTGTTATCCGTCGTTGGGTCGCTCCAGCTTCTGGAAATCTGACGATCGTAGGAACGCTGCATCATAGTAGTGAGAATGGTGATGGAGTGCGCGGGAGAATTGTGACCAGTCGCGGGTCTGCCGATGGAAGTGGACTATTAGCGGAGTGGAAGAGTCACAATGCTCCGGTAGAAACGCCGGTTGTTTCAGTAGTCGTGGAAGCTGGGGACACGATTGATTTCATCGTGGACTGTCTTGAACATCACACGTCAGATTCGTTTCAATGGCCGATAAAGCTGATACTGACAACTAGCGATGGTGTTGCCCGTTCGTTTAGTTCTGCAGCAGAATTTCATGGGCCGCCGGAGCCCGTCAGTGTTATTGTTGGACAGGTGATTCATGCCTGGCAGTTGGCTTATGGCCGTCAGCCGGAAGTTGATGAGCTTGTGGCGGCTATGTCATTTCTGTCGGGGCAAGTGGAGTACCTTCAGGCTCACCAGGAGCATATTCCTGCCGGCTTGACGGGCACTCAACAGGCGATGGTCGATCTGTGTCAGGTTCTGCTGACATCCAATGAGTTTTTGTATGTCAAATAGTTTTGTAAGGCTGGTATCTGTACACACGCCCACGACAATGGTCATCATCATGGAAATCTGTAGTCATCGGGATCTGGTTCTTCGACAATAGTTTGATTGGTTCTCCCGCCCTCGAATTTCGCTGCCTGCCTCCCCGCTGCCCTGTTTTCCTTCCTCCTGATCCTGCCTTAAAGCCATTCCTATGAATTCAATAAATCCATTCTCACGCCGTGAGTTTTTGCAGAACAATGCCATGGGAATTGGCTCTGTCGCTCTCGCGTGGCTGATGCGACAGGAAGGGCTGCAGGCGGTTCCGCCGGTGATCAAGCAAAAGCCGGTCACAGATCTGCATTTGCGGCAACCTCAACATCCCGCGAAAGCTCGCGCGATGATTTCCATGTTTCAACATGGCGGTCCATCCCATATGGATCTTACGGATCCAAAGCCGGAACTGACAAAGTATGACGGCGCAGACTACACCGGGGATGTTGCGTTCAGCTTCGTGAATCAGGCCAGTAAGAAGTTGCTGGGAAGCCCTTTCAAGTTTCGGAAGCATGGGCAGTGTGGAACGGAGATCTCCGAACTGCTTCCGCATACTGCGGAGATTGTTGACGATATCTGCCTGATTCGCAGTATGCACACCGGAGCCAACGGACATGAGGTCTCGATCCGTTATTTCCATGGTGGGATTCCAGGAGTTCTCGGGCGTCCTCATTTGGCTTCATGGCTCTTATACGCGTTGGGATCTGAAACTCAGGATCTTCCGGCGTATATGGTCATGACAGATCCGGATGGTCATCCGGTTGATGGAGTCAATAACTGGTCGAATGGCTTCATGCCTCCTCTGTTTCAGGGGACCGTACTCCGACCCAAGGAACCTCGCATTCTGAATCTGGCGGCTCCGTCGCATCTCAAGGGAACTCTGCAACAACAGAATCTGGCTCTGTTGCAGAAGTTAAACCAAAGACATCTTGAGCAGAGCGGAGGAGATCCGGATCTGGAAGCTCGTATTGCCAGCTACGAACTTGCTGCCCGAATGCAGACGGCCGCTACTGAAGCACTGGACATCAGCAAGGAGACCCAGGCGACTCAGGCGATGTATGGAATCGATCAGGATGCAACGCGCGAGTATGGAACTCGCTGCTTGATCGCTCGTCGGCTGGTCGAGCGAGGCGTTCGGTTTATTCAATTATTCCTGGGAGGTCAGCCCTGGGATAACCATGGCAGCATCCGCACTGCCCTGCCCGCTGTCTGCAAGCGAGTGGATCAGCCTGCGGCGGCTCTGGTGAAAGATTTGAAGCAGCGTGGCATGCTGGATTCCACGATCGTGCATTGGGGTGGAGAAATTGGACGTCTCCCGGTGACTCAGGTCATGGGCGATCCCGCTGCGGCTGGCCGTGATCACAATGGTCAGGGCTTCAGCATCTGGATGGCCGGGGGTGGACTCAAAGGTGGCTTAGCCTATGGTGCGACTGATGAGTTCGGACACAAAGCTGTTGAGAATATCGTCACCCCCAATGACTATCAGGCAACGCTCATGTCGCTGTTCGGGCTGGATCATTCTCAGGTGATTTTTCATCACAACGGACAGCCACAGGTGATCACGGCAAACCGCCCTGCAAGAATTGTCAGCGAGATTTTGAGTTAGTGGCCGGTCAGGGGAGGAACTTCAGCAGAAGTAAGTCCCTTAGATCAGCCTTGGGAGCAGATTCCCCCTTTGCACTGCGGCAGCCTGCGCTAAACAGCGGGTTAGCATCCGTTCAGTTCAGAGCGGTTATCCACAGCAGACGGTGGAGACGAAAGCAGCAGCGGGTTGCCGCAGTCCAAATAACTGAGGAGGCTCAGCTTTATTGTTCATGAGTTACGAGTACGCAACTTTTGCTGCAATTGATCGGCAAGGGCGTGCAACTGGGCGGCATTGCAGGCCGAAAATTCTTCGGCGGTCCAGACTCGCTGGCCAAGCAACTCCTGCAGGATCACGATTCGACCACGTGCCTCACCAATTTCTTCGCCTTCCTGTCGGCCTTTCGCTTCGCCTTCCAGTCTGGCCTGAAGGATCTTTGCGACTTTCGTCCCGTTGGAATTTCAGGCGAGCGCTGTAGGCCATCAGTTGTTCGGGGGTTCTGGAGATCATTTCGAGGACTCCGGCGGCTTCTGAAAATTCTTCGTCGGGAAACAGGCTGCGGACTTCTTCCTGCGTGAGTTTGTCCGCGTTCGTCAGGAACCACGCCCAGCGTTCTGCAGCCGTCGAATGATACAGGTTTTCGGCAGTCACCTGAAGATGTTCAACTGCAAAAGATGGATTTGCAGATCGTCAGTCAGAGTCTGTGCCGTCGGCGCTTCTCGCAGACGAAAATCGAGATGCAGTGCAGGAGGCTCAGCAAAGATCGCCTGCGAAAGCACACAGATGCTGATGGCAGGACGAAGTTCCGAATACTGGTGGCCCTCACCCAGTTGGCTCACATACAACGAAGAAACGTAGTAAGTCAATCGCTGCGCCATTCCGGCCGGCAGCGAAGTCTGCATTTCGATGTTCAGCAGTCGGCCCTGCTCGTCGGTGGCCAGAATGTCCAGAATCGACAGCTTGTCATCATCGAATTCTTTGCCCAGAAATGGATTCAGGATTTCCACCTGAGTGATCTTTGGCTGACCAACGAGGATCGAGTTCAGAAAGTGGATCGTAATCCCGGAATGTTCAGGGCTTCCGAGCACAAGCTTGAATGAAAAATCACGAGTGGATTGATTCCGATTGTCACGAGTGTATCGCTCCGTTTTCGTTGCCACCGTCATGCTCGATTCTGTAGCCGCAGTCTCACTTCGGAGACCTTCGAAGCGCTTTAGCAGCCAGACAGCCGCTTCCCAATGGTTCCACAATCTGTGACGCCTGTCTCTGGGATCGGCTGCGGTTGCGGAGTGCGAAAGTCTGGCGTTACGGTCAGTCTCGCAACACGTATGAAACCAGTTGGGCGGCTTTGGATCTGGATTCGTCCGGCTGGAGTCCGGGCCATTCGTCGCTGGTCATGATGGGTTTTGGAGGAAGCTCGACAGCAACCACAACGAACACGACCACCGTCACCACGACCGGCAGCGGAACCGGCAGCGGAACCGGCAGCGGAACCGACAGCGGAACCGACAGCGGAACCGACAGCGGAACCGACACAACGAGCAACACAGCTACCGGAGTCAGCCCCTCGGTGAGCAGCGGAGCCTCGTACTTCACTCGCCTGTTCATAGAACCGGAGCAACTCAGGATGGCCCGAATAAGCCACCCATTTGACGTTTGCGCGATGCAATTGGCCGTAGACACGGGCCCTATTCGCTGCCGTCCCTACTGAGTTGCGTACCGACGGGGCGATCGAGATCATAGTTCACATTCCAACACACGCAGCAGAAGGCTAGAGATGTCGACAATTGAATTCGCGAGGCAAGTACTTGGAACCGTTCAAATCGCATCGCAACAATTCACAGCACCAGAGCTTGACGAGAAGGGAAAGCGAAACGCTGGAGTTGTGATGCTTCAAGTAATATCCAGTCGGTTGGGAGCTGACGGCTATCTGGAAAGACAAAAAGGCTCTCGGTTCGCTTGGAAAGATGGAATCGTTCTCATCAGAAACTCGCGAGTTGCCAGTGGGTTTTGGTCCAATATCCCGGAAAGTCAACTGGATGATCTCGATGAGATCTCGCAATCCCGTCCCACCGTAATGCTGCTATGTCATTTTGATCTTGATGAATCAAGGCTGCATGTCTGGGCAGTACCAACTGAGATTGCACTTCCACAATTACGATCGGTGCCCAAAAACAAAAATGGACTCCGCACCATTTTCATCTATCCAGCAGAGCAGCGATTCCATCAGGGGCCAGACTCAACAGACTTAACCCCTTATTATCAACAAGTTGCTCTAACGAACCCTGAAGTTGAAGCAATTGCAGCGGCGATCAAGCAGGATCAAGCTGCGAAAGAAATTGTGAACGCGGATCAAGACGATGACACAATCGAAGATCATGATGAACCCGGCTATTCCCGCCAGACGGTTGCGTATCTCCTGGATTTGCCACATCACATGATTGACGGCGAATGGCACGAAAAGAACAAAGATCGCTACATCAGGTTCTTACGCGATCCGACGCGCGACCTCATAGAGTCTTTGCGAGATCACTGTGTGCAGAAGTTGGATTCTGCGGTGGCTGGAACAAAAAGAAATCTGTCCATTCTGAAAAAAAATGATTATGGGCAGGGCGGCTATCACGACCATTTCTGGGCGGCATTTTATGACCCGGCCACGAAGTCAAAGACAAAAAGCTGCCAGCTGTTCATCGCGTTCGTCGGAAACGAGACGATTTGTCGCTTCGGATTTTCGCTCGGAATCGAGTCGAATGCTCACGCTGCAAATTTGAGATCCGCCTTGAAACTAAATACTCCGGCTGTCATAGACTATGTGAAGTTAAGTCCTTCAAGAACACTGTTTCGCATAGATCGTGCGGAAGGAGTGCAGGAAATATCCGCAGAGGAATTCGTGGACTTGTTGCGCAACGACACGCTCACGTGGTCAACGTCAATTGACGTCGTACAGGTGTTTCCGCTCGATCAGCTTCCAGAGCGATCGCAAACGCTTGTCGATGATGTTGGAACATTTTTTCAATGGGTTTGGCCGTTTTTTCAGGCAGCACGCACAGGGAAGTGGCCTGAACAAGGGATCGTAGATCCAATCAAAAACACAGACGACGCAGATGATGAAACTGACATTGATGAAGAAGCACCGGCAACGCTTGAAGACCTGAGCAACGTTTCGGCATTGCCAATTTCGCAACTGCGGGACATCGAAGATGCATTGCTGACGAAACAGCAGGTTGTTCTGACGGGGCCTCCAGGGACGAGCAAAACGTACATTGCACAGATGTTTGCCCGATACTTTGTTGCAAACCGTAAAGCTCAGGCTCAAGGTCAATACACATGCCTCTTCATGCACGCAAACTGGTCCTACGAAGATTTCTTCGAGGGAATTAAACCATCAACGGAAGACGGGCAATTGCATTTTGCGTCTCGTCTGGGATTCTTCCTTGAATGGATTCAATCACTGAAGGAAGCTGACCCAACTGCTCGGCATGTACTGATTCTGGACGAGATCAATCGATGCGACACCGCTTCCGTCCTGGGCGAACTTCTCCAACTTTTGGAATACAGAGAACGTGACGTTCGGTTACTGTCTGGACGAATGTTTCGTCTTCCCAAAAATGTCTACATTGTGGGGACGATGAATAGTGCCGACCGTTCCATCGGTCGAATGGACCTTGCCCTGCGGCGACGATTTCTTTGGGTTGAATTGGTCCCGAACTATCAAGTTCTCCAGACCTGGCTGAGTCGTTCGGGGAACAATCCATCCCATTTTTCAGCAGATTCGCTGCAGCAATGCAACATGTTATTGGCTGACCGTGGAATTCCCGTGCAGCAACATGTAGGCCATGCGTTGTTCATGGTCCAAACGTTCGGAAGCGACACAAAGCCTGCGGCAGACAAACCACTTCTGCCAGAAGCGTTGCGACGGATCGTCAGATTCAGTGTGCTGCCTTACCTTGAAGAATTGTGTCTGATGCAGTTTGGTCGCCCGGATTCAGATCTCGTTCGACTTGCGCAGGAAGCGCTGCTGCAGTGCCTTGAGGCGTCGAACGCAGCTGACTCCGATCAGAAAGACGAGCCACAAGATGGATAGCAAGGTCAGCGATAATGCGCCCGTAAAATCGTTGATCTGTAATGCCACCATCACTTGCGATGAACAGGGAACACCCGAGCCAAAGTACTGGCAAGGCACTCGCCAGGAACTTGGAAGGGATCTTTCAGCAATTCGGGCGTTCGACCGACAAAAACTTCTGCGGATCGAAGTCGACGGGGACCTGGTGTCGATTTTCGGACGAGATCGTGTCGGAACTCTCTTGTTGCCGAGCGGTCGTCGGTGTGTGATTCAGACCAAAATCCCCGGCATAGTGATTCTGGAATGGTTGGCGTTCCTCGGTGAGTTTCCCGAACTCCGAACATGGACGCTCGATGGTAACATCGTCAGTTCAGGGACTTTCCAGAATGTTGTTGCTCAACTTTTCCTGCGAGAATTGGATCTCATCACCCGAGTTCATCTTCGCAAAGGCTTCGTGACTTTTACTGAGACGTCTCAGCGAGTTAGAGGAAGGATTTTGGGCAGCAGGCTCGTACAAAAACCGTGGCAACTGCCGGCTCTTCCGCAGCTGGTTCGTGGACGAAGTCTGGATACCGCCTCAAACAAGCTGCTGGCGTTAGCGCTGGATAAGTTGCGGCTTTGTGCCCCGGATTTTTCTCCAGCAGAGCAACACTTGTTTCAGCGACTTCGTTCGGAGTGGTCCACAATTCCACGGCAGCAGGAAGAAAGACATTCGATCTTGCAGACGAGCATGGAGCGAATTGCGGATGGATACCGCAGCGCATTGCAGATCGCAAGACTCATTCTGCTGGGCGCGACATTGGACCATGCAAGTGGGCATGGAGGCCACACGTTCACGATTTCGTTATCACGAATTTGGGAGAATGCTGTCACCCGAATGTGCCGCCACCTTGAAGCCGAAACTCAGTGGATGGTTGAGCCTCACCGGAAGTGCCGCCGAGTCTGGAACGATGCGCTTGGGCCAGATGATGCTACTCGCAGTCTGATTGCGGACACGATATTGCGACGCGGGGACGACCGCTGGGTGCTGGATGCCAAATACAAGTCAAGCTATGGAAACGAGAGCAGGATTGACCGCTTCCAGATGTGTGCCTATGTCCTTGCGTTTGGCGCTCGTCGAGCGACACTGGTCTATCCGGTGGTGAGCGGCACTCTACCTGATCGTCGTGAGTTATTGAGGACAAATTCAGGTGAGAACAGCGTCATCGTTGATTCCATGGCAATACCGATGGCTCATGGGCCAGCGGTCGCAACAGTCAGGCTGAAGGACCTGCTTCTGCTGCCATTCATGCCATAAAACGGATTTCCAGCGTCGCAAATCTTGTTCGCATGGTGGCACTTCCACTTCGTGGAAGTGCCACCATGCACGTTGAACCGAAAGCGGCAGCAGGCCAAAGGTGGGGCAACGTCGACTTATTCCACAAGGCACAGTTGAGGAGGGAAGATTTCCGTTGTGCCGGAGTAGAAACGCAGGCCACGAAGGACGACGGTTTTCGATTCGCTCGGAGTCATCTCCAGATGCCACTGCTGAGACTCGGTTGCGGTAAACGTGACTTCTCCGTCGAAAGATTGCATCTCATGATTTGCCAGAAGCTTTTCATCTCCATTTGCAGTCAAAGCGGAGACCGAGAACGCTTTGGTGGGATGGTATTGCGCACTGTGTCCTGAGTAGAGTCGAATTCTGGTCAGCTCCACGGGAAACGGAAATGTCAGGTCCAGTGTTACGTTTC
>CAMAXD010000070.1 GCA_945861975.1 Candidatus Kuenenia stuttgartensis | reverse complement strand
GCCAGTTCCATTGCGTCATCCGGAATCTGCACTTTGTCATAAACCGTATCGCGACGAGCTTTCCCGGGCAGCTTCAACAGATCCAGCAACTCCGCCAGATAGCGATCATGGACTTCGCGAGGAGTACACTCGTTAAATACGCAAACGCTGGCGGCTCGTCCTACGACTTCACCCATCATGCCGCAGGTCTTCATCACGCGAGTTGTCCCCAGGGCTTCATGCGTCACGCTGATGTTTCGCCCCGCCATAAACAGGTTGTCGATATTTCGCGAATAGAAGCAGCGATACGGCACGGGGTAACCATAGTTGCGATCGATCCGCTGATCGTGCACCGCGATGCTGATGAAGGGATTTTCGGGAAACTTTTTCGCGTACTGATCTTTCGGATAATGAAGGTCGATCGACCATGTGCTCGGCACGCATCCGTCGGCGAATTCCTTCTTCGAAACAACATCGTCCTGAGTCAGCACAAGATCACCCATCAGCCGCCGTGATTCTCGCGGACCGCCGATGTATGCCACCCAGGTCAGGATCGCGGTCTTATGCTTGTCGGCTCCGTCGCGATTCTTCATGGCATTGAATGCCCCGAAGACCGCTCGCAGATTCCAGTCGCGAATACCTTCTGAATCGCCGATCGCGTCTTTGTCAAAACCACTTTCCCAGAACCATTGACCATGATGGTCGCGCGGATAAGGGAAGTCATCCATCGTCAGATCCAATGCCCACGGTGTTTCCGGGAATGATGCGGGCTCCTTGAGTTCATCCCAGGCCCACATGTTGCTCATACCCATGCGGCCTTTCTCTTCCATTTCCCAGTCCGCATTGGCCAGATAGCCAATCGTGCCATGGCCTGTGCAGTCGCTGAACAGTCGACCCAGGAATTCCGAGTGCTCACTGGTACGAGTATTAAATGCCGTGATGGAGACGATATGATTGTTCTCAGTCTTCACGGCGTAAGCGTGATGATTCAAAAATAGATCAATATTTTTCTCGGCGCGAACGACCTTTTCTTTCAGGTCGTCGCCAAACTCTTCTGCTCGTCCCGGAGATTTTGTCGCTTTGTCGGCGAACTCTTCAATGATCTCGCCGATACGAGGAAACTTGCCGCGACGAATATGACCCATCGCCCAGACTCGCACTTCGCTGCTGCCGTTCCCGCCGAGCACGGGGCGATCCTGAATCAACGCGACTTTGCAGCCCATGCGAGCGGCTGAAATGGCAGCTCCCATGCCCGAGTATCCACCGCCGATAACCACGAGATCGTAGCCGTCGCGTTTTGTTGGTTCGGCATTCAGTTCGAGCTGTTCACGACGCCAGTCTGAGAGCGGTTCTTTGTCATTCGGCGGCCCTGTCGTCGCGACTGCAGAATCCGCCTTTGTGAAAAAGATGGCATCACAGCGACCGTTGAAGCCTGTCAGATCATGCAGGGCGATAGTAGCGGACTTCTGAGCAATCTCGACCGTCCCGCCATGCTGCCAGCCCCACTCCACGCCAGTTGTTCCAAACGTTTCGGTCAGACTTTTGCCGTCTATCAGAACCTGAAATCGTCCCGGCTGACCTTCGACTTTCCAACGAGCAACCCAGTCCTTTGTTCGCACAAAGACTTTGTAAGTGCCGGTCTCTGCGAACTCCACAGTCGTGGATGCATCGGCCACCGGTTTGCCCAGCCCATGAGCCAGCATGTACGGTGAGCCCATCTCGCGGATGAATTGCGTATCCAGGCTCCAGCCACCGGGATTAGTAAAGCTCTCTGCTTCGACCAACAGGTCTTTGGCCAATACGTTGTGGCTGCAGAGTGAGATGAACAGCAATGCCAACAGATAACGCATACAAAAACTCCTTGGGCTTGATCGTAATCGGTATTTCGTCGCAGCGAATCGAGTCACCGAAGTGAGCTGTTGTTTCAGGGCTAATGAGCAGTCAGGAATGGATCCTACATGATACCGAGCTGTCGAGTAATGCTCTAATGTTCAGCGATCTGCTCTGCTTCTCCAGGTCTGTTTTTTCACGCCGATCATTTTTTGCAGCAGAGCGTGAGTTTGCCGGAGCCGTGAGCCAGGCCGAGCCGTCCTTCAAGGCTCGAAACCATCCGTACGACCCAGGCTCAGGGCTGAACCAAAAAAATCGGAGCTTGATGCATGCACAGCGACGCGTTGTTGACGGAATTGAATCGTGACGGAATTGAATCGTGACTGACTCCAGATGTCACTTCACAACTACGCCGACATTCCACGTTTGCGGATTCAAAGATGCCAGCACGATAGCGACAAATCCAGCGGCTCGCCACAGCTTGTGCAAATACATGGCAAGGGCGCCGTTGGCACTTCCACCGATTCGAAGATTCAATTTGAGAATTCTTTTTTATTGAATCCATTTTTGACCGTCCCCAACGTGGCTGAGTGTCAGTCTTTCAGCAGCCTCCATGAGGGTGGAGCGAAGTGCGTGATGGGCGATTGAACAGACCGCTTTCTTTATCCACTTCGCTACCCGGAATTGCATTTCTGTTGTCGCGAGTATTTCGTTTTAGTGTTGTACTGACGGCGGTATCGATTTTCGGTGTCACGGGTTGCGGCGGCAAGACTTCTTCGATTCGCTTCGTCAGCGGAGTTATCAAGTTCAGTGGACAGCCACTGGACGATGCGGCAGTTGAGTTCATGCCAGCGTCAGGTCGCGGTTCAATTGCCGTGACAGATAGTGCTGAGAAGTACGTATTGAAGTACACAAACAAGTACACAAACAAGTACACAAACAAGTACACAAACA
This sequence comes from Candidatus Kuenenia stuttgartensis, assembly GCA_945861975.1. Lineage (GTDB taxonomy): Bacteria > Planctomycetota > Planctomycetia > Planctomycetales > Planctomycetaceae > SXXK01. Next base: position 15,495 of record CAMAXD010000070.1, on the reverse strand, counting down.
CAGTCGAGAGTGCACTTGTTGGTGAGCACACTGTCCGTGTATCGACCGGCGTTACCGGGTCCGCGACGGCACCCGCGCGATGTGGCGAATTTCATGATGCTGTACCGGCTTCGAGGTGGCTGCTATGCTCCTCAGTTCACGCCCGGATCCGGGCTGTTTTTTCCTGCCGAGTCGACTCAATCTCCACCGGAGCCGCTCATGAAATCCTTCCTGCGAATTCCCGTCTGTTACGTCACGTTTCTGGCCATCAGCCTTTGCTGTGTCACGACCAGTGCTCAGCAGAATGATGAATTTGCGAAACTTCAGTCGCAGTATAAATCACAGCAACAGGCATCGCTGCAGAAGTACTGTCTGAACTGCCACTCGGCGGCGGAAAAGCAGGGCGAACTGGATCTGGAACAATTTACGTCCGTTGCTGACATGCGTCGCAATGTTGTGCCGTGGCAGCGAGTTGTCGAGATGATGGACGATGGCGAGATGCCGCCGAAAGAGGCCGAAGTTCATCCATCCAAAGAAGAGCACAAAGCTCTGCGGAACTGGGTGCGAGCTGTGCTGGATGCGGATGCAAAAGCCAATGCGGGTGATCCGGGGCCGGTTGTGTTGCGTCGCCTGAACAATGCCGAATTTACATATACGATTCAGGACCTGACGGATGTGCCTCTGGAGCCGGCAAAGCAATTTCCCGTCGACAGCGCTGCGGGTGAAGGTTTCACCAACGTCGGCAATGCCCTCGTGATGTCTCCGGCATTGGTCCAGAAGTATCTGGATGCGGGTAAAGACGTCGCGTCACATGCAATGCTCCTTCCGCATGGGATAGAGTTTTCCCCATCGACAACATCCCGAGACTGGACGAACGAAAAGCTAACAGAGATTCGCAATTTTTACGCTCGTTATTGTGACAACGGCGGCGCGACGGCGGTCAATCTGCAGGGCATTCAGTTCGAAACGAACGGTGGCGGACGATTGCCGCTCGAAGATTATCTGCGAGCAACTTTGATCGAGCGGGATGCTTTGCGAGCAAAGACGATCACGCTGGCGGAAGTCGCTCAGCGTCACCAGCTCAATGAAAAATATCTGACAACACTCTGGGCCGCATTGAATGACGAACAACCGTCACTCGTGCTGGATATGGTTCGCGGGCATTGGCGAGATGCCAAGCCTGAAGATGCTCCAGCGCTGGTCGCGACGATTGTTCAATGGCAGCAGACGTTGTGGCGGTTTACAACGATTGGTCACATCGGCAAACGCGATGGACCGAAGGCGTGGCAGATTTCTGTTAACCCGATTGCCGCTCGCCAGGAAGTGCGAATGAAACTTCCCGCTCCGCAGGACGGGAAAAACATCACTTTGTACCTTGCCGCCTCAGATGCATCTGATGGCAATCAGAATGACTTTGCCGTCTGGGAGAATGCTCGTTTTGTCGCCCCCGGTCAGCCGGATTTGTTGCTACGCGATGTCCGTCGCGCTGTGCAGTCCCTGAATTCACATCGTCAGCAGATTCTCTCTACAGCCGCCGCCAGCCTGAATGCCGCCGCCGAAGTTGGTGCAGCGACCGACGCCGCGACTTTGGAAGCTTTGGCGAAGAAACACGCGGTGGACCCCGCGGTGCTGGCTTCATGGTTCAGCTATCTGGGAATTGGCGCGGGCGAAGTGCAGATTAATTCTTACATCACCAGCAAACTCGAGCGAACGGAGAATTATGACTTCGTGAAGGGCTGGACCGGTCCGGATGCACTCAGCGTGCTGGCCAATTCTTCGGATCAGTTTGTGCGAATTCCAGGCGACATGCATCCTCACAGCGTCGGTGTTCATCCCTCACCAAAACTGCGAGCGATCGTTGGCTGGAAAAGTCCCATCGCGGGACAGGTTCGGCTATCCGGAAAGGTTCAGCGGGCTCATATTGGTTGTGGTAACGGAGTGACCTGGCTTGTCGAACTTCGCCGCGGGAATACTCGTCAGCGCCTGGCCGCCGGGACAGCGGGCGGTGCGGAAGAACATGTGTTCGGACCATTTGAAAATTTCGCCGTGCAGCCCGGAGATCTTGTGTCACTGATCGTCGGACCGCGTGACGGCGAGCATTCCTGTGACATGACATCGATCGCGATGAATCTGACGGAAGTCGTTGCCGAGGGCGAAGCTCGCGAATGGGATCTGGCAAAGGATGTTTCTCCGGATGTTCTGGCCGGGAATCCTCACGCGGATCGACTGGGCAATAATGGCGTCTGGCATTTTTACAGTGAACCGGATGTGGGTGGCGGCGCGGAGACAATCATTCCGGCAGGTTCGTTGATTGCTCAATGGCAGGCGGCGACTGATGCTGAAATGAAGCAACAACTGGCCGGCAAGGTTCAGGCGTTGCTCACGACGGGCCCCGGAGAAATCACCGCCGATGCCCCGGACGCGTTACTGTATCGACAGCTTACGTCGGCGAATGGACCGTTGTTCTCCGCCGTTCGTAAAGAGCTGCTCAGTGGCAAATCACCTGATGCGTCAACTACGCCAGCTGAGGGTACTGCAGCCTCAATGCAGGCCGGCCTGGACCCTGCGTTGTTTGGGAAGCATCCGAATGGAACTGCGATTGCCGCTGAGAATCTCTGCGTGCAGGCACCATCGGTGATAGAAGTTGTGATTCCAGCGGACTTCGTCGACGGTTGTGAATTCGTCGCAACCGCAACATTGCATCCGGAAACCGGCGCAGAGGGAACTGTGCAATTGCAGGTTTTGACGGCGAAGCCAGAAAAGCTTTCCAGTCTCGCGGCGAGTGCCTCCACGATTAAAGGCGGTAAGGCAACATGGTCCGACGGTGATAAGCCGGTCAGCCACGACACGCCAATTCTCGTTGCAGAAAACAGCGCGGCCAGAGAACGACTGCTGAAAGAATTTGACGACTTCCGCAGTTTGTTTCCGGCTGCTCTATGCTACACCAAGATTGTGCCGGTCGATGAAGTGGTCACTCTGACGTTGTATTATCGTGAAGACGATCATCTGAAGCGTATGATGCTGAACGACGTGGAGGCCGCTGAACTGGATCGTCTGTGGGACGAGATGCACTTTGTCAGTCAGGATGCACTGGCTCTGGTCGACGCATATGATCAGCTTTGGCAGTTTGCAACTCAGGATGCTGACCCCAGCGCGTTTACGCCGATGCGTGACGGCATTGTGGAACGTGCAGACCAGTTCAAGACGCTGCTGAAAGAAACAGAGCCGGTTCATGTTCAGGCCGTTCTCGACTTTGCGACTGAAGCCTGGCGACGTCCGATCACGGACGCGGAAGCCGGGCAGTTGCAAACTCTTTACCAGAAACTTCGTGAGCAGGAGTTGTCGCACGACGCGGCTGTTCGCATGTTGCTGGCTCGAGTCCTTGTGACTCCCGCCTTCCTGTATCGTGGGGAGCATGCATTGCCCGGAACGAAAGCGACCATTGTAAGTGATAAAGAACTGGCGACTCGGCTGAGTTATTTCCTGTGGTCTTCGCACCCGGATCAGTCTCTGCGTGATGCGGTCGCCGCTGGAAATCTGCGGCAACCAGAAGTTTTGAAAAGTCAGGTACAGCGGATGTTGTCGGACGAAAAGATGCGACGCATGGCGATTGAATTTGGTTGTCAGTGGCTGCACATTCGTGAGTTTGATCTGATGGACGAAAAGAGTGATCAGCACTATCCGGAGTTCAAGGATCTGCGAGCTGATATGTATGAAGAGTCGATCCTTTTCTTCGAAGATATGTTCCGCAATGACGGATCGATTCTGGATCTGCTGAACGCGGATCATACGTTTGTGAACAACAAACTGGCTCAGTTCTACGGGATTACGGATCTCAATGGCGACGGCTGGCAAAAAGTCAGCGGAACTAAGAAGGTGGCTCGGGGAGGCATTCTGACAATGGCCGCGACACTGGCCAAACAGTCGGGTGCGTCACGAACCAGTCCGATTTTGCGTGGCAACTGGGTGTCAGAGTTCCTGCTGGGAGAAAAGTTGCCGCGGCCTCCGAAGGGTGTTCCCGTTCTTCCTGAAGAGGTGCCTGCTGAGTTGACCGAACGCCAATTGATCGAACTCCATGGCAGCGATCCTGCGTGTGCGAAATGTCATCAGCGAATTGATGCCTTCGGGTTTGCGCTGGAGCAGTTCGACACGATTGGCCGTCTGCGTTCGAAAGACGCCGGTGGTCATGAGATCGATGTGGTGGCTGTGTTGCCGGACGGAACCAAAGTCAGCGGAGTTGATGGGCTGCGAGATTACATCCTGAATGCTCGCCGCGATGACTTCCTGAGAACGTTCTGTCAGCGTCTGCTGGGCTATGGGCTTGGTCGATCAGTGCAACTGTCCGATGAGCCATTGATCGACGACATGATCTCGCGGTTGAAAGGCAATGATTATCGCTTCTCCGTGGCGATTGAGTTGATCGTTACCAGTCCTCAGTTCACAATGATCCGTGGTGCCGATACGGCGACCGCGTCGTCAGAAGGCGAGTAGTGATTTTTCAGTAATGTTGTGATCGATGTACGCCCGTAACTTTAATATTTTTCGGAGGCTGCAGTATTTTTTGGGGAACTGGCCATCGTCCGCCCTCACAGATTTTGATGCTTTGCCGTGCTGCCCGTTTTCTGTGACCAGAACCTGCGGCAATTTTTGTTAGCAGAACTGTTGCGACCCCTACGACAGAGTTCTTAGTCGTGATTCATCCGGCCGATACGATCGCTGAGATACTTTGACTCCGCACATTCGGTGTGGCACAACGGCATCTCAACAACATCAAAAGGGTGATGAAGATGACACAGTCTGCGAAACTGATCAACGGTGGGCTGGCCTTGATTCTGATTTCCTCCTCCGGCTGTGCTGGTAACGGTTTGAGAAACATGTTTTCTCGTAATGAAACCGCGGGTTATAAGACCCTGGAAGAGCTTGAAGAAGAACGCCTCGCCGCGGAGAAGAATAGCGACGACGAATCCGGGCCACGATTTGCATCGTGGTTGCCGTTCGGCAAAAAGACCGCCGAGGAAACCGAATCCATCGCTGCTGCAGATGATGTGGTTGATGAATCCGGAGAATCCCGGAAGAGTGGGTGGTGGAGCAACCCATTCCGCCGTCAGGAAACGATCGAAGCTGATCCATTCCTTGAGAACGAACTCCCTGCCGAAGTCGTGGTCGCAGGAAAAAAAGAAGCCGAAGCAAAAGCGGAAGAAGTCGCTTCTACTGCCAAAACGAAAGCGACAAACGACGTCGCAGGCGTTAAAGATAAAGCCGTCAAGACTGTTAGTGCCGCCACCGCGGAAGTGGAAGAAGAAGACGACTTGCTTGTCGAGAAGTTCGAAAAACACTTCCAGCAGACGACAGAAAGCACGACCAACGCTGCAGACGAAGGTTCAGACTTGATCGTCGCCGGAATCGGAGGAACTGCTGCGGCTTCAAAGAAGAAAGCAGTGACTTCGGCAGACAGCGTAAACGACGCAGCAGATAAGAAGATTGCAGAATTAGAAGAGTTGCTGGCTGCAAAGAAAGCGGCTGCAGAAAAAACTCACAAAGAAGTGCAGATTGACGAAGAGTTCGAAGCTGCTGAAGGCGAAACTGCTGACGGCGAAGCCGCTGAAGGCGAAGCCGCAGATTTCGCGGAAAGCGTTGCAGACGCGAGCAAGTCTGCAGAGAAGCAGGTTCGCAAGAGCGGCGAGCAGGCTGTTGCTTCTTTGGATGAATTTGACAGCCTGTTTGAATCGGTTGAGAAGCCAGTCGCCGCGAAGAAGCAAAAGACCGGAGCTGGTAGAGCATCGTCCAACCAGGCAGTGGATGTCAAAGTGGCGAAGGCCGATGATATCTTTGGAAAAGAATCCATCGCAGGAACGGGTAGTGGCCGTCAGGTTAAGAAGCCGTCAACGGCTGGCGGTTGGAAGGGCGAAGAGTCCGAGTCTGATTTTGTCTCAGCGGATGCTGACGGTAAGTCAAGTACGATACAGCAATCAGATCTGGCTCGAAAAGTCATCGACACAACGGTGGACCAGTTTGCCGAGATGTTCTCCGGAGCCCGCACTCCGGATGGAGCACCCCGTGCAACGGCCCCTGATGCCGATGAATGGACCGTCGCTTCTCAGGGCAGGACGGGGACTGGCGGTCGTGGAGGCGTACCGGTTCGAGCAGCCTCGAACGGGCGGGAACTGGGAACAGCGCTGGATACTCCAGCAGGGCTGACAGAAGGTTCATTCTTCACCGGCGGCAACAATTCACCACTGGTGACGAATCTTCAATCCGTCCCAGAGAGTGAAACGAATCGGGCACAGGCATCGGCACCTGCGGCACCTGTTGTTCCGGAGAATGCAATTGGCAAAGCGGCGAATCATGTCGGTCAGTTGCCATCCGCATTCAGCTTCCGCAATATCGTGCTTGTCATTGGCGGCATAATCGTTGCGGCCCTGCTGTTTGCTCCAGGCCGTAAAAAGTCGACGGAAGCGAATCAATTGCCGGTTCAGGGTTAGAATAATCCCTGGTTTTCCATGAACGAATCGTGCTGACTCCTGAGTTGCGACCTACTGTTCAATTCGAGCAGACGACATGAGTGGATGTCGTCTGCATTTTTTCCAGTAAGTCGCAGTCCCCAATTGCTGAAGAGGTCGTTCGACCTGACAGCAGGAGTCCGTCATGACGCAGGATCCATGGAGTCGCCCCACGATTGACGATCTACGCCGAGTTCTTGAGAGCATCGGCAAGCCAAACACAACCAATTTGCGGACGAACGAGCGTCTGGAATTGTCGGTTCCCGCTGAAATCCGAACCTCGCGAGGCAACACGATTGCATCAATGACTCGCGAAATCAGCCGTACGGGTATTGGCCTTCTGCATCGCGGAGCTGTCACGCCCGGTGAAGTCGTTGTCAAGATGGCCAGCGAGACACGCGAGTTTCAATACAACGTGCAGATTGAATGGTGTTCTCCGTGTGACAACGGCATGTTCATGAGCGGCGGTCGTTTCCTGCCGAATCCCGCCAAAGTCCAGTAAAGGCAGAGACTTGACCTTTCGGCAGCCGTCCAGCGCGTTTCTGCGCTGAGAAGGCTATTGGCTTCTCTGAATTCACTCCACCGACTATCGTCTGCCGCTCATTATCGTGGCTCGATCCCGGCAAAGGTGGAGAATTCAGCATGGCGACCATCGCGGTCCTTGGAACTCTGGATACCAAAGGCGCTGAGCACGCGTTTGTTGCAGAGCGAATTCGAGAGCATGGTCATGCGACAATACTGATCGATGCTGGTACCGGCGGTCCACCGCAAGTGATACCTGATATTGCTCGCGAAGCTGTTGCCACTGCAGGTTCAGTTGATCTGCCCGGCTTGATGGCTCGAGGTGACCGTGGGGAATGTGTGACCGCCATGGCCGGGGCGGCCGCCAGAGCCGTCGAACAGCTTTTTCGAGACGGTCGTATTCAGGGGATCATTACTCTGGGAGGCAGCGGCGGAACCGCCATTGGAGCTGCGGCGATGCGTGCTCTCCCGATTGGTTTCCCCAAGTTGATTGTCTCGACGCTGGCCAGTGGCAATACGGCTCATTATGTCGGCACCAAAGACATCGTGATGATGCCGTCAATCGTGGACGTGAGTGGTCTCAATCAGATCTCGCGGACAATCTTTTCTCGTGCGGCTGGCGCGATCTGCGGCATGGTCGGGGCCGATGTGACGACGGAGGCAACTCGGCCGGTGATCGTTGCCAGTATGTTTGGTAATACGACACGCTGTGTGAACGCCGCGATCCCGGTGCTGGAATCGGCTGGTTACGAGGTGCTCGTTTTCCACGCGACAGGTGCTGGCGGTCGCACGATGGAGTCGCTGATTGAAAGTGGCATGGTGGCGGGTGTGCTGGATGTGACAACGACAGAGCTGGCCGATGAACTTGTCGGCGGCGTGTTGACCGCTGGCCCGGATCGACTTAATGCTGCTGCAAGAGCGAGAATTCCGGCGATTGTCGCCCCTGGATGTCTCGATATGGTGAACTTCGGTGAACGCCATTCCGTGCCCGCAAAGTTCGAAGGCAGGAATTTTTATGTTCATAATCCCCAGATTACTCTGATGCGAACCACGTCGGAAGAATGTCGCCAGTTGGGCATGCTGCTGGCTGAAAAGATCAATGCCTCTCAGTCTCCAGTCACGGTTCTGATTCCTCGCGGTGGCATCAGTGTCATCAGTGCGCCGGGCGGACCGTTTTATGATCCGCAGGCTGACGCTGCGTTGTTCGAGACGCTGACGGAATCGTTGCGACCTGACATCGACGTGATCGCCATGGACTGCGACATCAATGCTCCGGAATTCGCCATCGCATGCGCCAAGGCGTTACTGGCAAACATTGCTCGTCTCACGTGATTGCAGGAAGCTCAATGCATGCCGCGGCGAGCCCCGGTGCTTCCTTTGCCGCGTCTATCGAGCACTTCTTGATACACGCTGCGGATCTGAGCGGTCATGCTTTCGTGTCGAAATTGTTCGGTAAAACGTTGCTGGCCGTTATGACCGAGGCGTTCGCGAAGGGGTGCGTCCTGTGCCAGACGAATCATGGCATCGGCCAGTTGTTTTGTGTTGCGATGTTCGACAAGGATTCCGGTCTGATCGTTGATACATACTTCCGGGGCACCGTCGACGTCAAAGCTGATGATCGGCTTACCGGCAAGAAGTCCCTGCGGGAGCACGCGTGCCAGCCCTTCCCAATCACTCGTATGCACCACCGCATCGGCGGCGTGCAGATAATTGGTGACCTCATCCGGCGGGACGAGACCAACAAAACGGAAATGGCTGGTCAGACCCAATTCTGCAATTCGAGCCTGATACTGATCTTTTAAAATGCCGTCACCGACGAGCAGAAACCGCACATTGGGAACCTGAGCAGCCACAGCCGCTGCGGCTTCAATGAGATAGTTGTGGCCCTTGAGATGAAACAGGCGAGCCACTTTGCAAAACACAATATCGTCCGCAGCAAGATCGTATTCGAATCGAATCTCTGCTGCGGTTCTTGTGGGATGCAGAAACTTATCGACGTCCATGCCACTGTAGATCGTGGTGAATTTTTCACGAGCAGCCACGCCGGCCGCCACATACTGATCGGTCATCGCATCGCAGACGCAGATGAAATGATCGCACCATGCGGCCGCTTTTCGTTCGGCCCAGCGATAGGCATAGTGCAGCAGTGGATTTTGTCCGAAATGAAACGAAGCTCCGTGGACTGAATGAACGGTGGGCAGCGAAAGTTGAGAAGCCGCGAGGCGTCCGAGTATTCCGGCCTTGGAACTGTGGGTATGGACGATCTCCGGACGATACTCAGCCAGTGCTTTTCGGATGGCACCGACGGTTTTCCAATCCGCCAGCGGGCTGATGTTACGTGTCAGCTCGGGAAGGATTTTGACATCGAGTCCGCGATCCGTGGCACGCCGCTCCAATGATCCTTCGGGGCCCGTTGTGTGTCCGGTCATCAGGCAGACCTGGTCACCAAACAGATAGTGCTGATCGTCCACATTGAACAGGGTGTTCTCCTGCGCTCCGCCGATGATCATTCGAGTGATAATATGAGCAACACGCATGGAGGTGAGAAACTCGGATCTGAAAAGCGATTAGGTCTGTTCAGGTAACGGTCTGATGATATCGTTGTTGCGACGTTTGGTCTAAACTTCGCAAACTCCGGCCCGGGAAATGTCCGCTGAAACGATTCTAACGGCACGGCGGCATTCTCTACGCAGATATTGATGTCAATCCCCGGTGCTGCTGCGAGAATCAGGCGTGCATGGGGATAAAATCCCGCAGACAGCGGTTTTGTCGTTATCCTCAGTACGATCTTTCCGTTTCAGGGGATGGGTGAATCTTTTGTATTGCCCAGGAACGGCAGGTGGGCTGCTGGTCTATGTGGAAATCTATTCGGATTCAAAGCTGCGAAACTCATGTCAAATTCACCTGAGGAATCATTGCCGTCCGAACCGAGCGACACGTCGCCGTCAGTGCTTGCTGTGACTTCGACCACCGTAACGACGAATGATGAGGCTCAGCCAAACGCTCCGGATGTGTTCAGGACTCCGGCTATAATGGCGATGCCGGCCACATTCATGAATACCGACAATGATCAGGAACTGCGAAAAGTCCAGCGGCGCATCGAACAGCTTCAGGCTGTTCAGATTTTTTCCTGGCGCCGTCGGCATCTGCGAACGTCGGCACTGCTGTTCCTGCTGACCATGTTGAGTACGTTTCTGGTAGGGTCCGGATACTTTCCGCTGGAGTACATTCTCGGCTGGATTTTTCCTCGCTTTGGCAACTATCTGCAACAGACCTTCAGGCCTCATGATTTAGACTTGATTATGGTTCGCGCCTGTCGCCAGGGACTTGAATACTCGGTTCCGCTGATGTCGATTCTGTTCTTTCACGAGATGGGACATTATCTGCAGTCAGTCTGGAATCGAGTGCCCGCGTCGCTGCCGTATTTTATTCCAATGCCGATTCCTCCGATGGGCACCATGGGGGCGGTGATTTTTCAGGGGCGCGGTGTGGCGACACGTCGACAAATGTTCGACATCGCCGTCTGGGGGCCTCTGGCCGGCCTTGCAGTGACAATCCCGGTGCTGTGGTATGGTCTCAGCCTTGCTGAGTATCGACCGCGACCGGATATGGCTCCCCTGCAGTTCAGTCAGCCGCTGATCATGCAGTGGATGATTTCCGCCATTCACGGCCCCGCGCCGGAGGGTTGCACGATTGCTCTTGATGACAACGGGATCGCCTTCGCGGGGTGGGTTGGAGTTCTCATCACTGCGATGAATCTGCTGCCGGTGGGTCAGCTCGATGGCGGTCATATCCTCTACACGCTGATTGGGCGAAAAGCCCATCTGGTGGCCTATGCCGTTATTCTGGGTGGCTTCACATACATGGTGATGAACAACAATTTCTCGTTCAGCCTGTTACTGATTCTGCTGATGATGACTGGGATTAAACATCCGCCAACGGCCAATGATCGCGAGAAGCTTGGCGTTGGTCGGCACATTCTTGGCTGGCTGACGCTCTCATTTCTGCTGGTAGGGCTTACCTTGAATCCAATCACGGTGCCGGAACTTGAGGATGAAAGTCAGTCAGCGGAATCCGTTCAGGTGTTTGCGGAGTAAACAACTGGGAGACCTGCCCCGGGGTAACAGCCAGCATTTTGTTTAGCGGCAAATCGAGGGCGACAGGCAGAAAAGGGCCGACAGGTAGAAAAGGGCCATCCATGTGTGCCTTGAAATGCAGCAGGATGGAAGCGTGCCCCATCGGTCTCTGACGGTTTGTTGTCTGAGTACGGCGCATGGAATCGCAAGGTTGTCCACAGATAGACGCAGATGAACGCAGATAAATTGCAGATGACGGCTAGCAGGGTTTACTTTAACTGCAGAGGCACGGAAACCACTTCACCTTCGCGAAGAACTTCGATCGTAATCTTGTCGCCGGGGCGATGACTTTCAATCTCTGACAGGAACTCATCCGGCTTCAGAGTCTTCTTCCCGTTTACGCCAACAATGACATCAGCCCGATTCACGTCGCGCGACTCAAACGTTACGAAGCCGCGTTTGTTGCGGACAATTTCCGGGCCGCGCAGGCCAGCTTTTGCAGCAGGGCCATCGGGGACGAGAGTAATGATGCGAAGACCTTCTTCCAGTTTGGCGACTTCATCAATCCCAAACTCGGGGCGAATGAATCGCCCGTGTTCGATCAACTCCGGTACGACGCGAGCCACGAGGTTCGAGGGAATTGCAAAGCCGATCCCGGAGTTTTGGCCGGTCTTGCTGGCAATGGCGGTATTCATCCCGATCACTTCGCCGTGAGAATTCATTAAGGGACCACCGGAATTCCCGGGATTGATCGCCGCATCAATCTGAATGACAGACTTGATCGAGCGGGCTCGCGTGACAGGCAGTGTTCGATCCAGACTGGAAATAATCCCGGTCGTCATGGTTCGCTCGAGCCCGAATGGATTGCCGATCGCGAACACTCGCATGCCAACCTTCAGGCTGGAGGAATCGGCAAAACGCACGGGGATCAGTTTCTCGGGAGGGGCTTTGATGCGGACCACTGCCATATCATTGATCGGGTCCGCACCGACAACATCCGCTTCAAACTCTTCGCCATCGTAGAGCGTAACGAGAACTCGCTGAGCTCCCTCGATGACGTGATTGTTCGTCAGGATATGACCGTTCTGGTCAAGGATAAATCCGGACCCGGAATCCTCCGTTGGGTTCTCCCCAAAGAATCCGCGAGCTGCACCGATGCGAGTTCCAATATTCGTAACGCTGCGGTTATTGGTTTCATAAACGTAAGTCGACACCGCCTCGTCGGGAGCCAGTCCCTCGGTGTTGTAGACTCGTGGCGGTGCGATTTCGCTCAGAGAATCAACGGGGACAGTCCCGGCCTGAGGTTCGTTGGGATACGAAACAGGCTTCTCGACAGGGCGAGTTTTTCGCGCGATCGTGGACAGATCTCGTGGAAAACGATCCTGCTGTGCCGCTGAAACGGTGAGCGTGCCAACTCCGGATTGCAGCCAGAACACGAGGCAGCCACCAAGAATTGAAGAAATCAGACATAAGGCAGCGTTCTTCATCGCTGCTCCTCCTGAAGTACGATTACAGTTCAAAACGTGTCCTATGACATTTCTGTATTGTTCGCGCGGCTTAAATTGAGGCCAGGTGTTCGCGGGGTCTATCATCCAGACCATGACCTCAATTGTGGCCGCGCAATGAATTAGTGATCAGCTCAATCCAAAATTCCGCTTTGACCGGGCGGGACTTTATCAGACCACATCAATTTCAGAAAACCCCGAATGAACACGATGCTGACCCCATACGACGTTGCCCTCTGTGCCGCACAGGAAGCTGGCAAAGTTCTCGCACGATATTTTCACGAGGGTTTTGAGGTCAGGAATAAAGGAGTCGCGGATCTGGTCACGGATGCTGATGTTGCCGCCGAGCGACGAATCGCGGAAATCATTCGCAGTGCTTTCCCGGATCATGCGATTTTGGGGGAGGAGGAGAATTCAGGCGATGTGACGGCCGAGCATTTGTGGGTCATCGATCCGCTCGACGGCACCACGAATTTTGCTCACCATATTCCCCACTTTGCCGTTTCCATTGCCTATTTTCATCACGGGGTGGCTCAGTGTGGAGTCGTCTGGAATCCGATTAGCGAAGATCTCTACATCGCACGGAGAGGGCTTGGTTCGACACATAACGGCAAGGCGATTCATGTCGGCAGCCAGAAGCAGATGAGCGAATCTCTGATCGGGATTGGGTTCTACTATGATCGTGGAGCCATGATGGAGGCGACTTTGGCGGCGATTGGAGCCTGTTTCCGGCGACAAATTCATGGAGTTCGTCGATTCGGGACGGCATCTCTTGATCTGGCCCACGTCGCATCGGGACTGTACGGAGCCTATTTTGAATATCAATTATCGCCCTGGGACTACGCGGCTGGACAGCTCCTGGTGGAAGAAGCAGGCGGGCGGGTGACGACGTGTACCGGAGCGGCGATGCCATTGACGAAAACGAGCATTCTCGCGTCAAACGGACAGTTGCATGACGAAATGCTGGCGAACGTTCGCGAACCGTATGTTGGCCTGGGACGTGATTGAACTTAGCGCGGGTCGGGGTGAGATTTCCCTTTGTAGCCGGATTCGTGAGAATTCGAGAAGTCTCCATGGCCGGCATCCGAATTCTCACCTGTCCGGCCACTCTCAAAACACTCAGTCACTCAGTCATAAAAAACCGCATGAAGTTCGGCAACTTCATGCGGTGTTTTTAATTCTACCAACTACCAACTACCAACAAGCAGCAAGCAGCAAGCAGGATCACGCCTACTTCGGCATTGGCAACACGATCAGAGCGTCCTCGGCAAAGGAGGCCTCTGCCGCTTTGCCGTTGATCTTGTACTGAATCTTCAGTTGCTTCGTGCTGCCCGGAAGCGGGTCGCCTCCAAAACTTGCGTTGTAGCTGGCCGAGACCAGCGTGATGATTGGCAATTCACCAGCCTGCTGCTGCAGGACGGCGGTGACATCTTTCTGAGTCGCACCGGAACCGTATTCAGCTTTGACGATTTCGAGCTTCATCTTTTCGATGCCGGCCGTGGCCAGTAGTTCTTTGATGTCCACACCTTTGCCGCTCAGCTTCTGTGCGATGACCAGCATCGCCTGAGTCGCATCGTCCTTCAGTTCCGGAACCTTCATCAGCGTGATGGTCATCTTCAGGTTATCTACTGTTGGATAACGCTTCAGGATGTCCAGCACCAATTTCTTTTCTGCCGTTTGTCGAGCAGCATCAAATGCTGTCTGGCACATTTCGGTACGCTTTGCGTCAGGCAGGACAAATTGGCGAGCGATGCGGATGTAGCCTCGCAATGCACGCACCTGATACGGATTGGAAGGGATCTTTGCCAGTTCCAGAAGAACCGGAGCAGCGTCTTCCGTCATCCATTCACCCAGCAGACGACTGCTGATGTCCTGCAACTGGGCATCGGTACTCTTCGCTGCTTTGCCGACGGCCTGCAACGCGTTGGTTCCGCCCATGGCTCCCAGAATCTGCAGCAGGGTTCCTTTGACGGGAACAGATTTGACACGATCCACAGCATTCGACAACTCCTTGGCACAGGCTTCGCGATCAGCCATGCGAATGCTTGCGGCCTTGAGAGCCTTCTGAGCGATCTCGGCATCTTCAGACTTCTTCGGAGCCACCACCTGATCAATCAATACGGACAATTGCTGCAGCGAAACGGTTTCTCCCAGAGCCACCAATGCTGCTGTTCGTACAACACCGCTGTTATTGTCCAGTGCCTTCAGCAGTTGTGGAACGGCTTCGATACGACGTTTACCGACAAGCTCAATCAGGAGCGGGTACATGGCTCCTTCCGCCTTTGGCAACAATGCGACGATCTGAGCATTCACGTTGTCGCCGGGAATTTCCGCCAGAGTGTCTTTTGCTGCAACTGACAATTCGGCATCTTTGTCGACGGCAATCTTCAGCAGCGAATTCAGGCAAGTCACGTCACCGACTCGGGCCAGTGCATCGACGGCAGACAATCGCACCGCCAACGGTCCCTGCTCAGCGGCTTTCAGAATCGCCGTCAGCACGACCGTATCTTTTCGATCCGCCATCGCCTGAACAATCAGGGCCGCTCGATCATCGGGCGACGTCGTCATTTCCGTAACAAGGACCTTATCAATTTCGCTGCCCGGAAATTCACGAGCTGTCCCCAGTGCCAGGCGGAAGAGGGCTCGGTCATCTGAATGCAGTTGCTCGACCAGCAACGGAATGCCGTCCTGACCACGAGCGAGAATGGATCCGCGAGTCGCTTCGACAAGTCTCTGGAGATGCACGTCAGCCGCTCGCACTTCGTCATAGATCGCAATCGCATCGGCCAACTTTCCTTCTGAGTGCAATCGTTCGGCACACAGCACACAACCTTCGGCTACAAACGAGCGAACTTCCGGGCTGGAATCTGCCAACGCAGTACGCAGCGCTTTTGAGGCATCATCATTTCCAAT
>CAMAXD010000069.1 GCA_945861975.1 Candidatus Kuenenia stuttgartensis | reverse complement strand
GAAAGCCCAAAGGTTCGATTGGCCCACTTGGCCAGCGCCAGCCAGTTCCAGTCGAGTTTGCTCTCGGCATCTTCCGGCAGGTTCACGTCGATCTGCTCATAAATCTGCGACTCACCCTGACGTTCGCCCTCTTCACGAAGATGCAGTTCCAATTCTTCGCGATTCCTGTCACGGATATCGGACGATTCCAGCTCTAATTGCAGATTCTGAGTCACCCAGGCTGTGATGGTTTCCCAGCGATAGTCACGGGCGAGGAAATGTTTTGTCCAGCGATCAATTTCATCATTCATCATGCTCAGCAGCAGGCTGCGGCAATCCACACCGTCCAGAATCTGTTGGCGATAGGAATAAGTTCGCTTACGCTGTTCGTCCATGACCTCGTCATATTCGAGCAGGTTCTTACGCTGATCGAAGTGCTGTTCTTCACGCTTCTTCTGAGCACCTTCAATGCGGCGAGTTACCATCTTGCTGATAATTGGTTCGCCTTCTTTGAGGCCAGCCCACTGCATAATGCGTTTCACGGCATCACCCGCAAACAGACGCATCAGCTTGTCATCCAGAGAGATAAAGAAGCGACTGGAACCCGGGTCCCCCTGACGTCCCGCACGACCTCGCAACTGCAGGTCAATTCGACGTGAGTCGTGGCGTTCCGTCCCGACGACATGCAAACCACCAAGTTCCTGAACGACTTTGAACTCCGTAATCATGCCTTCGCGCTCGGCGATCATGCGAGTCAAAGCGTCCCACTCAGACTTGGGGACTTCGAGACGCGAACGGTAACGCGTCCTCAGGTCTTCCCACGCGAGGTGTTCGGGGTTACCGCCGAGAATAATGTCGGTTCCGCGGCCCGCCATGTTGGTTGCAATCGTCACCGCAGCTTTTCGACCGGCCTGAGCTACGATCTCGGCTTCACGCTCGTGGAACTTGGCGTTCAGAACGTTATGACGAATGCCTTTGCGAACCAGTCGATTGCTGAGCATTTCTGACAACTCAATCGATGTTGTTCCCACCAGAATTGGTCGGCCGGATTCATGGACTTCCGCAATCTCCTGAATGACCGCATCCCATTTTTCTTTTTCGGTTCCGTAGATGTTGTCCGGATAATTAATACGCTGCATCGGACGGTTGGTCGGAATCGCCAGAACGTCGAGGTTATAGATTTTGAGGAACTCTTCTGACTCCGTCATCGCTGTACCGGTCATCCCGGCCAGCTTCTTGTAAAGCCTGAAGTAGTTCTGCAGCGTAATTGTGGCAAACGTCTGCGACTCTTCCTTGATCTTCACGCCTTCTTTGGCTTCAACGGCCTGATGCAGTCCATCGCTCCACTGACGGCCTTCCATCTTTCGGCCTGTGTTTTCGTCGACAATGACGACTTCACCTTTCTCCACGACATAGCTGACGTCACGCTTGTAGAGATGATGAGCCTTCAGAGCGTTGTCGAGCAGATGCGGCCATTCCATATTGCCAGCCGTGTAGAAACTCTCAACGCCAGCCAACTGTTCGGCTCGCCGCACGCCTTCTTCGGTCAGATGGCAAGTATGCTCTTTTTCTTTGACTTCAAAGTCGGTGTCTTTCCGAAGCTGTCGCGCGATCGCGTCGGCTTTGGGATACTTTTCGAGGTTATCATGAGCCGGGCCGGAAATGATCAGCGGCGTTCGCGCTTCGTCGATCAGAATGTTGTCGATTTCGTCCACGACTGCATAGTCGAGCGGCCCTTGAACCTGCTGGTCCTTGGTCGGCTTCATGTTGTCGCGCAAGTAGTCGAAGCCAAACTGATTGCTGGTGCCGTATGTAATGTCGCAGGCATAATGAACCTGTCGTTCAGCCGAACTCATATTGGACTGAATCGCGCCGACGGTGAGGCCGAGATTCAGGTGGATCGGACCCATCCATTCCATATCACGCTGGGCCAGATAATCATTCACCGTCACGACATGCACTTTGCCGGACAGCGCGTTGAGGAACGCGGGCAGTGATGATACCAGAGTCTTGCCTTCCCCGGTCACCATTTCGGAGATCATGCCGTTGTGCAGAATGTATCCGCCGATCATCTGCACTTCGTAATGGCGCATCTTCAGAAATCGACGTCCCGATTCACGCACTGCGGCGAATGCTTCCGGAAGCAGGTCGTCGAGCGTTTCACCATTCAGCAGACGAGCGCGAAACTTCGCGGCGGTCTGTTTAAGATCTTCGTCGGTCTTCTTCTGCCACTCCGGCTCCAGAGAGTTAATCCGGTCAAGCAGAGATCCCGGAATGATGACCGTCTTGCCATCACGATCACGAGAAAAACCCAGCTTGCGCATGCGGCGTTCGTTAGACGAGCCGAAAAGGGCCGTGATTCCACGCTCAATTTTGTTGCCGGTGGCGCTAAAGAAGTCGCCGACTTTTTCGAGAAACTCCATGTCTCGTGATCGTCCTGAGAAACTAGTTAGGTGGAATCAGTGGTCCAACAAACCGGCAAATGCTCTGCCACAAAGGCAGAAGACTCCCGTGGGACCGGAAAGTAGGCAGTTTTGTCGTAAGTCAAAGGCTGCCAAGTGTATTGGATCTGACGAACGGCGGTCAATCCCGCTGATCTACGCAGAAATTGCGGGGGATTGGCGATCGAGTCGGCAGGGAACAGGCAAACTGCAGAGAAAAGGCAACTGTTGTACCGTCAGGGAGTTTTTGAAGCAGACGGTTGATTTTTCGCAACGTCTGATCCCTGCAGACAACCCAGATTTGAGGCAATTTCGGCAAAAATTGCCAGTCGGAAAAGAATCTGATTCGACGGCTGAACGCATCGTTAACCGCCCCAATTGCTCATTTGCGATCCCTGAGTTTCCCCTGAGACAGCGTGGGGAACCATTCACTGGCACAGATCCTGCCTTTCTCTCGAAATTGCTGATGAGGTCTCGGAGATTCCTGCCTCGAACCGTCGCCGTGTCCGTCTTTGTCGTGAGATCGCTCTATGTTCTCCTCAATTCGCTGGTCGCTCCGTCACCACAGTCTTAGTGCCTTTCTTTTGACGCTGATTATTCTGATATTGACGAAGTCCCATCCGCTCAAGGCCGCCCCTCCGGGAGCAACGCTGCTGGCCGCAGATCGAGCTGACCTTGCCCTTCATACAGGACTGTGGCGCGGCGAGTTCCTGAGGAATCAGGACGAAGAGACTTCTGCTGCCACGGGAACATCAGATGACGAGAATCATCAAAGCCTGCAGGCTCTGCGGGCCGCCGAGGTTCGTAAAAAGATTGATCTTGTCAACCTTGAAGAGGCTGCTGAAGAGTACTTCGAAGACGGACAAGTTCTCATTGCAGAGTCCGCGGGAGACGAGATTCTGGCTAAGACGGAAATGCCCGAAAACTTATCTGACTGGGAACAAGCGATCTGCAACGTGTCAGATGGAAAGGCTCTTTCGGGCGGTCAGAAGGGCCCTTCAATAATCACCGTCATTATGGCCGTTGTCGGCGTGATTGTGGTGATCGGTGCCTACATGAAAAAGTAGTCCACATCACAATGGCGTTACGAGCCCAGCAGGTAAGCTCGGAGATCTCGCATCATGACCATGCAGCGTCCAGCAAAAGCTTCGGCCTCGGAAACCTTGCCATAAGGAACGACGAAAATGGAGACCTGATGGATGGTCTTGGGTTTTCCGTCAATCTGACTGACTGATCGCATTGTGCCGAACGAGATGCAGACATCAATCGGCTGCCTGGCTGTGGTGCTGCCCCAGCGACGCGTAAAGCCCAGCGCACCCAGTCGGATCTTCATGTTGCCATGATCCATACTGAGCACCTCGCCTTTGTATTCGCGAATGAATGCCTGAAGTTTCATCGCGGTGAGTTCCAGCGATGTCGACACTTCTATCTTCTCGCGGAACTCAAATGAGCCATCTTTCTCAGCAAATTGAGGCTGCTGTTCCTGAATCGCGGCAGCTTTGAGGGCCGCTTTATCGACGACTTCGGTTTCCCAGCACGTACGATTTCGGCCTGTTTCCTTAGCTCGATACAGACAGTTGTCCGCTCGCTCCAACACAGTCTGAACGGTATCGCCCAGCTTTGCTGTGGAAACGCCGAATGACGATGTCACCGTGAGAGCACTAATGCTGCCAATAGAACTTTTCTGAATGGCGTGTCGCAACCGCTCTGCTCGTCTTACCGCTGCATCCAGATCGGTGTCAGGACACAGCACGACAAATTCTTCACCACCGTAGCGACCAATGATTTCGCCGGAATACGTTTCGTGCTGCAGCAACCGAGTCATATCCACAAGCACCTGGTCACCCACCTGATGACCGTAGCCGTCGTTGATACGTTTGAATTTGTCGACGTCCAGAAAGATCGTGCTGAGATGTCGAGTTCCCTCGCTGGAATGATACTCCTCAAGCATATGACGCAATTGCGTTTCCAGTTGACCTCGATTCGCTACGCCGGTGAGTGGGTCTCGCGTGGCCGCCAGTTTTAGTTCTACATATTCACGACTTTGGCGTCGAACACCACTCTTGTTTCGCAGCAGTTGCACAGTGCCCTGAACTGACCCGTTGGATGCAAGAATAGGCATTGTGTAGACGTCGACTTTCAGATGCCGAGTGTCGCCAACGCGGCATAAGCGACTGCCAAACTGCGCGCGGCCATTCTTCAGCATCTGCCCCACCATCGTCTCGTCGCGAGATTCCGGCGCTGGCTTGTCGTCCGTCAACGAAGCCAGTTGCACATCCACCGGCTGCCATGTGCGACCAAGAACACTTTGCAGCGGAAGGCCTGTCATACCGGGCATTCCATCGCTCCAGATGCAGTAGTTTTCGTTGGAGTCGAGAACAAAGTAACCGTCGTACAGCACCTGAAACTGATAAAGCACGTTAATGAACTGAGTCAGCAAGACGGCTTCATTCCGCTGCTGATCCGTCATTTCCAATCGTGCTTCGGAGGCTTGAAACGGGTCAGCAAATCGGAAGAGTGAATCACCTTCGGCTTCAAACCAACGATTGAGAGTTAGGATAATATTGCCGTCGTATCGACTGCCGGATTTTTCCTCCAGCACGCTGATGGCTTCCTTATGCGTCATCCCACGGCGATACGGCTTGGGTGAGCTGAGTGAATCAAAGGCATCGGCAACGGCCAGAATTCGTGGCCCGAGCGGAAGATCGGTCGAAGCTCCAGCCGTCGGTACGTTAATTCCGGCGCTGTCGAAGTCGTGATGCAGCATGGACAGCATCGAAACAACAGCCGGATCCGTATGAAAAGCCTGCAGCAGATTGACCGCGGCATGATGATGCAGCAGAACGAAGTCGTACTCTTCGCTGCTGAGTTTTCCAGGCTTCTTCAAAATGTGTTCGGGAACGCCCAGTTTTCCGAGGTCATGCAGCAGAGCAGCAACTTCCAGTTGTCTTCTCTGATCGTCGTCCCAGCCCAGAAGCTTCGCAACTCCGCTGGAGATAGCCGCAATGCGCTGGCCGTGCAACAGACTTGTTGAATCCTGCAGTTTCATTGTTCGCAGCAACAGAGTCATCAGGCTGCGGGGCATGATCTGCTTTTCACCTGTCATCGCCTGTTGTCGCCGCGCATCTTCGGACAAAGCCAGCATGCGCAACAGAACACCACTGGTGTCCGTAGGCATGGCCGGCGTCAGAAACTCTGGCGAGATTCCGCTATGTCTGTTGATGGAAGACGATGTTGACACTGGCAGCACGCTCGTACGACCTGTTCAGATTCAGCGCCGGGCTCAGGAGTTACGCCCAATCTCGAATCATTCGGGGGATGGTCGAAAAGTGTTCTTATCAAGGGATAATGTTGCGCGACGACAACGCGCTCTGGAACTCTAGGTTATGTTGCTGAGTAGTGTCGGAAGAACAACAAAAGTTGCCAAACCTTTTACTCCATGCAATCTTCCGGATTGGTGAAATCGTTCCAGATGGACCCACTGATCTTAGTCCTCAACCTCCGAAAAGCCGGACTCACGTTTTCCCCGACAGGAAAATGCCCTCCCCAAGTCGACGCTCAATTCATATCGCACCATTTCGGAGCCGGTTCAAACAAAAAACCGGCCAGCATCCGTAGCGGTTGCAGGCCGGCCTCACAGCAAGATTTTTTACTTCTCCACGGTCATCGAACATGCCGAGCCCACGAGTTTTCCTCTGAGCAATACTACCAGAGCCGGTTGTACCAAAGCGGGGAGAACATGAAGAATCCGGATACCGGTGTCAGAACTCGTGATGGACGAGCTGGCTGAGGAATTCGCGTGACAGGCTCTTTGTGTTCAAAGTTGTGATTGATCACTGTCTGGTGGCGAGCATTCCCCGTCAGAATCTCCATGGTGGAGTCATGACGATAGTTCGGATTGGCTTTGTATTCTGCACGGCTGAACGGAATAGAATTGTAGACGCGACGATATTCAGCGGAGTCTGCTCTAGCAGCAGGGCTGACATCGACAATACCGCTCATTGCCTGATGCTGCTGAATCGAGATCACTTCGATTGGAACAGCAGGCCCTCGATCGTCCACAGCGGGATCCGTGTCGGGAATAACTGAAATGGAATCAGGAACCGGCGGTATGACCTCGGGCTCATCCGACTTTGCATCCTGAGCAAAGAACAGCGCCAGTGCAACGATCGCCATGGCAAGAGTAAAGCGGCGGGACAGTGTCATGGTCGTCTCCTTGATCAACGAAACAGCAGATACGTTGTATGGAGAATGACTGGCACGCGCACCCTGTGTCAACGCGTGAAAAAAAACGTCAGACAGTTTTTCAGGGCTGATTCAGAACACAGGAATGTACGGGGTTTTCAGGGTTTGTTGCCCAGATACACCGTCGCGATTCCACCTGTCAGTTTGTGATAAGAAGTGTTTACAAGTCCGGCTTCTTCCATCAAACCCGTAAGCTGAGAACCACTTGGAAATTCAGAGACGGATTGAGGCAGATACTCATAAGCCGCCTGGCGATTTCTGACCAGTAACTGACCCAGTCGTGGCAAAACATTTCGGAAGTACCATCGATAAATACGGCTCAACAGACGGTTGTCGGGCAGCGAAAACTCCAACACAACAACCTTACCGCCGGGCTGACAGACGCGTGTCATTTCCTTCAGTCCGCCAATTGTACTGGAGACATTTCGCAAACCAAATGCGACCGACACAACCTGAAACATATTGGATCGAAATGGAAGTGACATGGTGTCCGCTTCCATAAACACGACGTCACGCTCCGATCGTTTGTGTTCAGCAAGTCGCAGCATACCATGAGTAAAATCAGTGGCAAAAACCGGCGCAGAACCGTTTAGCTTTTTGCGAAATGCAAACGCCAGATCACCAGTCCCCGTGCAAACATCCAGAATCGGCGATGAGTTGAACGGCTGAGCAAGTCGGACCGTTTTCCAGCGCCAATACACATCGGTACCGGCGGACAGGAAATGATTCATAAAGTCATATCGGCCCGCGATCTCTCCAAACATCTGGCGAATTCGTGAACCGGACTTATCAACAGGCATGGCACTGAACTCTATTCTGTACAGTCGCTATTTCGAAGGGTGTGACATTTGTCGGACAAGAATGTCCAACCTGCGTTTTTAGGGCTAAGAGAGCACTCGTGCTTTCTCGCAGAAGGATCCGCAGACTTCAGGTCCGTGTTAACAGGCTCACGATTCAACAACATTGAATTCGACCGGATCCATGACGTCTTCGGCTCCGTTATAGTTGATCGTAATCTCTTCACCGCGTTCAATGTCTCGCAGAGCTCGGTATTCCTTAACCTGATTGCCCGCGTCGTCATACCGCGCGTTGGGACTATAGGAATGGTTGTAGAGTGATCCAAACCCCAACGCGAGGGCGACTTTGCCTTTGCCATATTCAAAGACATACGCCGGCAGCACATTAGCGTGATCGCCTTCCAGGGCTTCTTTTTCTGACATCACGAGCAGCGGTGCTCGTTCAAATACGGTGCCTGCCGGTATCTGGACTCGCGCATAAACGCCACGGCCTTTGCCCTTGGCACGCTTCACTTCAATCATCGTCGAGGGAATGAGCATTGTCGTTTGTTTTTAGGAAGGAGAGTGGAGAGAAGAACAGGACGGAAAAAAATACCGGTATGATCGAAGCACGTTGTGTCTTGATCAGACAGAGTGCGAGACCATGGTGTTGATTTAATCGTTTAACGAAAGCTCTGAATAAACGACTAAGAACAAAGAACCTAAACACCTTTCTGATAACGAATTTCGCCGTCGACCAGTGTCATTACGACTCGCCCCGTGAAGGCTTTACCATCGAAGGGAGTGTTGCGACTGCGTGAACGAAACTCAGACGCTTTCACAGTCCACTGTTCATCTGGATCAATAATTGTCACGTCAGCCGGCTGGCCAGTTGAGAGCGTCCCATGGCTCAGCCCAAGCACGGCCGCCGGTCCAACGGTCAACCGTGAAATCAATTCCGACCACGTTAAATGCCCCGGCTCAATCAGAGCCTTTACGCAGACTGGCAGTAGAGTTTCAATTCCGCAAATACCGAACGGGGCGATATCCAGTTCAACCTGTTTTTTCTCAAACGCCAGTGGCTGATGATCGGCGGTGATGGCCGACAATGTACCATCCTTTAATCCTGCGATCAGAGCCCGAACATGCTGGGCGGAACGCAGCGGCGGATTGCACTTGTACATTGTGTCGAACGAATCCATCACCTCGTCGGTCAGAAGCAGATGATGAGGAGTGACATCGGCCGTTACCGCAATGCCCGCCGCCTGTGCTCGGCGAATGCGTTCAACCGAATCGGCGGTCGTGACACACATCAGGTGAATTCGGCCACCTGTCAGTTCCGCCAGGGCAATATCGCGACCGGTCATGATATCCTGAGCGGCCGCCGGGATGCCTCGCAGACCCAATCGAGTCGCCTGGAATCCCTCGTGGATCACACCGCCTTCGGACAATTCCGGAACCATGGCGAAGTGCAGAATCGGACGATTAAACATCCGCGTATATTCCAGCGCTCGTCGCATCACTTCGGAATTTGCAACCGGGCTCTTGGCGTCGGAAAAACCAATCGCACCGCCCTGCACCAACTGGCCGATCTCAGCCAGCTCTTCGCCTTTGCTTTCCTTTGTCACAGCACCTAAAGGATAAACGCGGCAGTTGCGAGCGCGATCGGCCTGCAACCGGATAAACTCGGCCGCCGATCGATTGTCGACAACCGGACAGGTATCAGATTGAGCCGCGATCGTCGTGAATCCACCCGCCAGAGCGGCCGCAGTTCCCGTGGCCGTTGATTCATCTTCTTCGTAACCAGGTTCTCGCAGAGAAACATGGGTATCGATAAACCCGGGACAGACAATCTTGCCGGACGCGTTGATAATTTCCGTATCACGCCAGTCAATGTCGGCATCGGATTCTTCGCGAACACTGGTGACGGCATCAATGCGACCGTCCTGAATCCAGACATCGGCGATGGCATCGATACCATTAGCCGGATCTATCACTCGTCCACCGCGAATCAGTAATCGGCTCATGCCTCACCTCCCTGCAGGCGACGGCGTTCCTGTGTCAGCAGTGTCAGACAAGCCATGCGCACCAGAAGTCCATTCGAGACTTGATTTAAGATGAGGGAATGTGGCCCATCAGCAACATCCGGAGTTAACTCCACACCTCGATTGATAGGTCCCGGAGCCAACACCAGAAGATCACTCTTCCCTCGACGAATTCTATCGCCATTCATTCCGAACAGATTGGCATACTCCGGAATCGAAGGAAAGAATGCCCCGCGCTGACGTTCAAACTGAACTCGCAGCAGGTTCACACAATCCACTTCCGGCAGGATCTCATCAAGACTATATGCTATTTCAACGCCCATCTGAGTGATATCGCTTGGAATCAACGTCGCTGGTCCGCAAACGATGACTCGAGCACCAAGCGTTACCAGTCCATGGATATTCGAACGGGCGACTCGACTGTGACGGATGTCGCCCACCAGAGCCACCGTCAGCCCCGAAATTCGTCCCCGCGCTTTGCGGATCGTGTAGATGTCCAGCAAGCCCTGAGTTGGATGTTCGTGAGTTCCATCTCCGGCGTTCAGGACGCTGGCTTTCAAATGACGAGCCAACAAATGAGGAGCCCCGGGAGTTCGATGGCGGCAGACCACCATGTCCACTCCCATTGCCTCGATCGTCAGCGCCGTGTCGATGAATGTCTCGCCTTTGGACAGGCTGCTGGAACTGGCCGTAAAGTCGACCGTATCCGCGCCAAGTCGGCGAGCGGCGAGACTGAAGCTGGTGCGAGTTCTCGTGGAATTTTCGAAGAACAAATTGGCAACGACGATGCCTTTCAGCACGTCCAGTCGCTGAGTGCCCCCGGAGGTGACTCGATCATAATGTTCCGCGAGATCCAGAACGGTCGTCAACTGTTCGGCCGACAATCGCTCCAACCCCAACAGGTGCCGCTCACCCCACGGTCCGGTCAAAGGAAGTTCATTGAGTTCCATCAGACGCCATTTCGCTCTCGATTGCCATTCTCCTGCCTCTCCAGCGAATCTATCTGCATCCGCGATCTCATTCAATTCACCTCGAACCCGTTGTGAGGATTTCCTCAACAAGGGCAGTGTTTTCACGCCAACCAGGTGCGAGGCGACACTCAATTGCCTCCTCTTACTCTGCGAGATGGATAGAGTGCGTGTGTCGTTTGGGCCAATAGATGGTGCCAGATGCCAGACTCGTTTGAATTCCCAGGGATGTGGAGTACCGTCGTACCCTACATGATTTCCGACGGTGCCTTCGTCGACAAACTTATTGCTGGCTCCCGCAGGTTTGCCAGTGAAATCGATGCGGCTTCACCACCCGGCAGAGACCAATTCCTGCCGCCGACATTAGAGCGTTAACTGCCCTGGCCAAACCAGTCGCTGCACGGTGATGCGTAGAGGCGATTCGGATCGATCGACGATCCTTTCATGTGATAAAATTGACCAGCCGCCGAAGAACGGACCTGCGACGCCCCATCTTTCACGCTTGCCGTCCGAAGTCAGAATGCACTCGCCTTTTTTGTGCCGACGAGAACTCGTACGCTGCCCATTTGCAAGTTTCCTGACGCCGTGATGAATGCAGGAGTGGCGATTTAGTCGGTCGAACTGTCGAACTATTGTCAGACAAGATTGTCCAACCTGCATTTTTCTCAATTTCATCGAATGAGGTGATCGCTCGTGTTTCAGCTCCAGAGTTCTGTCACCGGATGTCCATTCTCGACGATCGGGATCGGTCGATTTTCTGCGTTCGTGACACGAATCTCGGGATCGATGCCGAGAGCATAGTAGACGGTCGCTGCGAGATCTTCGGGGCTCACGGGAGTGTCCAGCGAATACGCGGCGTCCTTATCCGAAGCGCCGTAAAGAGTACCGCCCGGGATTCCTCCGCCGGCGATCACTGTTGAGAACAGAGTGCTCCAGTGATCTCGTCCCCAGTTTGCGTTGGCTTTTGGAGTTCGTCCCATTTCTCCGGTCGCAATCACCAGCGTTTCCTCCAGCAAACCGCGTTCATCAAGATCGCTCAACAAAGCCGAACAGCTTTGATCAAAAGTCGGCAGCAAGTTCTTCTTGACATCATCGCTGTTACGGTGCGAATCCCAGCTATAACCATCGACGCAGTCATAGTGGACGGTCACATAACGAACACCAGCTTCGATCAATCGGCGAGCCATCAAGGTTGACTGACCGAACAGGTGTCGACCGTAGCGATCACGAACCTCAGGGGGTTCGGCCTTGATGTTGAGCGCGTTGCGAGTCCGCTCAGAAGTCATCAGAGAAAATGCCTTTTCTCGAAATGGGTCGTAGCTGGCGGCGGTGAACTGATCCAGCTGGCGACGACTCACATCGAACTGATCCAGCAATGAACGACGACGATCCAATCGATCCATCGAGACACCTTCGGGTGTCGTCATATCCGCGATCTGAAATGCCAGTTCTTCGTCGGTGCAGGTTCTCCAGTACGGATTGTCGTCGATCGTTCGCTTGTGGATCTGAGTTGTCAGGGGGTTGTATCGCGGTCCCATCCAGCCCGCGTGTTCTCCTGGTCGAGGATACTGACCTTTCTCCTGCAGGGCTCCCAGAGAATTCGGGAGCACCATGTACGACGGCATCGGGTTGGACAACCCCATCGTCTGCTGATCGACATAGTCAACAATCGATCCCATCGACGGCCAATCCTTCGGCGTGGGAGAAAAACCTCCACCGATCGGAACATGCCAGCGACGCCCGGTCTGGATATAATGTCCGCCACCGCTGTGATCATTCAGCGAATGTGACATCGAGCGAATGACTCGGTACTTGTCAGAGATCGCAGCCATCCGGGGCAGGTATTCTCCAATCAGCAGCC
This sequence comes from Candidatus Kuenenia stuttgartensis, assembly GCA_945861975.1. Lineage (GTDB taxonomy): Bacteria > Planctomycetota > Planctomycetia > Planctomycetales > Planctomycetaceae > SXXK01. The sequence continues at coordinate 6,116 of CAMAXD010000069.1, read as the reverse complement.
CTGGCGTTTTGCTGGCGATTGGTCGAAACGGACCGCGAATCTGGTCCGGAGCCTCCGGCTTAAGGTCAAAAGTTTCCAGTTGACTGGGGCCGCCAAAGAGCAGAAGAAAAATGACGTTCTTCACTTTCGGGGCCTGCCCCGACATTAAAGACTCCGAGGCCAGAATCTGAGGCAGCGAAAGACCAAAGAGTCCTGCTCCACCAGCCTGCAGAATCTGACGACGGCGTAAACCGTCGCATGCAGATCGAGGTGCTCCGTGAATCGTGAGCATAATATTTCCTCCGGGCGTTAATTGCAGGACGTCGCTGAGTTTTTCGCTCGCCAATGGGATTCTGGCGTAGAAACTCGCCTTCCGCAACCTGTTCATGCGCGGCAACGGCCTCAACCGGCAAAAACTGCTGCTCCGATTGACCTTGTCCGTTTTGCCGGATAACCGGTAAAAACCGCGTGTTGTAAAACTTAAATGGCGGGCAGGAACCCTCCAGCGTAAGAAACCAGACTCATGTGGTGCCGCGATTGTCACAGGGAAGTTGACGACAAGGCCGCCGGATCGGCGTGTCCTTTGTGCGGTCGCGCGCTGACCACCAGCACTCGGCAAACCGACGATATTCGCCGTGCTTATGAGATTCTGGAGCGATGGCAGTCCTCGGATCTCTTTGAACGCATCAGCACCACTGCTCCTCTAACCACCTTCAAACAGCAGGATCGAGCACCTCTGCTGAATATTCCGCTCGGCAAGCCGGCCGTGACTGCTCCGATGCCTGAGGCAGAATCCGTAGCACCGTCAGAAACACGGCAAGTGCAAAAATCAGTGCCGATGCAAGAGCTGCCACCGGAGCGAAGACCGAACACGCTGCCGCCGATGCCCGCGAGCCTGCGTGTTTCGCGAGAACTCCTCGAGCCTGCTCGCGAATTTGTCGGTGTGCCCGCGAATCCGACAGGAACGGGTCGCAAGGAACAACTCATTTGGGACCTTCTCGTTTCGCCGACTCCGTTGATGACGAATGTCCTTCCACAGAGTTCCTCACAATTGCAGTTGTCGTCAGCGGCAATTGTTCCTCCAACTCTCGTAGCCGGCGTTTCGGAACGAACGCTGCTGGGCTCAAAAACCGAGAATTCTCAGTCTCCACCAACTGTGATTTTCCGAGATGCGGAATCTGGGGTGAAGGAATCTGGGGTGAAGATGGAGTCCGCGTCGACGGCTGAACCAGAGATACGGAATGGTGATTCTGCAGAGATGCAGCTCGCCTATCTTGATCCAGCCGTTGCTTATCTTGCGGAACCATTCGCTGCAGAAGCCGTCTCACACGATGTCAATCTGCATGACATCGATCAAACTTATGCAGGGTCGGTCAACGCTGACAACAGTTTACAGATGTATCCGGGGCCTGAAGCAGCGACTATCGCTGGCGAAGCTCGCCTTGAACAGGAAACGGATGACTATGAGGGATACGAGTCTGAGAATCTTCAGCCAGACGATGCTGATTCAGCCACTCTCGTAGCAACGCAACCCATAGCAACGCAACTCGTAGCAACGCAACTCGAAGAGGCAGATCAGTTCTCAGTACCCGCTGCGGCAGACGACCTGGCGCATCTGGAGAATCTGTTTGCAGACCTGGCGCAGGAAGAGTTCTCGCGGGAGTCCGCCGCAGTCGAATTCTGGGAAACCCGTAGTTCTGATGGTCAATCAGTCCTTGCGACAACTGAACAGTTTGCGGCATCAGCAGAAGTTTCCCAGACCGGTTTACCGGCTTTGATGTCACGGGCGTCGGTTCACGAGGAATCGGCGACCCTTGAATTCAAATCGGCAGAATCTGCCAACGACACCAAACAAACGATCGCTGAGACGACGAATAAGACTCAGCGCTCTGCCATTCGTCGACCGCCTTTGCATCGCCGTTTTCAGCTCGAACGCCCCGTTTCCGAAAGTTCAGCAGGATCAGAAGCCGTGACTCGAAAACTTAGACTCGACCAGACCGGTGACAATGCTGCAACTCCTCAGGAAAAGGAGCCGATGACTTCGCTGCCATCGTCCGTGGCTCCGGAAACAAAAATCGTTTCCAATTCGCCGATGCCTGGAAAGCGGTTCCGAATCGATAAGGCAGAATCGGTCGATGATATCACAGACACTGCCGGCCAGCGTTCACGCACTCATGGTCGTCCTCGCCAGCGATACATTGATGAAGCTCAAGAATCTCAGCTCCGTGGACCACACTTTGAAGTCAGCGCGCCGAAGCGATCCAATCTGACCAGCATGACTGGTCAGTTCCTCGCGTATCTGGGAGTGCTTGGCCTGACGGTCGGAACGGCGATGGTTATTTATGGCCATTTCGGAGGTTACTCCGAGATTACTCCGACCGGCTGGCTGGTGACAACAGTCGCTCAGATGCTGCTGTTCCTCGGCGTGATCAATCTCGTCTCCGGTGGCATCGAGCAGAACAACGACGACGTTTCTCGCCGTATCAGTACGCTGGGCGAACAGTTGTTGCGTATTGAACAGGTGACCTCAGAGGTCATGCGAGGCCCCAAGATCCCTGCTCACATGTACGCTGAAGATCGTGACGAAGACGAAGTCATGGAATCACAACGCGAAACAGTTGTCGTGAAACGGTGAGTCTCTCCGAGTTGAACAGGCTCAAGCGATTGACCACAAAGTTCACATTGACCACAAAGTTCACATTGTCCACAGAGGGAAATCGCAGCGGGACACAGAGTCACAATATTTGAACGCAGAGGCCGCTGAGGATCGCAGAGTAATCAATTGCGACGAACTTCCCCTGCGTTCCTCCGCGAACTCTGCGTTCAAGTCTCCTTGTTAAACCCTGCGATTGTTCCTCTGTGAACTCCGTGACCTCTGTGGTGAAAAATCTCTTGTCCCTGTGATCCACCCATGACGACGGAGAGTTCAACTCAGTCAGTTCTGCAGCAAGCTCGAATCGCCCGTGTTGCCGCCTTCGCAATTCTGGGCTGGATGTTTCTTCCGTTGCTGACAGGCCAGATCTATGTCTGCGATGATCTGCTGAATTTTCATCTGCCGCTTCGTCAGTTCTACTCGTCTTGTCTTCAGAACGGCGACGCTTTCGACTGGATGCCCAGCCTGTTCAATGGCTACTTTCTGACGGGATCAGGGCAGGCCGGGACGTACCATCCGTGGCATTGGTTACTCTATCGCTGCCTGCCGCTGGAGATGGCCTTTAATCTGGAAGTGCTCAGCAGTTATCCGTTCATGCTGTTCGGAATGAAACTGTTTCTGCAACGACACTTTCAGCGTCCCGACGCAGCGTGGCTGGGAGCCATCGTTTTTACCTTCAGCGGCTTCTGCACTCTGCATTTTCTGCATCCGAATGCAATCGCGGTTGTGTCTCACATGCCGTGGTTGTTGCTGGCTCTGGATGTGATTTTGCGACATGATTCGGAAGTCGCTTTCGGCACAGCAATGCCACGGAACAGCTACCTCGTCGACGGAACTACGAGCGTACAGTACACCCGTCGTTACGCCGACGCGATCGCCGTGATCGGTTTAGCACTTCTGACAGGCTCCCAGTTACTGCTCGGCTATCCTCAATATGTCTGGTTCTCCTTACTTGCTGAGATCATTTACTGCCTCGGATTCGTATCGTGGAATTCTCAGGGCTTCCGCAGGCTTCTGGTCATCGCCAGTCTGAAGATTTTGGGACTGGGGCTGGGAGCTGTCCAGATCCTTCCTTCGATGGCCGCCTTATCCGAATCTGACCGCAGTGCGATGTTGCCGGAGTTTTTCTTTGAGCATCCCTTAACCGCAGCCAACATGCTGCAATGGTTCAATCCGTTCCTGACAGACACGCGAGTCTTCGGCCAGAATACGCATGAGCTGGGACTGTACTGCGGCGCCATTCCACTGCTGCTGGCGTTGGTGACGATTGCTCGACTTCGATCACAATCGTCTCATCGACGACTATTGCAGGTCATGCTGGCTCTGGGACTGCTGGCCCTGTGGCTTTCCTTTGGCAAGGCTGGTGGACTCTACGTTGTTCAGACCTGGCTGCCGATGATCGGAAAGTTCCGCTGGCCATCGCGAGTTCTGGTACTGCTGCATTTTGTCGTCGCCGTGTTTGCAACGGCCGGCTACATCCGTATCACCAGCACGGCGCAATCCCATGGTGTGCCTCACAGGCCGGAGCGCGTTCCGGCAATGTCGCTTCCACGAATCGTGTACTTCGTTCCCCTCGTCAGCATTCTGGCTTCGCTTCTGGCACCGGTGATCTGCGGTTGGGAACACGTCGCTCCGTGGACGCTGTTGTTGCTCGGACCGATTCTGTTTGTGCTGGCAGCGATTCTGGTGCGAGATGTTTCTCGAGGTCGCCACAGTCCCGCCTTTATGTTGTTCCTTGCCGGTGATCTGGCAGCCTATGGATTGACCTATGAAGCAATGAGCCGCAAACAATCAATGCAGGAGATCGTCGCGGAGCTGCGAACGCCGCCAGGGTCTCCGAATGATGGCCGAATCATCGCCGAGGTTCAGTTGCAAAATGGCGGCGAGCAGTTTCATGGCAACAAGCTGCTGTTAAAAAGCTGGCATCAGGCTGATGGTTATGAAGGTCTGATGTCGTCGCGATCATTGCTGGGAGAAAACCTGACGCTGGACGGGCTCCGTATCGCCGGGGTCCGCTGGGTGATCAATGAAGGCCGCCACAATTCGATCGCCGGGCTCAAATCGACTGCTGATTCAAGGTGGCTGGAAGTTCCTGAGCCTCTGCCCCGCGTGCGATTGACGAGCAATGTCCGGCAGGTCAAAGACACGGCTTCGGCATTGCAATACTTGTCCACAGCAGGGCCAGTCGTCATTCAATGCGATCCGGATCAGCGAGCAGGAATCGACGAATTAACGACCTCGAGTGACACTCCTTCAGAATCCGACGCAGTGAAGCTGGTGACAGATCGACCTGGGCTGATCGAGGTAGACGTTGAATGCTCATCCAGCCACCTCCTGATTCTGTCTGAGAGTTATTCGCCCGGCTGGAAAGTCACTGTGAATGGCGAATGGTCGTCGGTTCTCAGAGCGGAAGTGGACTACATGGCCTGTGAGATTCCGGCTGGCCAATCTCGCGTGCAGTTTCGCTTCGAGTCGAACAGTGTGACTGCCGGCTTTCGGATCTCCGTGACTTCTCTTTGGTTCTTGTGCCCTGGAGCTGCGGTGTTCTACTTTCTGAAGTTCCGTCGGATCTCTCAAAGAAAACCGGATGTGAAGCGAATGACCGCAGATTCGCTAACACATTGAAACAACCGTCTGACGAACTATGGACTGGACTCTGATCTCGTTTTGGTCGCTCGCTCTTTTGCTTATCGTCGTCAATGCCGGAAGCCTGGTCCTGAACCTGCTCCTTCTTCCCGGTAACTGGCTGATGGTCGCGAGTTTGACCATCTATTTGCTGGGCACAAGTTTTGAACGCGGTCCAACATGGACCATTCTGATCATCTCAGTGGCGCTTGCGGCTCTGGGCGAACTGCTCGAACTGATGCTTGGCTCTGCCAAAGCAGCAAAGAAAGGGGCCAGCCGCCTGGCCATGCTGTTGTCATTGGTGCTGTCGTTTGTTGGTAGTATTGCCGGGACGTTTCTGATTCCGATCCCGGTTGTCGGCAGTGTGATCGGCGCTATTCTCGGAGCCGCCGCGGGGGCTTTTGGTGGCGCGTGGCTGGGCGAAGCGTGGATTGGCACCGAGATGACTCGTCGCAACGAAATTGGCACTGCTGCCATGTCAGGACGGCTGATCGGAATGCTGGCCAAGTTTGCGATTGGAACAGCGATCTTCGCGATACAGTTGGTCAGTTTTTTCTTTCGCTAGACCTCAACTGGACCTCAACTAGTGCTCTGTCAAGGCTCAATTTTCGGGTACGACGGACTTCCAGTCCGTCGACAAAGGTTACCGCCGACGGACTGGAATTCCGTCGTACAAATACAATTCAACCCCAACTTTAAAGGTTGACACAGCACTAGTGCTTTGTCACAGCTTAATTTTGGGATAGACGGATTTGAGTTTACAGCGGGCATCGTCGATTCTCATCTGCCAGTCGACGCCGCGTTGAGTGGTGTTGACATCGTTTGACCACTCTTTGATTTGTTCTTGAAGTGTCTTCAA
>CAMAXD010000068.1 GCA_945861975.1 Candidatus Kuenenia stuttgartensis | reverse complement strand
CTGGTCAGCTGCCGTGCTTCGGATCCCTGAGGTTTCTTCACGGGGTTCCGGAACCGAATCTCGCGCTGACCTCAAGCGGGCAGGGTGACCGGTCATCAACGCTGGTGGTTTTGTCCCCGAAGCCAAACTGATTGCAATTTTGTTTGAGCAATCCACCTCAGACTTGCCGGGCAGAGATAAAGTCGCAAAAAGTCTGCCCGAGAGACCCGGAGTCCAAAGAACTCGAGGGCAGAAAACAACCACACGCAACGTCCGATAATGTCCGTTATGTGAAGTTAATTCAGGAAAATGGCCGTTTTCCAATGGGCGACAAGAATCATCGTGGCGATTGCGGCACCGATGACCTCATCTAGTTCCTGCCGTAGTTGTTCGAGGTGTCAACTGCATCACTAAGACGACTCCGCAGGTCGCGGTCCAGCCGATCCATCGAGATTCCGGCCCTGGAGAGTTGTCTCACAATCCGGTCGTCAAGTCGAGTATTGACGTCGGTCGATGGATCCGGGTCTGAGTTGAGTCCGATCGCATCCGCATGCCAGTCTTCGAGAACTCGTCGCTGCACGAGACTGGGCACACCCGCCAGATAGCGTTTCGTATTCGCCGCGACATCATCCCTTTGGCTGTAGATGCCTGCGATCTCATTGAGCAGGGTAGTCTCTGTCTTTCCCAATCGAGCCGCGGGGCGTGCTTCAGGGCTCATCCCCTGCCCCCCTGTCTCGGATCTCTGTCGAAGAAAATCGTCAAGGACCAGACCTGCATTTCCAGGTAGCCCTGTTCCCAATCGTTCCAACAGTCGTTGCTTTTCCCCGGGGGATGAGTTTCGAAGTGCATCCATCGCCTGCTGAGTGAGTTCGCGACGTAATTGTTCTGGCACATGGCTCAGCAGATCCTGCAGGGACGGAGCAACAATTGGTTCTCGATCTCGGGGCTGATTCTTCGGGGCGTCAGTACTGGTGTTCGGTTCAGAGAAGTATTTTGAAAGGTCAAAGTCATCATGGATTCCGTTTGACCCGGCGAAAGAGCCGTCGCCAAATGCTTCTGCATCGGACGGGGTGGCACCATTCAGATCATCGCCGACTGGCTGAAGACGGCGGTTGAATTCGTCAATTACGTTCTGAACTGTCGGAACAGTATGCTCCGGGAGCATCGGGATGACATGTTGCGAAAGATTCAGAATATGAGCGGTTGCCAGACCCGAGTAGGTTTTGCTTACGATCAGACGCATGGGTTCTGACATGGTTATGGCAAAAAACAGCCCTGTCATGCAAATGATTACGCCCTTGATTAGCCCGAGGACTCCACCAAGGTGTTTGTCGAAATCAATGACCCGGGCTTTCTCCATCCAGCTACTAAGCATGCCAGCGGCCACAAACGAAACACCGCAGAGCCCAACATAGACCACAAGCATCGCAATCCACTGTTTTAAAGGTGGCGCGACACCGATCATTGGTTCAATGGCTGGAGCGAGAGTGCCTGAGAACTTGAAGCACAGGAGAAGTGCTATCACCCAGGCAAGTTGCGACAGCAGTCCGCGCGACGCCCCCTTGACCATGCAATACAGCAGCACGGCAAGAACAACGATGTCGACGATCTGGTGTGAGTTCATTCCCGTCTTCCCTGACTTTCCGGAATACTCTGGGCCGCGGAGTATAGAAGGATCAGGGTTTTTAGGAAAAGACCGGTCCGGTTCAAAACAGTTTTCGGCTGTCGAGAAGCAGAGTCACCGGGCCATCATTGAGTAGCCTGACCTCCATGTGGGCCTGAAAAGTGCCTGTTTCAACAGTTAGCCCCAGTTGGCGCAAGTTGTCTGCCAGCTTTTCATAGAGCACTCGGGCCTTTTCGGGCCGCGCGGCCTCCACAAAACTTGGTCGGCGTCCTTTTCTGCAGTCTCCAAAGAGAGTGAACTGGCTGACAAGTAATACGGAACCTTGAACATCTGCCAGCGAGAGATTCATTTTTTCATCAGAGTCCTCAAAGACTCTCAGCCCAGCCACTTTCTCCGCGATCCAAAAAGCATCCTTTTCCTCGTCTGGATCGGCCACTCCCACCAGAACCAAAAAGCCGCGTCCAATGCTGCCAACTACAGTTTGATCCACAGTGACAGACGCCTCGGAGACTCGTTGAATGACTGCTCTCATTGGGGCGAGGATTCCGGTACCGGGCTGGAAGAAGGCATGAATATAACGCAATGGGTAAGTACGGCGTGTCGCGGCAACTTGCGGGCTCCGGGATGACTAAAAACGATCGACCGTCAAGCCTTCCATGGAAATAACCGTTTCACTTCCGCAAATCACATCCGCAAGAATCGCAGCAGTGCCCGGTGACATTTGCAGACCCGAACGGAAGTGCCCAGCTCCGACAAATACGTTTGAGAGTCCCGGGACTGCTCCAAGGACGGGGAGTTCATCCGGCGATGCCGGGCGAAGTCCGGACCAGCATCGCACAACTTCTGCATGTCGTAATGCCGGAATGAGCGATACCGCGAACTCCAGCAGTTGTGCAATGCCCTCGGCCGTATTCTTCTTTTCGAATCCAACATCCTCTTGTGTCGATCCAACCAGAATCAATCCATCCTGTCTTGGCACAAGATACTGCCGACCATGCTCGATGACGCAGTTGAATGGAAGTTTATTCAATTGCAACTGAACAATCTGACCACGAATTGGTCGGACAGGGATTTCAACTCCCAGAGATTGGAGAATTGACGTCGACCATGAGCCCGCAGTGACACAGAGCGTGGCGAAGGAGAGGATGCGATTTGGCAGTCGGGCATGCACGATTCGACTGTCGGCCACAACGAGATTAACGTCGCTCACATGTTCGATAATCTCGACACCTTTTTGCAGACACGCCGCACGCAGTGCCTGAAGATGACGTGGATTTCGGACCTGAGCAAAATCGGGAAGGTAGACCATCGACTCAAACGTTGGATTCAGGTCCGGGACATATTGAATAGCCTCATTGCTTGTTGGCAAATGGAAGCGTACCCCCTCATCAGTCCAGGCCTGACTGTGAGCCAGGAACAGGTTGCCTTCATCCTTACTGAAAACATTGACCGCTCCGCAGACTCTGTATCCGTTGTCGATTCCAGTCTGTTCCTGCAGCCTTTGACTGAAGCCAGCCCAAAGGCTGTGACTATAAGATCTAAGTCGAGCCTCTGGTGTTGCTGCATTCTGAAGGTTACCCGGTGGCAACATCCCTGCACCGGCCCATGAAGCTTCTTGTCCTGTGGCCTGCCGATCCAGAAGGCTGATTGATAAGCCTTTTTCTGCGAGACACAGTGCCGTAGTTAACCCGATGACCCCGCCTCCCATAATCAGGACGTCAGGCTGGTGGAGAGGCATCTGAAAAAGTACTCCGCGGCGGGGTCTTTGGGTGGGCCATTTTTAAGGGCAGGTCTCTGCCAGCAGATCTCAAATCATTTCTTTCCGATGCAGTATAGTGATTCCTTGCGATCTGAACCGTCTCCCGATGAAGTTCTGATAAACAGCATTCCGTCGACAGCTGTCAGTGATGCGAAGCCGGAGGTTCCGAGCTGATTCTTTGCAACCTCAACATACTTCTGTGGGTTTGCTTCGAACGCCCAGGTGGTCCCGGCTTCATTAGTCGCGAAAATTGTGTTTCCAACGATGAGGGGAGATGAAGAGACAGGCCCCTGTAAACGGTGTTTCCACATTTCGCGGCCGGTCTTTGCCTCCCAGCAATGAACAATCCCAGCGTCGCTGAATGCATAGAGATAACCCTTGTGCACCACCATTGACTGCTCATAACACTTCACTTGATTCGACCAGACAACCCCGGATCCATCTGCTTTAACGGCAACCGTTTCCGGGTCCGGGTAGCCTCCACTCGCAAATATTAAGTCGCCTTCCCACACGCATGTTCCGCACGTGGCCATTGTGAGACATTCGGTTTTCCATAGTGGTTTTCCGGTCGCGGGATCGTAAGAAGCGATCATGTGCAGACCACTCAGCAGCAATTGATCACGGCCGCCGATATTTGCCACAATTGGCGACGACCAGTTGAGGAATTTCGGACGTTGCTGTTCCCAGATCAGCTCGCCGTTCGACAGCTTCACGGCTTTGACCCATGCCACTGTGTCGCTATCCCCGGATACGATCAGCGCGTCCTTGTGAATAGTTGGCGATGCTGCATATCCATACTCGTAAGCTTCAGGACGAAAACCACCGATGTCTTTACGCCAGATAATCTTTCCAGCCAGACTTAATGCCACTGCCTCGACTTTTTCGTGGTGGCTGAAAGTAGCGAAGATAAACTTGCCGTCTGACGCGATTGTGGATGATCCGTGTGTGTTCTTGGGATGGATCGGCGGGAAGCCACCTTTGCTGATGTCCGTCGCCCAGAGTTGCCTACCATTGGTGCGATCGTATGCGATCACGCTTTGGGCCTGAGTAGCCTCTACGGCCGTACAGAGAAAGACACTGTTTCCAACGACAGTGGGCGACGCATGACCGCGGCCGGGCACACTGGCTTTCCATACAATATTCGTCGACTCGCTCCATTCAGCAGGAACTGTCTGACCGGTAGCAGCGACGTTGTTATGGTTTGGGCCGCGCCATTGAGTCCAGTCTCCGGCGATTCCTGACGACATGTTCAAAAGCAGACAGATACAGACACTCAAATATCGCATGCACATACCAGCACCTCCAAATTCACGTTAGCTCTCAGCAAGCCGTCAATCTCAGGAAGTGTCGTCAACCTTTGCGGGACGTCAAGCGATGCACCAGTGCTTCTGGCATTCCGCTTGAAACCGCGGTGTCACTGCATTTACACGGAGTACATGATCTCTAAGCGGCGTTATCTCAATGAGACGCGGTATCGTGACACAGCTCAAACAGCGAATGGATGTGACGATCAGCAAGATCAGTGGCAACAACCCCCGGACGCAGAATCTGAATCGTGGCAATACCCAGACGTAAGCCGGCATCGATCTCGTTGGTTGCGCTGTCGCCGACGATCAGCAGATCTTTGCGATTCCAGTTCCTTGCTAGAAGCAGGCCCGAGATGATCGCTGCTTTTCCCGAGCAGAATTCGTCGACAGCGTCGATGTGAATTTCATCAAAGAGCGGAGTGATTCTGAGGGCTTCGATTTTGGCTTGCTGGAGTCTTCGATAGCCGGAGGTCAACAGGCAAAGCAGGTGTCCCTGAGTGCGAAGTATTCGAAGCGACCTCATCACATCCGGATAGGGGACGAGCGGCTGGTCGAAGGATACTGTTTCCTGCCATTCGTTCCAGATGGCCAAGAAAGTCCGGGGCAGTGAGTAGCGTTCGCACACTACCGAGAAGGGAGCATACCATGTGTCGCTGATTGCTTGCTCCAGAACTTCTGAAGACACGGCATGACACTCTGCATTCGCTTGTCGCAGGCGAGAATGCAGACGATCGGTAAGCTCGGCAGGAATAGACCGAGTATCGAAGAGCGTGTTGTCCAGATCCAGAATGAAGATCGTCATCGACAGCTCATGGATCAATAACTGAACTGAAGACCTGCGTTGCCACCATGCGCGATGATTTCACCGTGTGTGTCGGCATTAAAGGTTCGCGTCACGAAGGTGGGCCCCGTAACACCTGCATACTGCTCCGGAGAGAGCGCAACGCCGTAGATGTAGGTCAATTCGTAGCCGCTAATCAGACTCCAATGATCACTCAGGGGAAAGTTTGACTGCAGGCCAACACTACCAGCAAAGGCCAATTGAGACTTGGTATCCGTAAACGTTCGGCCGTACGTTGAGGAGTCTCCACCTGGTCCCGGGTCGGTACCAATATAGGTTTCCGACACACTGGCTTTTACCTGATTATGGTAAGCCCCGGCCTTTGCAATTCCATCAATGGTCCAACCCTTCCAGTACATAAACTGTTCACTCAGAACCACCTGAGCACCATTCAGACTGTTCGATGTGCGGGCATCATGAAACATCTGGAGTGTGTCGGGCAGAGTGGAAGCGTTTGAAGTCTCGTCTTCAAATCCATTGGCGGTTCCCGCGACGTGGGTGAGGCCGCCGAAAGTGATCAGACTGTTGTGCGAGATTCCGCCATTCGGAGCGGCCACAGTGAGAGCTCTCAGGGAACCTTCAATTCCAACACTGGCAATTTCATCAAGGTTGATATGTCGATACCCCAGTCCGATCTGAACCCGTGCTTCCGGATCTTCAGTGACTACGTTCACCTCGTATGACTGCATAATGCTGCGGTAAAGGACCGAGTATGTCGGAAGATCGTCGGCAAAACCGCCAACTGGACCCAGCCCTTCAAATTCGTCCGCATCCCCCCCCATTCCGGCGGATGCCGAGGCGTGCAGACTTTCAAAGCCCGTCGTAAGATTAATCTGATTTGCACCGGCCCATGGTCCCGTAATCCCTTCGTCGAAGACCAACCCAGTGGTCAGTGTCCCAGTGTTCAGAAAATTCCACGCACCATAGTCTGAAAAAATTGCTTCAATCCGAACTCCATCACTGTGGTAGCCCAGAAAAGCCTGAACACCTGACTTGTAGCCGAAATCTGCGGCTCCAAAGCCGACGCTTGCGGAATCCGGCCCGGCAACGAAGACTCCGGGACTTACGAAATTGGTGTCTCGAGTGGTGAAAAGATACTGGGCACCGGCAGAGAAGAACGACGCTGGTTCCGCGATCGAATAGAGCGAATCCTGAGCCGAAGTTTTGGCAGAGGAGAGGGCCAGCAAGAATGGAGCAACGGCCAGTGTCAACCACTTAATCCGGGGCATGGCAAACATCCTGTATCTTCAAGGCATCCTGAGGCAGCGCAGAGGCATGGCGCACACCTTCTCTTTTCCCACCAATCTTTTTCGAGAACCCAACGACAAACTCTTAAGGGCAAGTCCGACATGATCGGCCCAAATTGCTGCTCCGGCGAATAGGGGACCTGTTTTTGCCATTGTGCCGAATGTGAGGGCACAGAGTTCGAGGAGTAGTTGAAGAATCCGAGTGTCGCGTTTGCTTACTGGATGTAGCGGGGTTGCATCATCATTCCTCTACTGTTTCACAAAAGCAACGAGGTGGGGGAGTATTTGCATCAAGGTGTGTTGGCAAACGGAATCAATCGAGGCGTGAAGGTGTTGCCTTCCTGTATTCAGATGTTGCATTGATGTGGCATGGCAGCCTTCTCCACGCTATCGATCTGAACTTGCAGAGAAATCGTCAGGAATTTGCCCCCTGAAACAAGGTCCAAAGCCAGGCTTCGAGGCGTCCTTCCCGAAACTTCGTTCGGACTACCGCCATCCATGTCGTTTGCTGCCACTACAATTCTTCGATTTCTTGTGCCCGACCGACGTCAAATTGTCCGTCGGCTTGCCGCTGCGATTCTCTCTATCCTCGTTACCGGAGAAGTCACATGCGCGGAGTCAAAGTCGCGATTAATTGAGGTCAAGGATGAGTTTCAGACCTATGCCGGCAAAATCATTGCGAAAGACTCAGAACGATGTTTTCTGATGGATAAGTTCGGCGTGTTGACCACCCATCACATTTCTCGGCTGACATCGTTTCGCATCGTAGGCGACAGCTTTCATCGAGTGTCTCCATCTGAATTTCGTAAGCAACTTCTGACAGAGTTTCAATCGGGTTATGACATCCACTTGTCTACCCATTACGTCGTCGTCGGAAAAAAGGGCAGAGCAAAGGCCTATGCAACGTTGTTAGAGGAGATCTACAGGCAGGTAGATTCGTTCTACAGCATCCGAGGATTTAAGACTGCTGATCCGGAGTTCACGATGGTCGCTATCGTCTTCAACACCGTTGACGAATTCAAGGAGTACTGCGGACGCGACCAGATGCTGTGGTCTGAGGACTTACGAGGTTATTACTCGCTCAAGTCGAATCGAGTTGTTTTGTACGACAGTCCTACGAAGCTAAATGTCGGTACTGAATTGTCTATGGACGGAAAAACATCTGCGGCATTAAGAAGTAAGAATGCGATAACAGCAGATGAATTGGCATTGGAGAGCCCCACCACAGATCAGGCAACTTTAGCCACAATGCTGAACAGTGTGGTGGGTGAGACTGCAGACACGATCGTTCATGAAACGACTCATCAGGTCGGCTATAATATCGGAATCCATTCGCGAATCGGTGAGACGCCAACCTGGGTGATCGAAGGACTCGCCACAGTTCTGGAAGCACCTGGAATTCGTGTTCGAGGATCATCCGATGCGGCCGACAAGATCAACACTGATCGACTCAACTGGTTCAATACCGAATATGAGTCACGCCGTCAGCCGGGCGATTTGGCTCGCATGGTGGCCGGAGACGAGGTCTTTCGCAATCAGGCCCTGGATGCTTATAGCTCAGCGTGGGCGTTCACATATTTCATGACCGAGAATCCCGCGCGTGCTCGTTCATATGTCCGGTATCTTCGGGGTTTGGGAGAGCGCGATCCTTTGCAGCACTATACCGCAGAAGAGCGTCTGAAAGACTTCCAATCGGCTTTCGGTGATGTTTCGAAAATTGAAATGGATTTCCTGCGATCAATCGACCGACTGGAAAACCCCTGATCACTTTTGTGCTGATGCCCGGTGCCCTGCCCTGCTCTGGTGTTCGTCTACTGGCTTCAACGATCCGACAAGAACGCCTCTTTGAGCACATTTGTGTCGACTTAACTGACTGAATGATCTTCAGGTGCTTTCAGCGCCGCCGTATAAGGCTTCAATAACTTTTCCCTCGTTGAGATGCACCGGTCGACCGATTCGGTCATGGACGATAGAGTGTGGTTCCAGGCCAAGAGCCTGGTAGACTGTCGCTCCAATGTCGTCAGGCGAGTATGCCGCAGAGTCTGGGTAGGCAGCAATATCGTCAGATCGTCCAATCACCTTCCCCCCCTGCACTCCTGCTCCAGCAAACAGCCCGGTGAAGCATGGGCCCCAGTGATCTCGACCGCCCTCTTTGTTAATTTTTGGGGTTCGGCCAAATTCGCCCAGCAGTATCACCATCGTCTCAGCAAGACGACCGCTGGACTCAAGGTCGTCCAGAAGAGCGGCTACTGCTTGATCAAGTGGTGATAACAAGCGGCCCTTGAGTGTTGAAAATATTGCCTGATGACTGTCCCAATTCTGGACTGGCCCCATGTTGGCCTGAACGATTGGAACACCTGCTTCCACCAGACGGCGAGCCAACAGAAGAGACTGCCCAAACGGGTGTCTTCCATAGGCGTCGCGAACACTGGATGGCTCACGATGCATTTCAAAAGCTTGTGAAAGCTTACCTGAGGACAGCATCGAGAACGCCAGTTTCTGGTCTTCGTTCATTCGAGAGGCTGCTGCGTCCCTCGAGACCACAGCCGTCTGGTCAAGGCGGCTCAATAACGATCGCCGCTGTTCAAGGCGAACGGCATCTATTTCCTGAGCAAGCGTCAAAGCATCAACTCTGAACTCTGCTGAGGATGGATCACCGACGATCTGCCAGGGATCGTACATGGGGCCAAGAATGCCCGCATGCTGCCCGGGCCACGTCAAAGGTGATGACATCAGGAATGTCGGCAGGTTAACACCGCTCGGGATACCATCCGTTCGAGGTCGCAGATATTCACAGCCAGCGGAATAACAGGGCCAGTCATCACGTGAGGCAACTTTATCGAAGAACGCACCTGGCTGCAGATGTCCGGTTAACACATGATGCGTAGACATCAGATGATTGTTATCTTTGTGCGACAGGCTGCGAATCAGAGCATACTTGTGGGCCCTTGACGCCAGTTTCGGCAGGTGCTCACAGATCACTGTTCCCGGAATTGGAGTCTGGATCGGATTGAATTCACCGCGAATCTCCAGCGGAGCATCTGGCTTCATGTCAAACGTGTCGTGATGACTGATGGCACCGGTGCAAAAGACAATGATCAGCGATTTTGCCCGTGGCTGGATCTCGTTATTGCTGTCCCCCGCGCGGGCTGAAGTTGAGTTCATGGAGGAACCCAATCCAAGTCCAAGCAAACCCGATTGCCCCAGCTGAAGCAAATGTCGGCGCCGGTTTAGATGCGATTCAAGCGAGTGTGACGGTTTTCGATTCATTCACCGATTGTACTTTCGCGATCAGACATGAGGAAACGCGATCTCCATCCGTTGTCAGTTTTCATGCAAGTTACACAATGTCGATTCAACTTCGACGACTAAAGTTTCGCTGCTCACTGGCGGCTTCATAAAGTCCCAACGTTCGCTCCAGCATTACAGATTTCTCAAACCGGTTGACACCAGGAATGCATAGGTCTGGCCTGGCCAGAAGCTGACGGACTCGTGCTGTCAATGCGCCAAAGTTCTGACACTCCACAGCTCCATCCGGAAATTCTGCTGCAAGAATTTCCGCAACACCTCCATGGCTGAAACCCACAACAGGTGTGCCAATAGAAATGGCTTCTGCAACGGTGCGCCCAAAGGACTCTGGTGTCGAAGATAAGCACAGCACTATTCTGGAGATAGAGTAGATCTCGCGGACGTCGGATCGATGTCCAATGAAGGTTATGTGGTCGTGTAGTCCCATGGTCGCAATCTTCTGTCTGATCTCTTCCCGATAAGCTGACTTTCGGGGATCAACATCCCCCACGATCAGCCCATGAATATCGTGATCCTGAAGACGAAGGTCGCCCACAAGCCGGACAAAATCAAGATGCCCCTTCAAGCGAGAGATCCGCCCCACAATTGCCAGAAGTTTCTTATTTGCAGCCGCAGGGAATTGATGGAAAAATTCTGCTTTCCACGCCATCGTTGGTCGAAAGCCCCGAGGAAACTCTGCCTGATCGATGCCCCGATGTATTACATGAAGTCGTTCGTCTGGCACAAAGGAGTAGTTCTGGCGGATGTAGTCAGCGACTGAATCCGAGACTGCGACAACATGCTGACCACGGCACATAATGCTGCTGTAGGAATTCACAGAATAGAACCCATGAACGGTCGAGATCATCGCGGGGCGACGACAGACAGGCAAGCTTTTCCACGCGGCAAAAGTAATCCAGCCCGGCATCCGGGAATGGATATCAATCACGTCGACGTTCTGCTCAAGTAGAAATCGTCTAAGCCAGGGAATGTGACGCAAGGTTAATGGTGACTTTGTGCCCAGATCTATTTGAACATGTTCGCTGCCGAGCTTTGTGAGTTCGACAACCTTCCGCCCTCCAGCAGAGATCACAATTGAGCGATGGCCAGCCGCAACCAAGGCTCCAGCGACTTCAAGGACACCACGCTCAGTGCCGCCACTTTCGAGTGCGGGAAGGACCTGCAACACTACGAGCCTACGGCGACCGGTGTCAGCAATCTGGCCATGGGGCATTCGCTTAGCCTCGCTTGAGAATCCCCTTTTCCAGTTCTTCAACAACTTTGGCCAGCACCGCTGGATCCCTCGCTTGCATGACATGGTCAATGCGAGTCACTGGAATCTTCATTCGCGTCATTAACTCTTCAGCGGACTCCCACATTTTAGCCTGCTTCTTGGGAGGAGCGAGGTAGAGATTGGTTACCAGTTCGCTTAAACGCTGCTCGTCGATCTGGTCCTTGTTGTCGTAGTAGCGTTTGATGACTTTTTGCTGATAAGAGCTGTAGTCGCGATCGGCCATCGTCTGAGTCCAAATGGAACATTCGGAAAGATCAAATTATCGAGGTATTCGGCAACTCGCAGGGTCTGTCTTCGCACGGACTCCGACAGATCATCGGTTTTTCTAACCAATCGGGATTTGAGGTTGAATTCTCAACGGGCAACTGGCGAAAACTGTCAGTGAACTCCGCGAAAAGAGTGAATTCCGTCAAGGAAATCAGCTCTTTCGCTGATAGAACGGCAAGCCGGTCACTTCAGCCGCAACCATTGCACCCCGAAGGTTAATCTCCACCTTCGTTCCTACGCTGGAAAATTGGTGAGGAATGTAAGCCATGGCAATGACCTTCTGCAGCGTTGGTGAAAATGTGCCTGAAGTGACTTTACCAACCGGTTCTCCCTCAATCAGCACTGGAGAATCTTCCCGCGCGATCCGGCGACCTTCAAGCACGAGTCCAACTCGAGCCATTTTGAGTCCCGTGGAACGGATTTGTTCCAATGCAGCTTTTCCAGTGTACTCCGGCTTATTGAACTTGACCGCAAATCCGAGGCCAGCGGTCAGAGGATCGATGGTCTCATTGAGTTCGTGACCATAAAGAGGCATTGCGGCTTCGAGCCTGAGTGTGTCCCTGCAGCCCAAACCTGCCGCAATAACTCCCAGAGGCGAGCCTTCCTCCATTATTTTCTGCCATATCCGCTCGGTTTCATGGGCAGGCACAATTATTTCGAAGCCGTCCTCACCGGTGTATCCGGTCCTTGATACCAGCGCCGGTGAATCCAACAAGGTCACGTCAGCAGTCGTGTAATACTTCATCTCTCCAAGGGGCAGGGAAGAGACACGCCCCAGCAGCTCCAGCGCCCTGGGCCCCTGCACTGCAATCATGCCGGTATGCAGAGTTGCGTCCGTAAATTCAATGGCAGCAAAACCTGCAGAATTTGAAAGCCAGTCGATGAGTTTTTCGCGGTTTGAGGCATTAACAACCAGCTCCCATCGATCGGGAAGGCGATAAACAAGAACGTCATCCAATATGCCGCCGTCTTTTCCACACACCAGCGAATATCGAACATCGCCGACCCTGAGTTTCGACGTGTCAATCGTCAGAATGCCATTCAGGAATTCGTCAGCCAGGTCGCCGCGAAACTGCAGGCGTCCCATATGAGAAATATCAAAGAGCCCTACAGCGTTACGGATCGCAGAATGTTCTTCGACAATCGAGGAATACTGAACCGGCATTTCCCAGCCAGCGAAGTCTACCATCCGACCGTTGTGCGTGTGATGCCACAAATTCAAAGGAGTCTTACGCACGAGCGGTCCTGTCGTTAGTTGTGTGACATGCTTCACCAAATTCCTTAACAGTGCAAACACGAAACTCGCAGTCGCACGCTCGTTGGGAATTCAAATGCTGAACAAAGTCTCTGCGGACCCCATCAGAGGCCGCCCGATCAGGATCTAATTCTCAGCAAGAATCGATGCTCGCAAATACTCCCGATTCAGTCTTGCGATATGTGAAACGGAGACCTCAGCGGGACATGCGGCTTCGCATTCGGATGTGTTCGTACACGATCCAAAACCTTCTTTATCCATCTGAGCGACCATGTTCAGCACTCGTGCGTTACGTTCGGGATGTCCCTGTGGAAGCACGGCCAATTGCGAAACTTTAGCCGACACAAAGAGCATCGCTGAAGCATTCTTGCAGGCTGCAACGCAGGCTCCACAGCCAATACACGCAGCAGCATCCATGGCGACTTCCTGCCTCACGCCGGGAACGAGGATCGAATTGCCATCGGGCGCATTACCCGTGTTGACCGAGACGAACCCGCCAGCGGCAATGATTCGGTCAAAAGCAGATCGATCGACCACAAGGTCGCGCAGAACGGGAAATGCCGATGCACGCCACGGTTCAATCGTGACCGTGTCGCCGTCATTAAAGCGTCGCATGTGCAACTGGCAAGTCGTGGTTGCATTATCCGGGCCATGAGCCTGCCCGTTAATCATCAGACTACACATGCCACAAATCCCTTCGCGGCAGTCATGGTCGAAGGCAACCGGTTCTTCCCCCTGAGCGATGAGTTGCTCATTCAGAACATCCAGCATCTCAAGGAACGACATGTGTGTGCTGACACCACTCAGTTGATAAGTTTTGAAACTGCCTCCGTCATTAGGCCCTGATTGACGCCAGACTCGGAGGTTCAAATTCAGTAGATGATTGCTCATGATTATTTGTAACTCCTGGTCGATGGCTTAACGTTTTCGAAGACCAGCGGTTCCTTATGCAGAACAGGCTCCTGTTCAGTGCCACGGTATTCCCATGCACCGACATAAGAGAAGTCTGCATCGTTACGAGCGGCCTCGCCTTCTTCCGTCTGATACTCCTCGCGGAAGTGTCCACCGCAGGACTCTTCACGGTGTAGCGCGTCCGTGGCCAAGAGTTCTGCAAACTCCATGAAGTCGGCTACTCGGCCCGCTTTTTCCAGACTTTGATTCAGAGTTGTTCCGGAACCCAGAACTCGAACATCCCGCCAGTATTCATCTCTGAGACCACGAATTCTGTCAATCGCCTCCGTCAGACCTTTGCGACTCCGAGCCATTCCGCACTTATCCCACAGCAACAGTCCTAACTCACGGTGGAATGAATCGACCGACCGCTTGCCCTGCACTGCGATCAACTTGTTGATGCGATTCTGTGCCTCCTGCATCGCCTGCATACAGGCCGGGTGGTCATCCCGAATCTTATCCAGCTTCGATGTAGCCAGATGATCGCCAATCGTGTACGGAAGCACGAAATAACCGTCGGAGAGCCCCTGCATCAACGCACTGGCTCCGAGGCGATTCGCACCATGATCGGAGAAGTTTGCTTCGCCAAGGACATACAAGCCGGGCACGTTGCTCATCAAGTTATAGTCAACCCAGAGCCCACCCATTGTATAGTGGACCGCAGGGAAGATTCGCATCGGCTGCTTGTAAGGATCCTCCGCCGTAATCTTGTTGTACATATGGAACAGATTGCCATATTTCTTCCTGATCACGTCCTCGCCATCGCGTTTGATAGCGTCCCGGAAGTCGAGAAAGACAGCAAGTCCGGAATCACCCACGCCATTCCCGGCATCACATCGTTCCTTCGCCGCGCGAGAGGAAATGTCTCGCGGTGCAAGATTCCCGAATGATGGATAGCGTCGTTCCAGATAGTAATCTCGTTCCGCGTCCGGGATCTGATCCGGAGAACGCTTGTCACCCTTCGCCAGCGGAACCCAAACACGCCCGTCGTTTCGCAGACTTTCGCTCATCAGAGTGAGTTTAGACTGATAGTCACCACTGACAGGGATGCAGGTCGGATGAATCTGCGTATAGCATGGGTTGGCAAACAATGCGCCCTTTCGAGCACATCGCCACGCGGCCGTGACATTACAGCCCTTCGCCATTGTCGACAGGTAATAAACGTTTCCGTAACCACCAGTACAGAGCACAACCGCATCAGCAGTATGGGTCTCAAGCTGACCAGTTGTCAGATTCCTGACCACAACCCCACGAGCAAGACCGTCAACAACGATCAGCTCAAGCATTTCTCGCCGAGCAAATAACTTGACTTTGCCGGTCCCCACCTGACGCATCATCGCCTGATAGGCACCCAGCAGAAGTTGCTGTCCGGTTTGACCACGGCAGTAAAACGTGCGAGAAACCTGAGCACCGCCAAATGAGCGGTTTGCCAGAGTTCCACCATACTCACGAGCAAATGGAACGCCCTGAGAGACGCACTGATCGATGATGCTTGTGGAAACCTGAGCAAGCCGATGCACATTCGCTTCGCGTGCTCGGTAGTCTCCACCTTTGAGAGTGTCGTAGAACAACCGCCAGACGCTGTCACCATCGTTTTGATAGTTCTTGGCAGCATTGATCCCGCCCTGCGCTGCAATACTATGGGCTCGTCGTGGGCTGTCCTGAAAGCAGAACGCCTTGACGTTGTATCCCAACTCTGCCATGGAAGCGGCAGCCGAACCACCGGCCAAACCAGTCCCAACAACTATCACAGTAAACTTGCGTTTATTCGCCGGGTTCACCAGCTTAAGATCAAAACGATGCTTGTCCCACTTCTGCTGAAGCGGGCCGTCGGGAACTCGCGAGTTCAGTGTGTCACTTGCCACGCGAACCATGGGAAGACCTCGAAAATTTCTTGAAACTGTGCTGGCTGTTCACTAACCGACGACTCTGACGATCAGAGTCGCAATTCACTATTTTCCGCCAATCGCCCATATGACGAGACTGATGAATCCAGCCGCCAAAGTCCAGGCGAGTGCGATGCATAACCAGTGCAGAATAAAATTCCATCGCTTGTGATTGATGCCGAGCGTCTGCAGAGCACTGCGGATACCGTGGGAAAGGTGAATCCCCAACGCAACAAGACCGATCATGTAGATGAATGCCCGTGATGGAGTCGACAGCACCGCCTTGACGGCCTGATATTCGTTATCCGCGATTTTTTCGGCGTTCAGGGCCGGCGTATAATCGACACCGGGACCAACTTTTAACTTCATGTCAATGATGTGGCACACAAGAAAAAACAGAACGATCAGCCCCGTCACCATCATCCAGGAGGACGCACCACCGGGCAGAATCGAAACGCCCTGCTTCGTTTCCTTGATGAAGTAATCCTTACCTCGCGCGACCTTATTTAAAGCACCGGTGGAAACGGCCAGCCCGATGTGCAGCGCAAACATAGCGAACAGCCCAATTTCAGCTGCGGCCAAGAGAGGTCCAAGACTATGCAGTGCATGCGCATAGTCATTGAACGATTGCTCACCCGCGTACAGTTTCAGATTCCCAGCCAAATGAGCGACCAGGAAACCACAGAGAGATAGCCCGGAGATCGCCATCAAAATCTTTTGCCCAACCGTGGTTGAACAGACTTTGACCAGCGGACCAAGTCCGGGAACTCTGGAGAGGATCTGAGCCGGCAGGCTCAACGTTCGAAGCAGAGCGTCCAAGAGTCACGCTCCTCCCGCGGAAATCAAGGTTAGGAAAACACGTCATGGAAGGCGTTGGAGAAGACAGGAGTTCCGATCGATTCCGAATGCCCGGCGGATTATAGGACCCTGAGTTTGAACTGCAACAACCGCGAGCAACTTGGCAACTTCTCGCAGATTTCGAGATCTTTTGTCTCAATACCGGGCGATCACGTACCCTCTTCTTCGTGTCGATGGCATGCGTTCGGGCACATTTCTGGTAAACAGACATTGATGAACATTTGTTATCTCATCTGCGATACGAATCTTTGGACTCACTTTGATTCCACGGCAGGTTTTGTAACCTGTTGCGGTGTTCATGTTAGGTTGTGTGCATAGGGGTAATACTCTGTGGATGTTGCAACCGCTGTTTTTACATGGTTCTACTTTTATCGCATCAGGAACGGCCTTCGATGACCGACATTCATGATTTGACACGACGATTGCAGCGTGCTTCTGATTCAAAAATCGTACTCTATGTGGCTGATGGTCTCGGCGGCTTGCCGCTACAGCCGGGTGGAAAAACAGAACTCGAAACTGCCAATACACCCAATCTTGATGCATTAGCCCAAAGAGGTGTTTTGGGGATGAGTATTCCTGTCCTGCCGGGAATCGCATCGGGAAGCGGGCCTGGCCACTTGGGATTGTTCGGATACGACCCTCTGAAGTACGACATTGGCCGTGGCGTTCTTGAAGCGCTCGGAATCGATTTTGCCCTGACAGATCGCGATGTCGCAGTTCGAGGCAACTTCTGTACGGTTGATGCCAACGGAATCATTACTGATCGCCGAGCAGGACGGATCTCCAGCGATTTTGCTGCGAAGCTCTGCGAGAAGCTGGACCAGATCACCATTCCCGGCGTCGAAGTTTTTGTTCGACATGTGAAGGAGTATCGTCTGGTGATCGTGATTCGTGGCGCTGACCTTGGTGGTCGCGTAAACGACACCGATCCTCAGCGAACCGGAGCCGCGCCAATTAAGCCACAGGGGGCTGATGCCCCGTCTCAGAAGACGGCCGAGATACTGAGTGAGTTCATGCGGCAGGCTGCAATTATCCTGAAAGATGATGCACCCGCGAATCTGCTCACGATGCGGGGGATTGCGAAGATGCCTCCGATACCAAAGTTTCAGGAAGTCTACGGAACTCGAGCTGCTGCGATTGCGGTGTATCCGATGTACCGTGGCCTCGCACGCCTTGTCGATATGGAAATCCTGGATGCCGGACACACGCTGGACGATCAGATGAAGTGCCTGGAAGAGAACTGGTCGAAATACGACTTCTTCTTTATTCATTTCAAGTACACGGACAGCACTGGTGAAGATGGAAACTTCGACGCGAAGGTAAAACGGACAGAGGAATATGATTCGGCGATTCCGCGAATTAACGCTCTCAAGCCGGACGTCCTGATTATTTCAGGAGACCACAGTACCCCCGCAAAGATGAAGTCTCACAGTGGCCATCCGGTCCCTACCATGCTTGTGTCTGACATTTGCCGCTTCGACGGATCAAAGCAGTTCGGTGAGTCAGCCTGCCGAGTCGGCGAACTGGGTATGTTCGAAGCCAAGTATTTGATGCTTCAGGCCCTGTCCCATGCAGGGCGTCTTGAGAAGTACGGCGCTTAATCGACGCTCAACGGAATAGTGAGTTCCCGTATTAAAAACCGGGAACGCACTTTTTCGAAGACGGCCGACCCGTTCGCAGCCATTGCCGTTCATGTCCACCGCCATTCACATCGATCGCATCGACCAGCCATCAAATAACGTGGACTGCTCAAGGGCCATGACACAAGGATCCTTGCCCGAGGCATCTCCTTGGTTTGCGTTAATGGACTGTCGAATCAGAACTGTATTTTCTGTCCCCGAAAACGCTATGCCCCTGCTCTGCCACCTGACTTCCAACTGTTTGATTGTGTAGAGAACGATGATACTCGGCATTGGAACTGACATTGTTGAGATTGAGCGGATCCGCAGCATGATCGAGCGGTATGGCGATCATTTTTTGCAGAGATGCTACACGTCAGTGGAAATTGA
>CAMAXD010000067.1 GCA_945861975.1 Candidatus Kuenenia stuttgartensis | reverse complement strand
ACGTTCCGCGAGTGCAGAACTCGGACCGCGTTCGCTCGCCAGTCGATGCGTTCTTGCTCTCGAAGCTGGAGTCCAGGGAACTAACGTTTTCTCCAGAGGCCGATCGTGCCACGCTGATTCGCCGCGCCTATTTCGATCTGATCGGCCTGTCTCGCCATCAGCTGAATTGTGGGGCCAATCAAACCAATTACGGGACGTTCGTCGGTGATCAGCCAAACAGCAGGTGGATTGGCGGTCGAAAGATCGAGACAGGCGGATTCACAGGCAAAGCGAAACAGGCCATCGTGGAGACTTCGGACGCACAGCAGTTCCGTATCGTTGAATTCAGCTTCTGACAAGTCGCGAATGTGCCGAATTGTCTGCACGCGTTCGACACCCTCTGGCACCACGTTAATGATTCTGTCGGCAATCAGACATTCTGCTCCCGCGTCATCGGAGTAGATCGCCAGATTGAAGGGAATTCCCAGCCGTCCTGCCGCTCGTGAGAGAAGCATCAGAAGGCTGACAACATCAGCACCGACCCCTAGATTTTCGCCCAAAAGATTGGCAACATCTGTCAGAGGATGATTGTTCAGGATTTCCAGCAGTCCAGCGCTGCTCGCTTGGCTGGTGCTCGAAAACGAATTTGTCTGCTCGGCCACATAATTAGGAACTGAGTCCATGCTGTTACTCCCTTCCGTCTTCGAGCGTTTGGGAGCTCTCAAGGCATGAACGGACCATACTGATCAACGCGAGTTTTACGGGCACTGAAAGCTCAGCCCATGACGTGACAATCTCGCCGAGTTCAGCGTTGCCGGGAGTACACTTTTTTGTTGGCGATCCACACGACGGGGGTTGGAGGCATAGTGCCTCCACTAAAGCGAGAATCTCACTTGGTAGCCCAAGCCAGACGTCAGTGATTCGGCCGAGGACTGCGTCCGAAGATGTCAGAACTTGACTTGCTGTGCTGCCAATCTGCTGACAATGTGCTGACACCGAAGAATCGGAATTCGTAAGTTGTTGGCTGGTAAAATGGTTACGAAGAGGCGGCCCCTCATTCAATTCCCCCCGCCTCCAAATTTGAAAGGACTTGCGATTTATCGTAAGTCCTTTTTTCGTTGGTACTTACGTCGTTTCCACAGCGTTTTCAGGCCAATCGCCGGAGTAAAGTGTGCTACCGTAATGAGAATTTGTGCTACGGATCGTCCTCGTAGCACAGTCGGCAGCACACTCCAGAGCCTCCAAAATGCCCCTTAAACGAGTCAGAATTGGCAGTCGGTCAGACAATCGGGGTTCAATTTTGGTGGCCAATGGAGCCCTGTCGAGATCGAACGAGTGACTGCCCAACTGAAAGCGGTTTTCAAGACCTTTGGAGCTTGGACGGAAGCGGGCATGGAGATTGCCGAAAGCCTTAAGGAGCGAGTGCCTCTGGTGCCTATCCCGAAGTCAATGATACGGGAAGCCAGCTTGCTTCCCTCCAATCTGCACCCTCTGTCCTTGGAGCAGGGACTGCGACACTCACTTCCACAAATTAACTGGCAAGTTCTTCCTGTCGATCCTCATAGACTTGCAGGGTATCGTTCCGAAAAGCTCAAAGATCTGCAGCGTTCTGCAGATGAGATCGCAGTGATCGACAACAGGCCCAACATTGAAGTCGTTCCGAGCAATGGAACGCATCATGAGGCAATGCGCAAGTATGAGGATTACGTCAAAATCGACCAGCCCTCAAACTTTGATCGTCATTCAAAGATCAAGCAGCTGATCGATCGAAGTGCAGATGTTCCCTTGGCTTCTTTGGACATCACTGGCTGTCGAGATCTCATCGACTATTGGAGGAATCGACCAGCCAGAAAAGACGGCAAGGGATATTACTCTGCGAAGCGAAGTCGGGAGCAATTGGCTGAGTTGGGACTGTTTTTCAAGCACACTCATGCCTCAAAAGACTTTGGGTGGAGAATCCCGAACGATTTTCAAATGTTGTCACGAACGATCAAAAAGGATGAAAAGAAAACGCTGTCCTTTATTGAGAAGCAGTTGTTTGAAGCTGATGAGCTGAAGAAGATTGTCAGGACCGGGAGCACCATTGAGCGTCTGATTACAACCTGGTGCCTGAACTGTGCCCACGGCGCTGCGGAAATTGGTCGAGTTACGTGGGGCGACCTTTATTTCAATCAGGATCACCCATGGCGTTCGCAGGATCTGAAGATCGAAAGCGGAGCAGACTGGACCGGGTTTCTGCGACACAAAACAGAAGTTGTTGGATGGTGGCGATTGCCGATGCCGACGAGGCTGAGCCTTTTGGACAAGCCATCGGTGAACCAATCACCCTTGCCAACCTGTTCCATTTGGCTCATCATGTTTGCCTGAAGTTTCGAGGCCAGAAACCGACAGGAAAGGAGGCAGATCGAGTCATCAGAACATCTCTCACCAACTATGTGGCGAATTCCGACCCGGAAGGAATTGATCACAATCTGGAGCAACGGCCTCTCATGGCATTCGTGCTGTGTTATGTTGCCGCACATCTGGCTCTTGACTTGCTGGACGAACGGCAGGCTGAGGGGATCCTCATCTACTGCGAAGAGAAGCTGGAAGAGTCATGAGCAAAGCTGCGATTCGTCTTGGCCTCTGCTGCATGGTCCGGGACCAGCCGATCAAGTTCGTCACAACGACGGCCACAGCTATTGGCAGGATAAAACGGCCTGACGCACTGATCAAGCTGAGCCGACTCTGCATGGAGAACGCTGACGCATTGCTGGCAGCACTTCAGTTTTGTGCAGCAAACGACATCGGCTGTTTTCGAATCAACAGCCAGATCCTTCCTATCAAGACGCATCCTGAATGCGGATATGAAGTCACAGATCTGCCAGATAGCGATGAAATCATTCGACGGTTCAAGGAATGCGGGAAGTTCGTCAGGAAGCATGAACTGCGAAACGGGTTCCCAAGCAGCACACAAGAGGCTCGTAACACAGTTTCGTTTCACCACACTCCCCGCGTTAAGCCAAAACCATCTCTGGCTGCTCCTGCGGCAGTGTTCCACTTTCAAAAGTATTCAAGACATGTTCCGCGTGCATGTTCCGCGTGCATGTTCCGCGTGATTGAAGAAATTATTCAACTCGTACTCTGGCAAACTTCAGGAAGGGGCGAGGCCGAATTGACGGCTCGGAACATCGCCGCCGCAGAGTCTCGTCCGAATCGTTTCTGCGTGTGACGGACCAACGGATAAGCCAGTCGTGTCAGGAAGTGGTTGGGCCGGGAAAAAGCAAGGATGTCATACCACACGCGATTGGTGTTTTGATCCCACTCAATCTGGAATAGCTCTTCACCACTTTCAACGTGGCCGGGAAGGGTGCCGTATGCGAATCCAAATCTTGTGATCGAACCGGCCTCATCCACAACGTACACAATCCGGCAACAGTTGAGAGTCCATAGGCCAGCGGTCCATGCCATAATCGCCACGACTTCGCCGGATTGAATGGGCGTCTCTGGCGGCCACGGTTCTACCCAGCCCAATCGAAAGTGTTCCCATCGCTGCAAGGCGGCTTTGGCTGCGAGAAAAATCGGCTCACCGCTACCCAGCATGATTCGGGTGCGATCTGTGACATAACCAGCAGGCTGCGAAGTCGCTGTTGCTCCGACTGCCGGGTAGCTGAAGTCCAGCACCGCCTGTCTTTTCAGGACGCGGCGAACGGACCCCATAGTTGGCTTTCGCAGTGAAAACATTCAGTTCCTCGATCTCTCCCGCACCGACGCACGCATTGCCGTTCAATTGATAGCACGCATGCCAGCGAAGTTGATGAACCGCAAGCTGCAGCGAATTCCAACCGACAGTTTGGACGAATACGTGACCGACTGAGTCAGGCCATTTAAAAATGCTGTTCAGGCCGGCTGGGACAGGATTAAGACTTCGGCCAACGATCTCATGTTTTCCAGATCGCAACTTTGGAAAGAGCGGCGAACTTAAAAGCCAACCGGTGTCCGGTGACGACAACCCAAACAATTCCGGAAGTGCATCATGCGAAACCAGAACCACGAAAACTTCAACGAACAGTCAGTTTGTTGACACCATGAGCCAACGCTGCAAAAGATCCTGTCTCAAGAAAGGCTGCTGTTGACGGCGTGAACCGGTTGTGTGCCCCGCTCTTCTTCGATACTTCTGGCGGATTCGCATTGTTCAATCCGGATTTTACTCAAGTCAATTTGTCACTCTTCCAGCTTCTTTTCGCAATAGATGAGGATCTCTTCAGCCTGCTGTTCGTCAAGCAGGTCGAGGGCCATATGTGCTGAAACATAACACAGCACGAATGCCATGAGAGGCCGTTGTCCCAGATTGTGGTCAATTCCGTTCGGGTCGGAATTGACTACGTAGTTGGCAAGAGCCGTCTTGATCACTCCATCTGCTACTTTCCCCGTGGACCTCCGTCCTCGAAACTTCAGGCACACATGAGGAGCCAAATGGAACAAGTTGGCAAGGGTGATTGCTTCACCGATGGCCTGACCAAAGGGCTCAGCTTCGGCGGCATCGGCAATCGCCAACTTGATTTCTTTGAGCCATGCGGTTGGTGTGCGGGGTAACGGACGTTTCATTTTTCTGGCTACTTATCTGGTGCAAACGGGTGAGCGGCGACTTTGATCGACAATGATGCGCGGCTATGTTCGTTGATGGCCTGCCTGAAGCCAGTCTGCAAAACCTCGGCACTGCAATATCATCCGGAAATATCATACCGACAAAATACTATGCGGGAGACCCCCAATGGCGTGGACTTAGCGTAGCGGAACTCGCCAAGAGTTCCGGCTTTCCTGCCAAATCACAGGAAGTCTACGCGACTTCCGCTACAAATTTCCCTTAAGTCCACGCCATTGCGGGAGAACCCAGTGACGTATGCAATTTTATCACGCAACAGAAACCCCACGGAACTGAAGTTCCCCGGAAGTGGTAGGCGCTCTGGATTGGTTTTACACGCGAAGACACGGGGAATGAATATTGATTATTGGAGATTTGAAATTTCAAAATGGAAGGCAAGCAGCAGAGGACGGACGAAGAGACAATGAAGGGCGCTTGGCATCTTGCGGAGACAAGATGAGTACATTAAAAACACAATGCCTGCAGGAGATATTTTGGACTCCGTGGTCCGCTTTGTTAATATGTCGCCAAACTCCAGAAAACTGTGCCGTCATGGACCGCGTTGATTCGCATCTGTGGGGTTGGCGTCTACGATCTCCGCAGGTTGAAGAATTCCCGGGTGCGTTTCCTGCTGTGCAGAAGGTTTTCGAATGGATATGGATCTGGTACTGGCCGTATTGTCTCGTTGGATTCACGTGGGCACTGCAATCGTGCTCGTGGGGGGAACCAGCTTCATGAAGTTTGTTTTGGGTCCGGTGCTGCAGGGGCAATCTCCGGAACTGGTTCAGGCGATTCGAAATCGCTGGAAGAAGTTCGTCCACGGCGGAATTGCGTTGCTGATTCTGTCCGGGTTCTTCAACTACATCCGCTCGATGCCTATGCATAAAGGCGACGGGCTTTATCATGGTCTGATCGGAACGAAGATCATTCTGGCATTCGTGGTCTTCTTCTTTGCCTCGGCTCTGGTGGGTCGCTCCGCGGGAACTCAAAAGTTTCGTGACAATTCCGGCAAATGGACGGCTGTCGTGCTGTTGCTATCATCGTTGATCATCGCGATGAGCGGTGTTCTGAAAGTGCGCGACAACGAGAAAGCAAAGGTTGCTGTATCGTCGCCAGCGAGTGAGAGCGCGCCAAAGGAATAGTGTCAGATGTCGAGCGAGCCGTTCTTGATTCCGGATGATGTCAAACTGGCGTTAAAGGATTACACCACGATTACTGCGTTGCCCGTGCAGTGGGGCGATCAGGATTCGTTTGGGCACGTGAACAACGTTGTGTACTTTCGCTGGTTCGAGTCGGCTCGAATCGAACTGCTGGACCAATTCCCGACCGCTGTAACGATGTCCGGCAAAGGGCTCGGGCCGATTCTGGCTTCGATCAAATGTGACTATCGGCGGCAACTGCATTTTCCGGATACCGTTTACATCGGCTCCCGGATTACTCGTGTTGGCCGGTCCAGTGCGGACATTGGGCATGCCTTGCTGAGTCGTCAGCAGATGCAGGTCGCGGCTAATGGGCATTCTGTCATCGTGATTTACGATTACGATGCGCAGCGAGTGACTCGGATACCGGAAGACCTTCGCAAGCTGTTTGAAGGGTCGATGGCTACTTTGTGAGCCTACTCAGATTGCGGATTTCTACTTCGCGGGGTCGCGAGTACTGTGCTTCTCTGTAGCTGGATTCGTGAGATTTCTGTGCTTCACCGCGGAAGACATCCGAAAGCTCACGAATCCGGCGACTCTCACGCACACCGTTCGAAGGATATCCTCATGAAAGCATGGGGAATTCCGCTCGCTGGGAATGTCGGGCTCTCTACGGCTGTTCAAGAAAAACGGCTCGCTCTATACTCGGTCTGCTGTGTCTATCCTCACATGCCGCGTTCCGTTTGGAATGAGGTGTTGATTGAGGCACTGAAAGGCCACCGGGAAGTGCTCGGATGGCATCCGTTGTCAGGCTCCTGATTTAAGAATTCCTCCGGAAAATACCGCGATGTCCGAAGAAATGAAGCTCAGCAAAGTTGAATTGCTGAAAGACGCGTCTCACCAGTTGCGAGGAACTCTGGCTGACGAATTACTGAACGATAAACTGGAGTTTTCTGACGACGCTGCGACGCTGTTAAAGCATCACGGTTCGTATTTGCAGGATGACCGGGATACTCGTAAGGCCAAGGGTGAAGACGGCAAGGCTTTGGGCAAGCAATATTCCTGCATGGTGCGAACTCGAATTCCTGGCGGTCGTGTGACGGCTGAGCAGTTCCTGGCCGAACTGGACCTTTGTGAAAAATTGGCCAACGGAACTCTGCGAATTACCAGCCGCCAGGGGTTTCAGCTGCACGGTGTGTTGAAGAATGATCTCAAAGAATCCATTCGTACGATCAACGAGATCAAGCTGACTACGTTTGCGGCCTGTGGCGACGTGAACCGCAATGTCATGGCCTGCCCGGCACCGTTTAAGTCGGCCGTTTATGAACAGATGCAGGCGTTGTCTCAGGAGTTGGCGGAGCACTTCAAACCCAAGACGACGTCTTATTTTGATATCTGGCTGAAGGATGACAACGGCGAAGAAGTCGACGTGACGGAATTCAAGCCCGTCGATGAGCCGATCTACGGGACTCGCTATCTGCCTCGTAAATTCAAGATGGCGATTGGGCTTCCGGAAGACAACTGCGTCGATCTCTACACGCAGGATCTCGGCCTGATGGCGATCGTGGAAAACGGCACAATCGTGGGGTACAACGTCCTGGCTGGTGGCGGCATGGGACGCACACCCTCTGCAGAAAAGACCTTTCCTGCTCTGGCAAAACGAATCTGCTTTGCAACTCCGGACCAGGTTGTGGCGGTCAGCGAAGCCATCGTGAAGGTTCAGAGAGATTACGGCAATCGCGAAGACCGTAAGCGTGCTCGCCTGAAGTACTTGATTTCAGACTGGGGTACTCCGAAATTCAAAGCCATGGTCGAACAGTACTATGGCAAGGGTTTGCCTGATCCGCATCCTGCTGACGTGACCGGCGTTGATGATCATATCGGGTGGCACGAGCAGGGCGATGGCAAGTTGTTTCTCGGGATCAACATCGAGAACGGTCGCATCAAGGACGAAGGCAAGCTGCAGATTAAGTCCGGGCTCCGCGCGATCCTGCGGCGTTTCGGGATGAAGACTCGCCTGACAGCTCTGCAGAGCGTCATTCTGTGCGACATTGATCCGAAGGATAAGGCTGAGATCAATCGGATTATGGCTGAGCATGGCATCAAGGGTGCGGATGAGCTGTCTTTGCTCCGTCGTTATGCGATTGCTTGTCCGGCGTTTCCTACATGTGGCCTGTCGATTACGGAATCCGAGCGAGCCTTGCCGGGGATCATTGACGGGCTTGACGTGGCGATTGCGAAGCTGGGTCTTCAGTCATCGAAGATCGCCGTGCACATGACAGGATGCCCTAACGGGTGTGCTCGCCCTTATACGCCGGACGTCGGGCTGGTGGGAAAATCGGTCGGAAAATACACGATGTTTCTCGGCGGAAACCCCGAGGGGACTCGCCTGTGCTTTATTTATAAGGACTCTGTGCCAGCCGAAGAGATTGTCTCTGTACTGACACCGCTGTTGGCGGCCTACAAAACGGGCCGTCAGGGGGTAGAATCGTTTGGCGATTTCTGTGCTCGCAAGGGCCAGGCGGAGCTGGAAACGTTCGCGGCGTGATCTATTCTCCACGGGGAATTAGAATAGAAGATCAGTCGTCGCAGTGCTGCCTGGAAGAGTGACACCTTAATGGCTGTACTCTGGAAAGGTTCCGAATAGCCAGGCTCTGCCGGTCGAAAGATCGGGATTTCGTCGCAAGATCAGGGATCTTTGCCCGGTGCTTGTCACGATCCTGGCATCCCTGTACTCTCCTTCACCGTCAAGCGACTCTCGGTGCAGGCGTGTTGTTTCGGGCAGGATTGCTCGGGATTTGGTAGCCCGTTGAGAGTCAGAGTATTGCTTTTGACCGCTTGCGTTGGGGTGTTCCTTTGTCGGACCTGGATCGAATTGTCATCACCGGAGTCGGGCTGACCGCACCGAATGGGAACAGTCTGCCCGAATATCGCCATAATTTGCTGGTCGCCAAATCCGGTGTGGTCAATTACAAAACGCGTTACATGGGGCCGGTTCTGGCTGGCATTTGTAACTTCGACGAACTGCGATATCAGAAGAAAAAAGATCTCCGCAGAGGAACTCGGGCTGGATCGATTGCGGTCTACTGTGCCAATGAAGCCGTAAAAGACTCGGGGATTGACTGGCCCAATGTGGCTCGCGAAAACGTGGGCGTGTACATCGGCATTACAGAGCACGGAAACGTCGAAACAGAAAATGAGATCTACGAGATCTCCAAATTTGAGTATGACACCAAGGTCTGGTCTCATCATCATAATCCACGAACAGTTGCCAATAATTCGGCTGGCGAAGTCACTCTGAATATGGGCATTACGGGCCCGCACTTGACGCTTGGAGCGGCCTGTGCTGCTGGAAACGCCGGGTTTATTCAGGCCGTGCAGATGCTGCGGCTGAAAGAAGTGGACCTCGCGATTGCGGGTGGTGTTTCGGAGAGCATTCATACCTTCGGAATTTTTGCCAGCTTTGCGGCTCAGGGCGCTTTGGCGACTCATGAAGATCCAACGAAGGCTTGTCGACCATTTGACAGGAATCGCAACGGGATTGTTGTCGCGGAAGGCGGCGGCCTCTGCACACTGGAACGTTTGCCGGATGCATTGAAACGCGGTGCGAAGATCTATGCTGAGGTCATTGGGTACGCGATGAATTCGGACGCCAAGGACTTCGTGCTTCCGGATTCGAACCGTCAGGCAGAATGCATTTATCTGGCGATGAAGCGAGCAGGCATTGGTCCCGAAGATGTGGACATCGTCAGCAGCCATGCGACCGCGACAGAGCAGGGCGATATTGAAGAAGCGGCTGCACTGCGGCGAGTCTTCGGAAACAGCCCCAAAACGTTCATCAATAACACAAAAAGTTTCATCGGCCATGCCATGGGAGCAGCCGGTGCATTGGAGTTGCTGGGCAACGTTCCGTCGTTTGACGATGGGATTGTCCACGCTACAATCAATCTCGACGAACTCGACCCACGATGTGCGCTGCCGAATCTTGTGATCAATCAGCCTCGGGAAATTGGTCCAGTGAAGTGCATTCTGAATAACTCTTTCGGGATGTTAGGGATAAACTCCGTCGTCATCATTCGCAAGTTTCAGGGATAGTTTGAGAGGGTGGTTTAATGACGTCTGATCAGATCCGGCAGGTGATTCTGGACATTCTGGGGCGAATTGCTCCGGACGAGGATCTCACCGATCTTGACGACGCGCGTCCGTTCCGTGAACAGATGGAACTGGACAGCATGGATTTCCTCGACATCGTCATGGAACTCCGGAAAATGTATCGCATTCAGATTCCGGAAGAGGACTATTCGAACCTGAACACGATGGGCGGGACCGTGCAGTATCTTCTGCCTCGGTTGAAGGATGTTCCAGTCGGGGCCTAAGGCTCATGACGGCAACAAAGTACCGAAAGACTCGACCAAATAGAGCCCGCCCTTTTCAAAGGGCCGGGCTTTTCGTTCAAAGGGGTTGATGGCTGTGCGTTATGACACCGTGATTATCGGTGCCGGGATGTCCGGTCTGTCCGCAGGAGTGCGTCTGGCGTACTACGAAAAGAACGTCTGCATTCTCGAGCGACACACCACGATTGGCGGCCTGAATTCTTTTTATCGCCTTCGTAAACGGAACTACGACGTCGGTCTCCACGCAGTGACAAACTATGCAGAGCCCGGCACCAAGCAGGGACCTCTCAGCAAGCTCCTCCGACAACTGAGACTGAAATGGGAAGACTTTGATCTGCGACCTCAGTTGCAGTCTTCGATTGTCTTTCCCGGTGCGACTCTTCATTTCACAAATCAGTTCAACTATTTTGTGGAACAAATCGCATCCGCATTTCCTCAGCAGATCGATGGGTTCCGTCGCCTGGTGACTCGCATTGCTGAACACGACGCTTTGGATCTGGAACGTCAAAGCGTGTCAGCTCGCCAGGTTGTTTCAGAATATATTCGCGACCCGTTGTTGGTCGACATGCTGTTCTGCCCATTGATGTTTTACGGCAGTGCGACGCCGCGAGACATGGATTTCAGCCAGTTCGTGATTATGTTCAAGAGCATTTTCCACGAGGGATTTGGTCGACCATTCGAAGGAATTCGACTGATCCTGAAGCGGCTGGTGAAACACTTCAAATCGCTGGGCGGGCACCTGAAACTTCGTGCCGGGGTGCAGGAGATTCGCCAGAGCAACGGGCGAGCGACCTCTGTGCTTCTGGATGATGGTACCGAAATCGAAGCCGACAATATTCTGTCCTCTGCCGGTGCAGCAGAGACGCTGAGAATGATCGATCCCAACGGCCCGCCCATGAAGGCTGAGCCCGGGGATATTTCCTTTGTTGAATCGATCAGTGTGCTCGATTGCGAGCCCGCGCAATTGGGGCATCGTGACACGATCGTGTTTTATAGTGACACCAAAGACTTTCACTATGAACGTCCGGATGTGCCGGTCGATCTGCGCAGCGGAATTATCTGCTCACCGAATAACTTCGATTATTCGCAGCCCCTGGAAGACGGTCGTATTCGTATCACTGCGCTGGCGGATCCGCACTATTGGATGAATCTTCCCGAAGACCAATACGTGGCCGCAAAACAGCACTGGAACGATGAGATCATCAGGTGTGCGACTCAGCACATTCCTGACTTTAGATCTCACGTGATTGATACGGATGTGTTTACGCCACGAACCATTCGCCGTTTCACCGGTCACCTTAACGGCTGTGTGTATGGCGCGCCACAGAAG
Source organism: Candidatus Kuenenia stuttgartensis (assembly GCA_945861975.1). GTDB lineage: Bacteria > Planctomycetota > Planctomycetia > Planctomycetales > Planctomycetaceae > SXXK01. The sequence goes on along the minus strand of CAMAXD010000067.1, from coordinate 7,109 downwards.
TTTGTGAATGGCCAGACACCGCTGGATAATTTGTTCCTGTGCGGAACCGATCAGGGCTTTCTGGGAATCGTCGGCGCAATGCTCAGCGGAATCACGATCGCGAATCGATATCTGCTGAAGTAATTTCAGGCTCAGATAACCCGAGGCGTCAGCGAGGGATTGTCGGACACACCCGCGAAACACCAAACCACAATCCCGCACTGACGTTTGGGGTTGCGATTTCAAGACACCGAAACATCGGGGAGATTGTTTGGCCCTGTTACTTTGCGGGAGCTGTTACTTTGCGGGAGCTGTTACTTTGCTGCAGCTGTTACTTTGCTGGAGCTGTTACTTTGCTGCAGCTGTTACTTTGCTGCAGCTGTTACTTTGCTGCAGCTGTTACTTTGCTGGAGCTGTTACTTTGCCGGAACTGTTACTTTGCCGGAACTGTCAATGCCGGGCGTTTGTTTCATCAGCTCACGTAGAGTCGCTGCCGCATACTCCGGAGCGACTGTCACGATTTCCACGTTGCTAAGATATTCCCAGCCGGCATGTCGTCCGATGCGAGGCAGAAGTTCGAGCATCCATCGATATTGCGGCGGCTGATCAAGGCGAGGATGCGGCAGAATCAGGTTGAACGAGAACGCTCCTTCGAGCGCGACTTCCAGAGCGTTAATTGTCTGCTTTAACAGCCTGGCCAGTTCGCTCAGGCAGTGATCTGACGCTTCGTTGAAAAATGCTGGAGCTGAGAGCAACGGAATGAACCGGACCTGCCAGGGGGCTCGTGAAGCAAACGGGCACATCACGATGAAGTCGGCTGTCTTGATGACGAGTCGGTGGCCCGCTGATAGCTCGGCCTCAGCCAGATCCATGAGCAATTCACGTCCCGTTGTTTGGTGATAACCTACCGCGATTTGATGCCGCTGCTGATCGAGAGGGGTCAGGGTCTGAGTGGCCATGATCTGCGAATGACAATGCGCCAATGAAGCCCCCGCGCTAAAGCCTTCGTTGCGAAACACGGCCAGACTTTGATACTCGCCGGATTCACTCAGATGCTGAACTCGCTGACGCCAGGCCAGCAGCACCTGGCTGATTTCAACAAGTGAAAGATCTGCCAGACGTGAACGCGAATCGGGGCATTCGATGACAACTTCATGAGCACCTCGAGCTGCCGCCGTGGGAAAGAACTTAGATGTCGAGGTCGGTTTCTCCACGTCGGACCCTGACGCCGTGATGGGCACAACAGCCGGGTAACGATTGGGGACAACTCTGAGGTTCCAGCCTGGCGTGTTCGGAGCAGTGCCAGGTTTACGAACAGCAAAGCTTTCATTTGGAGTTTCCGCTTCAGCCCCCTCCCCAAACGGGTCATCCGGTCTGGAAATATGCGGTTCCGGATGCCTGGCTGAAGGCCGCGCCGAACGTGCGGGAGCAATCAGAGAAATCAGCCCTGTCAAAACATCCGTGCGATACTCAGGGGCGACAGGTGAGTTCATGCGTTGAGGGAATCCAACTGATTTAACCGTACGAGTGTTTTGGCGACGTTCCATTGTCCTGACGGAAGTCGCTGGCGAACGAGATCAGAGCTGCACTGAGTCGAAGGATTTTCTCCGTTCGTTTAAGGGCAAGCCGCAGGCGACTGCTGCCGATGCAAGGTCGCCTTTGGCTTGCCGTTCAACGATTTTATGGACCATCTTCTATAACCGGCTCAATGGTTTCTCCGTTATCAATCTCCAGGCGACACTTGGGCAAGCTGGCGATAAACAATCGACCGTAGGGTTTCGTCAGCACTCGCGGATCAAGCACGACAACTCGCCCGGTATCATTTCTGTGCCGAATCAGCCGCCCGAAGCCCTGCTTGAATTTAATGATTGCCTCGGGCGTCTGATAATCACGAAACGGGTTACCCCCTCGCGCTTTGATGGCTTCCAGGCGAGCTTCCAGGAGCGGATGATCAGGCACACTGAAAGGCAACCGTGGAATAATCACGTTCTGAAGTGCATCCCCGGGAACGTTCACGCCCTGCCAGAAGCTGTCCGTGCCGAACAAGACGGCTCGCTCATCGGCACGAAAGCGTTCCAGCATTGCCGTACGGGGCAATCCCTTTCCCTGGCAGTAGAGCGACAGATCGTTCTGCGCCAGCCAGCCGGTCAGCCGTTCCGCACAGCTCTGCATCATCGAGTAGCTGGTAAACAGCACAAACGCGCGACCTGCGGTCTCCAGCAGATGTCGCTTAATGCGATCACAACACTGCTGTTCGAATCGCTTCGGATCCGCAGCAGGATCTGCCATATTGGTCGACAGAATGAGGCGTGCCTGCTGCTCGTAATTGAACGGACTTCCCTGCCGAGTTTCTTTACCTTCGGTCAGCCCGACTCGAGAACGGAAAAAGCCAAAGTCTTTTGTGCCGGTGGCCAGCGTTGCACTGGCCATCACCACGGACGGGACGTTGTTGTAGAGGTACTCGCGCAGAATAGGGCCGACCTCGACAGGAGCACTCATCAGCGTCAGGCGATTTTTGTTGATGCCGCTTTTCTCCACCCAGAACACGGAATTGCCAACACTCTGCCGCGTCCACGACAGCAGATTATCCGCCAGAATTTTGCACCGATCCGAGGCCGACTGCAATTCGACCTGATTCGCTTCAGAGTTCGCCACTGCGGCTTTCTCCGCAATCATAATCGCCAACGCGGTCAGTTCAGCGGAGAGACGATTATCGATCTCCATGGGTCCCGTAAGTCGCCCGTTCGGTTTACAGAATCGAGCAGCCCAGTCACCGACATCTTCAAAGAATCGCATCGATTCGGAACGTAGTTTCTGAACCTGCTGCTGAGCATCGACCAGACTATGAGTCACCAGGAGTCCGCGCTGCGACTGGTCGTTATAGAGCCGATTCAGTAAATAATCGACCTGACCTTCTGACACAGACAGCCCCAGATGATCAGCGGCCACAGCCTCAACGGTGTGGGCTTCATCAAAGATGACCGTGTCATACTCCGGCAGAATACTGGCATCGTCGCGCCGCAACGAAAGGTCAGAAAAAAACAGGGCGTGATTCACGATCAGCAGATCCGCATTCCAGACTCGCCGTCGAGCAGCGTAGTAGAAACAGTCGCCATGATTGGGACATTTCTTGCGGAGACAATCGCCATGATCGCTGAGAACTTCATCCCAGACATCCGAACGCGGCTGAAACGGCAGATCCGACCGGCTGCCATCTTTGGTGGTGTGCGCCCACTGTCGAATGCGTGCGAGATCTCGCTGACCTTCGGGTTCAAACATCGACTTCTGAGACGATCGTTGCACCGCCTTATCGAGGCGACGCAGACTGATATAGTTGCCTCGCCCTTTGACCAGAACCGCAGAGAACTCAACCGGTAAAACTGCCTGCAGAAATGGAATGTCGTGATTGATCAACTGCTCCTGCAGACTGATCGTGTGCGTCGAAACGATGATTCGCTTCTTCTTTTTGCCCTCAGTTGCGTCTCCCTGATTTCCCTGTGCCGAAAGAATGGCTGGAATCAGATAGGCGAAGCTTTTGCCAACACCGGTGCCGGCTTCTGCGATCAGATGCTTCTTGTTGGCCAGCGCGTTTTCGACGGCTTCGGCCATGGCCAGTTGCTCCGGCCGCGGTTCGTAGCCGGGCAATCTGCGAGCAATAACACCTCCGGGACCGAGCACGTCGGCAACAGAATGGACGTGCTCGTTCATGAAGTCTCCCGCGGCGGCCAACGCAAAAACTGGTCATCAGACTGTTTTGCACCGAGCGTTGAAACCGTCCAGCGATCCCACCCGTTCCGTGCAAGGCGGTAGTGTATCAGCCTAACGCACGAATCTCATGTCGAGCCCATCGTTATCGCGAAGATGGCACTGGCACGACAATCGCCAGCAACTGGGCCAGGATGGCGAGTCGCTCCAGATCACCCATATCGAATTCCGGGCCCGGATCTTCGGAAATCATCTGCAGGACGGCATAGCAGTTTCCCTGCACCGTCTGAATTGGGACAGACATCAAAGAAACCCGTCCCAACGCCGACAAACGGGGCTTTTCCCCTGGTTCATTGCGCCACTGATCGGCCAGCAGAAAACACTTGTTCATTTTGGCCGTCTGCATAATCACATCATCGCATACCATCGCCGGTGAGGATGCTGCCCGACAATGAGCCAAACTGACCGAAAACGCCTGAAAGCCGGGTACCGTTTCCGCAACGAGGACGATTTGAGAAGCCTGCGGAAAAAATTGATACAGAGCTACGATAGCGGCTTCCACTTGATCTGGTTCGCCGCGGTCACGAATAATTCTGCTCAGCCGCAACATTTGCGAAAGCTTTCGTACCGAATCTGTCGTGGCAAGGCTGGCGATCGTCTGATCCCGAAGCGAAATTTCGCCACGCACTTTTTCCTCAGCAATGCATACTGCTGATTCAACACGAATCGCACGACCCGGACGAGCCGTCTTGTGGAGGATCGATTCATCCGGATCACCTGGGCGACCTGCTGGAGGAGGCGACCGGTCCGAATCACCATCAATCTCCGGAGGTGCGGAATCAAAGTAGGTGAGGTTCTCCCATCCTATTCGAATCTGGTCACCTGGCATCAGTTGTCGAGTTCCCTGAAGTTTGTCCCCATTAATGAAGGTGCCCTTGGAGCTTTCATTTCTTAGCGTGCAAGATCCAGAACAACATTCGATCACAGCATGAATTTTACTGACCACAGGAGACCGCAGGTTGAGATCACACAGCCGTGAGCGGCCGATCGTTGTCGTTCCATCCAGTAGAGGAATCACCTGAAGGGATTCATTGCTGGTACGTTTCAGATACGCCATGACGTGAGTCTCGCGGCAGCGTGGTGGGACAGCGTGGTGGGACAGCGTGGTGGAAAGCGTGGTGGAAAGCGTGGTGGAAAGCGGGGTCATCTGTAGCGAAACAGTCTATCGATGTTCGCGGGCCTGTCGATTCTGTTCGCCACCTTTATCGTGAGTACTTAAAATCTTACCGCCCTGGTGCTTTTCCACCGAAACGCCCATGAGTCATTCTGCGGAGAGGCGCAGGTCGATCCTTGTCGCTGCGTAAAAACGCTCAACAGCCCGGCGATTCCGACTTTTTGATTAGACCCGGAAAGGAAAAAAGAGTATCAACCGGGGCGAGTCGCCATGTTAAGCTCTCTACCGCCACTGAACATTCAAAATGCAACGACACATGATATTTCCTCTTTTCGACCAACGAGCATTCTTCCTCACGCTTTGGGTGCTTTTCGTGTCATACCCATCGGCCTTAGTGAAATCTGCGGAGGACTCAACAAGAGGCATTCCCCGGGACGCTGTTCTCTTCGAAATCGCTGGCCTCGAAAATGTGAAACTCTATGCCGTCGGCAACTCGCTCTACACAGAGATCAAAGTGGCGGCTGACGATGCGTCACTGAAGATTCCGCGACTTGCGAATGTTGTGCAGTCCATAAGATGGCAGTCGATTCCCGACACAATGATTTCACTACAGCCGGAACCTGATCACTGGATCATTCGCCACGGAAAACCTCCGGCCGCAGATGGCGATGTACTGATTATCAACCTGGATGCTCCTCCTCTCATCTTTGACGGATCCGTAGTGACCCGCGTCACGAAAGAGGGTTTGATCTTTCTTCCAGCAAAGCTGGCGACGACTGCCGGTGAGAATCTGCGATACGAACCACAGCCGCACAAAAACACAGTGGGTTACTGGAGCAATGTGAAGGCGACGGCGGAATGGAAGTTGTCGACATCCCAAAAAGGTTTGTACGAGATCGATATTCTGCAAGGCTGCGGTACCGGTCACGGTGGCAGCACGGTTGACATGCAGATCGGCAATGAGTCTCGATCGTTTGTTGTCGAAGAGACCGGCCATTTTCAGAACTTCGTATGGAAAACTGTCGGCACAGTCGAGCTGCCTGTCAACGAAACCATCACATTGAAATTGGTACCAAAATCAAAACCCGGGGGAGCAGTCATGGATGTGCGAGCTGTGCGATTGAGTCGCCCGGGTACGCAACGCAGTTTTGAATCCGAGTTGGCAGCTCCGGACGCATTGCCGAAGAAACAGTAAGTTCAGCATGGTGGTACTCCGCTCGTGTCCAGCCGATTTAGTCGCGGTAAAATTTAGTCGCAGTAAAAACTGTGTCGTGCTGGCTTTAGCCAGCTTTCCCGTGTGTATTTGAGCGACATTGACGACTGAAGTGGGCACCACGAACTAAATCACGACCTCTCTGACCAGATCTTACTTTGCAGAGGTTCTGCGACATTCATTGCGTTTCGAGCAAGTCAGGCCAGGGAACTGAGGCTTCCTGCCGAACTTTTCGGCTTGAACGTTGTCGCTGATGTTGTGCCCGCGGCTTACGATTCCCGGAAAATCCCGCTTACGGAAGCTCGTGGAAGTTCCTAAAACCAGCGCTTTACACAATCAGAATTCACTGTTACATTCCGCCCGCCAAACGAGCCAACTCGATTGGCAAACTACTCCGTGGTGTAATTGGTAGCACTACAGTTTCTGGCACTGTCAGTTGGGGTTCGAGTCCCTACGGGGTAACTTATCGCCCTCAAAAACATTGGTTCTCAGTGTTTTTGAGGGCTTTTTTGTTGGATCCGGTGCACGAAGCAGTGCATTGCGAAGTCTTGCGGACGGCTGCTGCACCGGATTTTGCACCGCTTTGTCGAGGTGCTCCTCAGTTGTCTGCAGGTAATGCTTCCCCGCCACGCTCGCCGTGTTGCCGAGCCATGCTGTCACAACATGTACCGGGTAAGTTTCCACCAGTTCCGTTTCACGACTGGATTCCCCATTTTGCCCGCAGGTTACGCATGGAGGCTTCGAGGGCTGTCTCCAGAGCTTCTGTACGATCAGATCTGCCTCGTCGGGCAAAATGAATCAGGTAGCCGTCGTGCTTGTGGACCCGTTCCTTGAAGAGTCCACTGACAGTAGGGATCCGACAGCAAACGTTTCCGTATTGTCAGATTGCGAAAAGTCTGTCAGGGCATCACCGTCGTCCTGCGTGCCGAGCTTTCCCTGTACGGCCAGTGGCAGGATCAACTCTCGCAGTTTCGCGACGCCGTTTGGGGCGGCAGCGAAGGTTTCGAAATGCTCGATGAAGGTTTCGGGACTCATCTT
>CAMAXD010000066.1 GCA_945861975.1 Candidatus Kuenenia stuttgartensis | reverse complement strand
TCTTCGGTTTCATCATTCTTAATGCTTATTGCCAGTTCAAACGGTGTTTTTCGAGGGGAAAACACACTGAAGGAAACTCGAAATGAAGCGACGTTCGCCTGTCTTGCGTCGATCCCCGTCATCTGGGTTCACATTGATTGAACTATTGGTTGTCATTGCAATCATCGCCATTCTCATCGCCTTGCTTCTACCGGCTGTTCAGCAGGCCCGTGAGGCCGCTCGTCGAACGCAGTGCAAGAATAATCTGAAGCAGATTGCCCTTGCCGCTCATAACTTTCACGACATTTACGAGAGATTTCCTGCCGCAAATATCATGGAATGGCATAACGAGACTGGTCGAGATGGAGTTTTTGAGCCGGTGTCCGCGGGGTATCCAGATCCGGACACATCACCCGGAATCGGAGTTTTGCCACAGTTGCTGCCCCAGCTTGAACAGTCGAATCTCTACGCAAAAATGGGGACGACCAAAGGATTTGATGACCACTATCTCACAGGGAGTGTTGTTGGGAACTACAAGACTCCGGGAGCGGCCTGGTACAACGATGCGGCCTCATTTGCTCTGGCACAAACAAGAATGCCGATGTTCGAGTGCCCCTCTGATCCGCAGGCCGGAAAGGATTTTGTTTTGTGGCATGGTTCCGGGTATTTTTCGACGTCAGTGATCTACTGCACCAGTGGCTTCGTCTTGTTCGGCATCGACAATCCGAGTGATGATAATCTGAAAGCAACCAACTATGTCGGTGTTGGGGGAATGATCGGTGGTGGTCGCTGCAACGTCCAGTGGGATCTGAATGGTGATGGTTCCGTTGATGTTCCCAATCTCCATGACTGGAAAGGTGTCTTCAGTGTCTCAAGATTGAAGGTCAGCTTTCGGGATTTGACCAGAGGCACCAGTAACGTACTGATGTTTGGCGAAGCCACCGGTGGAAAAAGTCTGGGGTTTTCCTGGATGGGGGCGAATTTCATTCCTTCTGTCTGGAATAAGTATGTTGACAGCGCGGGGGTTCCGGATCCTGCGAATCCGAATCCAGCCAATCTCACCTCGACTGATGCCGCTTATGGGTTCAGCAGTTTTCATACGGGCGGCTATCAATTTGCACTGGGTGATGGTTCCGTTCGATTCATCTCTGAAAACATGGACAAGAACACCTATTGGGCAATTTCCGCGATGTCCAATAGCTGGGTGAATGGCGAATTCTGATTCCGAAAGGTGTGGTCTCTTTATGTCTCGAATCCTTCTGGCGATTTGCCTGATCAGCAGCATCTGTGGTTGTGGAGGAAGTGGTCAGCCGGAAGAGCCGACCAATCCGGACCCACCGCCGGGAGCCAGGTTCAGCGGATCCTCAGCCAACAGCAAGACCGGGATTGGTGAGAAATAGGACCGTGCAGGATTTCAGCGTTGGAAGACCAGCCAGAGACTGCTCCCCACGGAGCCAGTCTCTTTTTATCTATGCCTGAATGGCCTATTGCGGCCGTTATGCACAGGGAAGTGTGCGGAAAATCACAGCTAAGCTCCCTTCACTTCCGCGATTAGCGTCCGGTTCGATCTTGACCAAAAATCGCAAAACAGGCAGAGTCCAGAACGCTGGGTGTCAGAGATCGGCAAGGAGTGCCTGTCCAGCCTGGTTGTTGATTGAGCCCTGCCCTGCCTGTTTCGCTGGAAACTGATGGGATGCTGACCCCGATTCACCTGCCATGGAAGGATGGTGAAAAATGCAGATTCGACGTATGGCCTCTGGCCTCTTTATTCTCGCGTATCTGATGTGCCTTGCCTGGGGCGTCGGAGCCCATACTCTTAAGGTTGGCCTGGCCGGCAATACAACCAGCTATTTCTGTGTCTGGGATATGTTCTGCGGCTGGCAGGCCTATGACAACAGGACTCGCATTATCGGAGAAGACTCCAGCGGAAACTACTACGCCGTTGAAGAGCCGTGGGGGGCCTTCACTCCTTTTGGCAACGTCGCGCGAGTTCACTATGACGTCAGCAATAACCTGATCTATCGACACATCAAGAATGTGCTTGACCATTCGCAGCATGCCGGGATTGATCGTGTCTATGTGGTCCAGGAAATCTGGCCCAAGCAGTTCAATGTTCCGGACCAGTTGTGGTCTCATTATTTCCATGAACCCAAAGACAAAACATCCTATTACAACCTGCGTGCAATTTGTGATGCCAGCGGGATGCCGGTCGAAAGTTATCCGGATTGGTTTAATGCTCAGACCCTAAGCGGCATCGCCGACAATCCGCGACTGCAGCGGGCAGCTGAACGGGCAACACCGTATTACAACACGTTTTTCAATCCGAGTGAGTTGAAGGCACAGCGATCGACGTTTCGGAGTTCTGCCAACGGGCTGAATACAAACTGAATTGATTCTCAGAGATTAGTTAAGACACGGCGATCAGCTTTTGTTCTGTCAGCAGGAGGCTTAGGGCATGAAAACAACAACATCAGGGACCTCATGGTTCGGCGGTCTGAAGGCATTCTTCTTCGCAGAGCAGTCACCGTATGGTCTTGCCCTCGTTCGAATGTTTCTGACATCCGTCGCGCTCGTGCCGATGATTCGCAGGTTTCCTCGCGTGCGAGAACTGTTTTCCTCCGACGGTGCGCCGCAGCAGTTGGCAGAGCTATTCGGACAGGGACGACCGCTTCCTGAGCTTCCCCCGGCATTTGCGGCGGCTCTCTATGGCGTCATGATCTTCGCGATGATCTGCGGGGTCTTTGGCTTCAGAACGCGCATGGCATTCCTGATTGGAACGCCGTTGTACCTCTATTTCAACCTGCTGGATGCGGTCAGCACGATGACGAAGTACTCGGTCATGGCTTCGCATATGTTTCTGATGCTGACGCTTTCCAACTGCGGGTCTGTCTGGTCCATTGATGCCATTCTGCGGCGTTGGAAAGAAGGCCCGGCAGCGACTGCGATTCCCCCACGATTCCCCGTCTGGCCAGCTCGTCTGATTCAGATTTTGTTCTGCTTTGTTTACTTCGGTGCTGCCATTACCAAGATTCAGACTCAGGCATTTTTCACCGGTGAGCAGATGCGTTATTGGATGCTCAGCAACTGGAACTATTCTAATCCGTTTGGTGAAGTGCTTGCCATGTGGACACCGGTGCTGTTGACTTGTGGATACATCACCGTTGTCTGGGAGATCACTTTCCCTTTTCTCGCCTGGCGTCCGGCAGGGCGGTACTTTGCACTGGGGGTCGGTATCCTGTTTCATATGATGACATGGATCACTTTGGGCCTCTACATTTTCCCGCTGATCTGTATTAGTGGCTATCTGTCGTTTCTAATGGAAGATGACATCGTAGCCATTCGACGTTTCGTACATCGGCTCCGTATTCCCACATCAATGCTTGGATTCCCTCGATTCGCGATCGCTCGCATGATTGAAATGCGTCCGCAATCCGTGCCCTCATCAATTCTGTGGATTGGCCTCGCTGTTTTGGTGGCGGTTGCATCAGCAGAAGCGGATTATCGCATTGATGTCTACGGAATTCGCAGTAACAATGGGCCGCTGGCTCTGCGAAAGATCGACAGCCGTGAAGCTCTGGCAATGATCAATAATCCGAAGCCACTTCGGGAGAAGGATAAGTTCTTCTCATTCGATATTGGAAATATGATGGTCGGTGGGCAACTGGGCAATCGACGAAACACATTTGAATTTGGCGATACGATTATCGCTCATTGCAATATTAATCCACCCCACGAAGACATGTGGGTCGATTGCGCTGTTGAAGATTCAGATGGTCGCATCGTCGACAGTTCAGGGCAGTATGTGACTCGTGAGCAGCTATTCGCGAACTTCAATTACGATGCCGGAAACAAGCTTGTCCCAGGTGATTATTGGATGGTGCTGAAGAGTTCCGGCAATGAGGTTGCTCGTCGCCCGTTTACTCTTACCGGTCAGCCACAGGCACTTCCGACGATGAGCGATTTTGTGACGAACTGATCACCGGGAGGTGTTTCAGCAATTCTCCCTAAGTCCTGTCCAGAATGGCCTGTTGCTGCAGCCACGCCGGTTCCTGCCATTCAGTCAGCGGTTAGGTAATTCTGCTGTCGATCCAGTTTGGGGATGATCCTGAACTGGTCCAGTTGACTGCAGAGGCGGATGTCCGAGTCGTATCCGAGGCTTACGAGGTTTCTTCCTCCCTGAGTATCACGCATTGCTAAAGCCAAACGTGCGCAAACTGCGCAATGCTGATCTGCCGGGTCAGTCCCGCCTTGTGCGACGTCTGCTACTTTCTTTCGCCACAGCGACCATGCCATAACCGCGCTGTCGTTAAGAACCCATCTCCTGGAGACATCGCTTTCGGGCGAGTTATTCCCGATCAGATCATCAACAACCGCTCCGGCAAACAGAACGTCCTCACCCGTGACGGTCCCGTCAGCGCCTGCACAAATGAGATGAGTGTCGCGTTGCTCCTGAAGTAGCCGATCAGCGATCACCGCACGATTCAGGAAGGCTCCAATCAAAATGGTTGCGGCAGGCGATGCTTTCAGAATCGCTTTGGTTCCATTGGTCGTGGTGAAGACGACGGTCCGACCAGCGACAGCGGCGGTGCTGTACTCCGCAGGCGAATTCCCAAAGTCGAATCCCTGAATGCGCACACCGCCTCGTTCACCACCCAGGATTATGGACTCGTTGGGTGATTGTTCTCGCAGGCGAAATGCTTCGTCGATGGTCCCGCACGGGATCACTCGATTCGCGCCGTTGTGCAGCGCTGTGATCATCGTCGATGACGCGCGAAGGATGTCGATGATGACGGCGGTCCCGCCATTCAACGCGTCTGCTTCAATTAACGACGGCAGCAGGTGAACGTGGAGTTGATGACTCATGAAACCCGGTCCTTCGCAAGGCAACGCCTCTGCCAAACTATTGTGGCAGTCGGCAGCAGTGAGGGCTGCAGGGGCCGGCTTCCGGCGGAGGACACGAGGACGCCATGGAAAGACTGCCGGATGCGACTCGCCCCGCCGCAGCACTCATCAGCTTGTCCATCTTCTTTGAGCCACATTTTGGGCACGCCGGTTTTTCAGTGCGTCCAACAAGAAGTTCCGCGTGGTGTGAGCATTCCTCACAGAAGAATTCAAACAACGGCATTTTTGAGATCCAGTCTACAGGCTTTACGGGTTCGTGGCTGGCTTACCGACCGCGAACGAAATGTTCGGAAATTGCAGCGACTGGCACAAATCATACACATCGATAAAAGGTTGTACTCGCACATCATCGTGGATGTTCAAAATGATCCTGGATTCCGGATCGACTGCCGCCAGTCGCTGAAGTCGATCCTGAAGCATATCCGGGCCAGCCAGTCGTTGTTCATCCAGAAAGATCGCGACAGAGTCCTGTTCAGGTTCAATCCGAATTTGGATCGCCGGATGCTGCCATTCGTCGGGATCTTCTGCAGGTTCCTGCGGATCCGCCGCCTCGGTCGTTCCCTTAAGTTCCGCAGGCAATAATCGATCCGCAGTGCCTCCTACGGATGCGCAAATAAAGAACACGAGCAGCAGGAACACAACATCAATCATGGGAGTCATCGTGTCGCCATCCTGCGAACCCAGATGCTTCGGCCGACGTGGTATCTTCATGCAACGTCTCCTGATGGTCTTCAGACGGATGTTTCACTCGGAGGCGAATGAAACTCATTCCAGCGTCGCCACGCATAGCTCCATTCAATCCACATTCGCATGACCGACCAAAGTAATCTCATGCGTTCCAGTTGATCGGCAGGCAATCGCGTCTGCAGAGCCTGGGCTTCTCGCGCCGCCATGTCCAATCCCCAACGGCGTGCAAGAAGTCGGCACAGGCTGTCTGCGGAGAGATCCATTTCGTTGGAATCGTCATCCAAATCTTCGAAGGCGGCCACTTCTCGGTCGTCTTTGATCAGTCCCGCACCGTCTGCTGTTACAAAAAACTCAAACATGCGTGACCGATAAGGATCGACTTCCAGTGGTCGAGTATTCGCCTGAGCTTCCTGAATGAGTGTTTCCAGCCCGTTCAGAATTTCACGAGCGATAAATCGAACGGGGTTGTTCTTCTTGTTATCGTCGCTTGTGGAAATGTCCTCGGAATTCATGGGGAGCCCGGCAGAAAAAGTGAATGAACATCAATTGCGGCGCAGTACATAGTACCAGTCAGATCTCAGAAAAGGGGTCAGACAGTCCGCGTGCCTGAGAGTCTAAGGGTCTGAGACATCGGTTGAGGTCGCCCGGAGGCGGTGCTGCAGATGTCACTGAAACGTTTTCGTGTATCATAACACGAAGTCATGCGACAGACCCGCAGTCTAACTGCCACATGCACACGTCGCAACGAGCCACAATTTGCAGGATTCGCTCAAAAGATCCCTATTGCTGACCGCGGGTTATGGCTCGCTTGCGGGTTTCTGAGGTTTCGCGGGGCGAAAGAATCTCTTCGATTCATTCACTGCCGTGCGACGAGTCGTCATGCGGACGAACAATGTCATGAGGTAGTTCTTCCAGCCCGGCACGACATACTGTCGACGTTTCTCAAGAGTTTTCAACGCGGTCTTCACGACCTTTCCCGGAGGATGCGATGTGTGTTTTTCCAGCCAGCCGGGGACGCCGGCGAGATCAAAGAACTCCGTGCGGGTGACTCCGGGACACAACGCCATGACCGTGACTCCTCGACTGCGAGCTTCCGCCCACAAGGCTTCACTGAAATGGAGGATGTAAGATTTACTGGCGGCATAGGCGGCCATAAAGGCGACAGGTTGAAACGCTGCCTGAGACGACATATTGATAATTGCCCCGTGCCCCTGAGACAGCATTCCGGGGAGCACTCTGTAGGTCAAATCGGATAGTGTCATCAGGTTCAGATTGAGCATCTTCCGGACTTCTTCCGGAGTTGTTGTTTCAATCTGACCGATCAACCCCATTCCCGCGTTATTGACAAGCAGCTCAATCTGCACACCAAGACGCCTGACCTCTTCCATGAGTCGTCGACCGGAGTCAGGGTCGGCCAGATCGACGGCCACAATATGACAACGTGTGCCATGTCGAGTGTTCAGGTCGGTCGCGAGCTCAGTCATCTTATCCTTGCGGCGAGCTGCCAGGATCAGATGCATTCCGCGGCCGGCCAGTTGCACAGCGAACTCCGCGCCAATTCCGGATGAAGCTCCGGTAATCAATGCCCAGCGATCGTTGTAGGAATCCAGCACGCGGCGAATCTCAGAGGGGTGAGTAGACCGCGTTTCCCGGAGAATACGGCCTGTTCGTGAATTGCGATGCCGTAGTCTAATGCTTTTCGCAGATCCCGAAAAGTGGTCCGAAATCCTTGTTGAACGCAATCGTCAGGATCGGCCAACACACCCTTTGACAACACCCTTCCAGCAGTTGACGTCAAACGGCCAGTAGATCAAAGATCGCGCGTACCAACTGATGGCCTGTCGCGGTGACGAGGAGGCCAGAAACCAGGCCGAGCATCGTTCGACATTCGCGAGAGCTTTGCGACGGACAGGCCATGACACCTGCTGACCGCGGTCAGAGTCAAGTGCTCGCTGCAGAGCCAACAGCCTCAGACTGCGCATCCGGACATGGTTCTTTGAGAACGAACCGGGCCGCCAGCGATACATGGTGACGGGTTCTGAAACAGCGGCAAACTTAGTTCCAGCCGCAGCGGCTTTGAGCCAAAGATCCCAGTCTTCTGCAAGCACCGGCGATTCCGTAAACCCCTGAATTCTGTCGAACAAAGCACGTTTCATCATCGTGCTGGACATCACAATGAAGTTGTCCATCAGCAACGCTTCGAACAGATCGCCTTCGGGCATTGCGGTCGGATCGCTCCGAAAGTCACTGACGCGCGAGACATCTCCAAAGTTGCGAGCATTCGTGTAAACGATGTCGGCTGAAGTTCGCTCAGCGGCCTTCAGTTGTAATGAGAGTTTGTTGGGCTCCCAGAGATCGTCGTGATCAAGGAATGCGATCCATTCACCTGATGAGACTGCCACACCGTTGTTTCGCGTTCTTGATAGGCCCGCAGCACCCAGATTTTTCTGATGAACCGCAATGACTCTGTCACCGTAGTTGTCAATAATCGCCTTCGTCCCGTCCGTTGAGCCATCGTTGACGATGATGACTTCGGTCTCGCAGTCCCTTTGATTCAATGCGCTCTCAATTGCGACGGGAAGATCTTCAGCGCCGTTGAAGACCGGGATGATGACTGAAACTCTGGGGGTCGACATAGTGCTGTTGTTGATTCCTGTCACGGAACTTTCCTGTGTTTTGGAAGCCGATCGTGAAAGCAGAAGAATCAGTTCGGAACACGCAAAATCTCTGATTGGCCGCAGCGATATCAGATTTTGCGGGTTCCGGACTGATTCTCGAACACCGCAGAGGAAGCAGAATCCTGTCCTGCCGCATCGCAGTGTTCTAAACTATGTCTCCTTCCGGAGAGACGGGCCGGAAGTTCCTGACAAATGTGCCGGTAAAACTGAAGCATCGATGCCAGTTGGACCACTCGTTAGGATCAGATTTGACAGTTGTTTTTTGGCAACACGTGCAAAACAGACACTCTCCATGAAATCCGCGCATGAATTTCTCCAGCACTACTTCGGCTACTCAGAATTCCGGGGAACACAGGCGGAGATCATCGAACATGTGAACGCCGGTCACCACAGCCTGGTGATTATGCCAACAGGAAGTGGCAAATCGCTCTGTTTTCAAATCCCGGCGCTGATGCGGAGTCCAAAGAGTCCGGGAGAGCGACCGCCAATTACACTTGTGCTTTCGCCCCTTATTGCACTGATGAAGGATCAGGTGGATACGCTTCAGGCGAAAGGGATTTCCGCCACGTTTGTGAATTCGTCGCTGAGCCGCAAAGATCGAGAGAAGCGTTATGCCGCAGTGGCGCGAGGCGATTACTGTTTGCTGTATGTGACTCCGGAACGTTTTCGCAAAGCTGAGTTTCTGGAGATCATTGCGCAGAGAGAAGTGAAGCTGCTGGCCGTCGATGAAGCTCACTGCATCAGCGAATGGGGTCATGATTTTCGGCCCGACTATACTCGTGTGGCAGAGTTCAGGGCGATGTTGGGCAATCCGGTTACGATGGCTCTGACCGCGACAGCCACGCTGGATGTGCAGCAGGACATTGTTCGTCAACTGGGACTCGATGTTGCCGAAGTCCGCACATTTCATGAAGGGATTGATCGCCCTAATCTGGACCTGCGGGTGGAAGAAGTTTGGGAGGCTGACGAAAAAGAAGAATCCATGGAGGCCGTTTTCGATCGCTGGCTGACCCCGGATTCAAAAGGCAGCGGCATCGTCTATTTCACTCTGATTCGAACTCTGCTGGAGTTCAGTGAAAGGCTTCAGGCTGCCGGCATCGATCATGTCTGCTACCACGGCGATCTGGATCGGCACGTTCGTCGCAATATTCAGGATGATTTTATGAAGGGGCGTTCTCGCCTGGTCCTTGCGACCAATGCCTTTGGAATGGGTATCGATAAGGAAGATATCCGCTTTGTGGTTCATGCGGACATCCCTGGCTCGATGGAGTCATACTACCAGGAAATCGGCCGCGCGGGCCGAGATGGCAAGCCGTCGGAGTGTACGCTGCTTTACGACCAGCGCGATCTGAATACTCAGATCGAATTTATTCGGTGGACGAATCCAGATGCCGAATTCTGCGAACGTGTCTATCACCATCTCACGCACAGCACAGAACAGATTCGTGCGTTTGGGATCGAATGGCTGCGAGAGCGTCTTTGTGACCGCCAGCGTCATGATCGACGGGTGGAGACCGTCCTGTCTTTATTGCAACGACATGGCGTGATTCAGGACGAAATTGATCTTTCCAACCTGATCGTGGAGGGAGGCCTGCCCGAATCGTTGGCCGACGAGGAAGGTCGTGCGGCCAAGCTTCTGCGAGATCAGAAGAAGCTGTATGCGCTCGTGCAGTATGTGCAGAGCGCAGACCGCCGTCAGTTCATCCGGGAATACTTTGGAGTTGCCTGATTATGAGATGACCAGGAGACACTTGCACAACCGGGACAGCACCCTCGTTTACGTCTTTCTTCCTGCATTTTCTGAGCTGTCCGGGAGCAAGTACCGGTTTTGCTGCGAGTTTTCAGCCAAATCAGCGTTCAACAACGGTTGCTGATTCTTCGCCAATCAGCGGTTCCGAGATCGACTCGCTCGCGACTCGCAGACGCAGGCGATGATTGCCTTCCCGCAGGCAGGTTGCTCGAATGGAGTAGACAATCTCTTCATCCGGAGCGATCGCTGGCAGAGAACGGAAAACCATAACTCCGTTCTCAGCAATGTGCTCGGATGGACCTTCAGCGTCTACGAGCTGGATTCCTGATGGCAATTCGCAGGACATACCCACATTCGATGCTGCACGGCTTCCGGTGTTGCGGATATGCACTTCCCAGGTGACATCGTCACCCTTGGCCAAATCCTTGCTGCTGGACACAATCTTCAGGTCCAGCGCGGCCATGCCTTCGACAATGGTGTTGTAGTCACACATCGTGACCTGACCGTGTTCTGAAATGACTCCGGCCTGATGCAGCAGTTCACCTGGCGCGGTGGCTCGCAGAGTCAGACTGAAATCACTTGATCCATCCGGCTGCAGTGTTCCCACGAACCACTCGATCGAGTGATCCGTCTTGCTGTACTTACCGCCTCGATTGGCAGAGACGAATTCGGATCCTTGCGGAATGCGATACTTGGCTCGTACGTTTTCAGAGGGGACTCCACCAGCGTTGGAAACTGTCATGGTGTAGTCGCACGTTCGTCCGGCCAGTTGTTCTTCTGGTCCGTTGATTGCGATCTTGAGCTTAGGTTCAGCGACAGTGACGGTCGCCGTGGTTTCGTCCGTAAGATCGCCTGATGCGATGGCTCGCACGGCGACATCCTGAACGCCGCCTTTGACTGCGGTCAGGCTAAGCTTTGCCTGACGCGACTCTCCCGCGTTCAGTGTACCGATATCAATTGTCAAAATGCTGCCGCTGCGATGTTCCAGCCCCTCGGGAATTGCGGCCTGAATCACGACGTTGCTGGCGAGCCCTGTTCCGGGGTTTGTCACTGTCACAATGTAACCGGCCTGCTGTCCGACTTCCACAGTCTCAGGTCCGCTGACTTCTACGCTGATCAGCGGTTCCTGCACGGAAAACTCTGAAGAGGAAAATCCGGTCATCCGCACAAAGGCATCAAGACGAACGTCGCCACGTTGACGCGGAATAACCTTCAAAGCGACAGTGCGCGTTTCCCCGGGCTTAAGTTCGCCGAATGTCCATGTGGGTGTTTCCGAGCCTTCCATGGCCGGTGGCTTTGCTTCAACAAGTTCAAGCCCTTCCGGAATGCTGGCCTCTGTCATCACGCTTCGGACAGCCGATTTACTCGTATTCTGGACGACAAGATCGATGTCGCATTCCTGGCCCACATTGAACTCGCCGCGGCGAACCCATTGTACGGTGACCCCCGGCGACTGAGGACCTGAACCTGCAGCCGCAATCCCTGACCCCGTTGTTGACAACGCTTCGGCAGATCGAGTTGCAGAAACGGCTTTCACCGGGACAGCCTTAGCCGGAACAGGCTTTGTGGCGACAGGCTTTTCGGCGGGAGCGTTTAGTGTGGGAGCCTTTGTTGCATTGAGTTGTAGGGCGGGCTTGGCGATGGTCGCAGCTTTTCGAGCAGCAGGGGCGGATTTCAGAAGAGCTTCAGCCTTCTCCTTCTCGTCTCCCGATGCGACCTGTTCACTGAACTCCGGAGGCATCTCGGCAGATTTCTTCGAGCTGGAAGATTTCTCAAGATAGCTCGCGAATGGATTCTCTTCTTGTGCTGGCTTTGGCGATCCGGAGTCCGCCTGGAGATCAGAATCAGACTGACTCACTTGAACAATCTTCTTGCCGGAGTTTTGAGCCGTCTCCTCAAAAGCTGCTGGCTGAACCTTTCCCGAAGAGGCCTGCTTCGACGATCGGTCCGAGGAGGTTTTGGCCGTCCCGATGCTCTTCAGCTTCCCTGTTGCCGTGGAAACATCCCACTCTGCGACGGGACGATGGGCTTCTGCCGCAGGTTTCTCTGTGCGGGCGGAAGCAGAGGATGATTTTGTTACGGGCTTGGCTGCAATTGCAGTGGCGACGGGTTTCTGCGAGACCCCGGACTTGTTTGCTGACCCCGTCTCGATGCGTTCACGCATTCGCTGACGAGAAGCCTCAAATGCTTTGTTGTCTGGTGTGTCCGCTGGTGCGTTCTCGGAAGAGACCTCTTCCTCAGAGTTTGCCGAGAAATACTTCACAACCGCAACTGGCGCTTTCGATGCAGCCTTCTTTGCGGTTGGGCGTGGACTCTGTCGGTCCCATTCCGCAAATGGGTCATTCTGCTGACCGTAGAGCACAGCGGTTCCAAAAACCAGTAGTCCAATGGCACTCAAGACGGACCGTCGAATCGGCATTTGCATTCTCCAGCGACAAAGCTCGCTCATACTCCAAACTGCGATCCGATTGATCGCATGACACATCATTCGCTCTTCGGTTAATCGAGAGATCCGGCCTTTCCACTTGAGCAGATTTGGCGGTTTGAATGGACTTTGCGGGTTGTTCCGATCGCGAAGACGAGAATACTGCTGAAACATAATTGAACTGAACGGTTCAGTACCTATGATATCCGAACTAAACTGAATCGTTTACTTCTGGTGGTCTATGCGTAAAACATTGATTTTTGTGTTCTGTTCAGCCGTCGTCATGGCAGGAGCCTTCGCGGCGAATCGTTCCCTGCCCATTGTGGAACAGAACACTCCGGCCCCCGTGGCACCTCTATCAGAATTCGGTGTGGGAGCACTGGGACGAATTGAACCGCAGAGCGAAGTGATCCACGTCAACGCACCGTCAGTGATGGAGCCACCTGTTGTCGAGAAGATCATGGTTCGCGTGTGCGACCAGGTTCATGCCGGGCAGGTGCTGGCAATTCTTGATTCCAATCGTCGAGAGCAGGCGGACGTTGATCTCGCCAAAGCCTCCGTGTTGCTTGCGGAGAAATCTCTGGCTCAGGTCAAGGCCGGCGCAAAGACTGGTGATCTTCGAGCTCAGGAGGAGTTGATCGCACGAACTCGCGAACGTTTGAAGCTCGCCGAGAAACAGCTTGAGCGTGCTCAGGAACTGCGAAAGAGCAAGGCCGTTTCTGAGGATGATCTGGATACGCGAGTTGCGGATGTTGATGTGCTCCGACGCGAACTGGCTCAGCATGAATCTGTGCTGGTGGCGTTGGCAGAAGTCCGGGTCGTCGATCTTGAAAAAGCAGAGGCCGAAGTCGCGCGGGCTCGGGCGACAGTACAGCGGGCTGAGGCGGATCTTGAGATCACAATGATTCGAAGTCCGATCGACGGAGAGATTCTGAAGATTCATACGCGTGTCGGAGAACGCATCGGATCAGAAGGAGTGCTGGATCTGGGTGATACACGGCAGATGGACGTTGTCGCTGAGGTTCATGAGTCAGACATTCTGAAGGTTGCACTGGGCCAGCCAGCGACGATTTCGATGAGGAATCTCAACACCACATTACATGGTCGTGTGATTGAAGTCGGGCGTCTGATTGGCCGCAAAGATGTGCTTTCGAGTGATCCGGTTGATGATACAGATGCTCGTATTGTGGAAGTTCGAATTCGGCTGGACGACAAAGACGGTCAGCGAGTTTCCGGACTGTCATGGGCTAAAGTTGAGGTCACGATTGAAACTTCGAAGTCGCATTCCTCCTCGACGGACATGAGTGATGCGAGTACTCCGGCTGGAGCGCAGGAGCTGCCACAATGAGTCAG
Source organism: Candidatus Kuenenia stuttgartensis (assembly GCA_945861975.1). GTDB lineage: Bacteria > Planctomycetota > Planctomycetia > Planctomycetales > Planctomycetaceae > SXXK01. The sequence goes on along the minus strand of CAMAXD010000066.1, from coordinate 4,935 downwards.
GGAATCCCGTTGTCGTGGCTGCAACTGAAACATGAGAAGATGAAGCTGTTTGCTGCCGTTGCCGGAGTTATGGTTTCGGTTGTATTGATGTGGATGCAACTGGGATTGATGAAAGCTCTGTTCGCCAGTGCCGTGGTTTTTCACGGTTCAATGAACGGCGAACTGGTGATCGTCCACAGCCAATACGAACATTTGCTGCACAGCAAGGTCTTCTCCAGTCGGCTGCTGTATCGTCTGCGAGGAAGTCCTGATGTCAGCGACGTGTTTTCAATTTATCTTTCTCCAGGGGAATGGAAGAATCCGTGGAACGGAGAAATGCGGTCGATTCAATGTTACGGAATTGAAACCGACAACGCGTCACTTAAACTGCCCGGCATCGAACGGCATCTGCAGCAACTTCGGAATACAGATGTGTTCCTGTATGATCGCATGGCACGACCCCGCTTTGGTGACGTCGTGGGGGCCGTCGAAAGACGTGAACCCGTGGAACTGGAGCTTAATCGACGTCGCATGTCACTGGCCGGAGTTGTTGATCTGGGAGCTTCATTCGGCGTTGACGGGAATGTTCTTGTCAGTCATGCCAACTTCCTGCGACTCTTCTCGGAACGGAAATCCGGGGAGATCGATGTTGGTGTCGTAAAGCTGGTGCCCGGAATTTCGGTTGTCTCAGCGCAGCAGCAGTTTCAAAAGGTGTTGGGGAAAGAAGTTCAGGTTTTGACTGTGGACCAGTTCAAAGAACTGGAACTGATTTACTGGCGATCTGCAACACCAATTGGAATTATCTTTACGGCGGGCACAGTCGTTGGATTCTTTATTGGCTTCATCGTCGTGTATCAGATCCTTTATACGGATGTCACGAATCATCTGCCGCAGTATGCCACCATGAAGGCAATGGGATTCTCTGACGGCTATCTTTACCAATTGGTTCTTGGACAGTCCGTGCAACTGGCCACCATGGGATTTATCCCGGGATCACTCATCGCGGCCGCCATGTATGCCGGATTGCGCAAAGTCACTCAGTTGCCGTTATACATGGAGCCGATGCGAGGCGTCTTTCTGATCTTCGCAACAATCCTGATGTGTACTTTTTCCGGAATGCTGGCTGTTCGCAAACTGCGATCAGCGGACCCTGCAGACGTATTCTGATCCGGAAAGTAGAGTGGTGTATGAAAACTGATGATTCAAAAGCCGTCATCACTGGTGCAGGAATCAACTTTTCCTTTGGCCAGGGCGAGTTACGCAAGCAGATTCTGTTTGATGTGGAACTTGCCATTCAACCGGGTGAAATCGTGCTCTTGACCGGACCATCTGGATCCGGCAAAACGACGCTGTTGACGCTGATCGCAGGGTTGCGAAAACTGCAGGAAGGGCGACTGGATGTGCTGGGCCATTCGTTGCACAATGCGTCTCAAACTGATCTGCTGAAACTGCGACGTAAGATTGGCTTCATCTTTCAGGCACACAATCTTCTCCCGTACCTGACTGCCCTGCAGAATGTGCAGGTGATGTTTGACCTGCAGCCCGGCGTCACCATCAAAGAGGGGCGTGAACGGGCCACTCGCATTCTGCAGCAGGTGGGCCTCGGAGAACGAATGAATTATCATGTGTCGCGGTTGTCCGGCGGTCAAAAGCAACGTGTTGCGATTGCAAGAGCTTTGGTAGGGCGGCCGGAACTGGTTCTTGCCGACGAGCCCACCGCAGCGTTGGATGGGACTTCGGGACGCGAAGTGGTCAATTTGCTGCAAAGCCTTGCGCGAGAACAGAAGCGTCCCATTCTGATGGTGACGCACGACGTACGAGTTCTGGATATTGCCGATCGGATTATCGAGATGCAGGATGGCCACCTGACGGCCAGTTCTCGAGGATCTTCATCTGCGGAAAACCACCCTGCGAAAGGAGTTCAAAATGAGTCTGACATCGCCGCCGTTACCTTCTGAAGAACCTTTGAGTCGATCAGAACAGAAAAGGCGACAAATCCTCGATGCAGGGCGTGAGCTGTTTATGGCTCAGGGCTTTGCAGATACCAGCATGGATCAGGTCACTGCCAGATCCGGAGTCTCCAAGGCAACGGTTTACAATCACTTCCCCTCCAAAGAGAAGCTCTTTGAAGAGGCGGTGAGAACACGGGCCGAGGAAGTTTTTGCCGCATTGCCGGAGCTGGATGCAGATCACATTCATCCCGAGGAAATGTTGACACAGTATTTCCACGCGCTGTTGCAGATCCTGTTGTCAGAAGACGGCGTGTGTATGTGCTTTCTGCTGATGTCGGAGGGGCGCAGATTCCCGGACAACGCGCGACTGATCTACGAGACAGGCTTTGGTCGAGGTCTTCGGGAGATGGCGATCTATCTCTCTCAACTGGATCAGAGGGGCATCCTTCGCATTCCGGATCCGCACTGGGCGGCCGCAAGGCTTCTTGGACTTGTGATGCCACCGTTGCCCATGATGTGCGCTGGATTCCAGCCGCTTGAGATTCCGCCCGCTGCAGAAGTTCGAAAGTCCGTTCGTTTGTTCCTGAGAGGTATGGACGCCGCAGCTTAAGCTCCTCTGAGGCGGAGTGTGGACGCGATCCCGGGGATCTCGCAGCCGTGCTTAGAGTCGAACACCTGCAAGGTGATAGCCCGTTTCTTTGACCAGTTCACAACCGGTAAGAAATCCCTCGTCCTGACCGATCACCCAGCGAACGACACCGTCGATCCGATGTTCTTCTTCTTCCGTCCACCACAGAAACTGCGCATCACACTCAACGGGAACTGCAGCGGCAACCTGCAGACACATTCCGTCTCGTGAGTAGTTGATCACGACTGCTGGCTGAGAGTTTGGGGCTCCGTCAATCCAGAGCATCTTACCATGGATTCGGCAGGCATACCGAATGCTTTCGCGTTCGCAACCGGGCAGCTTCAAAGCGATCTCGTGCGGAATTGCTTCCTGCAGCGCGATGCCAGCTTCTGTGCCTGTTCCCTCGGGATTCGCCCAATGAACAATGCCCGGGATTGCGATTTCCGGCCCTCGTGAGGAAGAGCTGACGATAAAGGTCAGATGCTGTCCCACCCCCAGAGGTGACTGAGACAGAACATGGACATCAACTCCAACGGCACCAAGAATGGTCACCGTCTGCTGCCTGAGTCCGATGCTGACAATGCCGACCGGTTTGGGGGCCACATGGCGGAGAACACTGGAACCGCCCAGTCGAAAGCGACGATCGGTTCGAGTGTGTGGAGCGTCGATCATACCTCAGGCCCTTCAGGAGACTGTTGTCAGAATGCAACATCCTGAGTCTCGAAGCGACGCTGATCGTTCTTGCTTTCAATTGTGGCTGGTCGGCCTGAATTCCTGAGACTCGCCGCACGGCAGTTCCGACCGTGCAGCGCTACTGAGTTTCCAGTAGTTCTAGTAATTCCAGTTGACACCGACGCTGAGCGTATTCTGGAACAGGTTGCCACGCTCTGTCTGAATCTCCGGAAAGACATTCAGGAGCGGACTGGATTGATAGAGGATTGACTCGTTGGGATCAGCAATCTGTCCGACCCACAACCAGTTCCAGCCCAGATTCAGAGTGGCCTCTTCCAGCAACTGGATATCTTTCAGCACCGGAACGGCCCCGAAGATTGGCAACTGAACATTCAATCCCTGCTCAAACAACGGGGACAAGTGCACCGTTGAGTCCTGATCGGTAAAAGCATTCTGCGATGGGCCCTGCGATGTGTTTGTGTCAAACATCTGGGTTTCAAGATCGTTTCCGGTGACGGGGTCTGGTGTCACCTGAACCCCCATAAAGTTGCCGATGTTGTCGCCGCTCAGACGTATCTTTTCTTCGTTGAACATAGCCGCTAGTCGGGTCGACCCCGTGAACCGAACGCCTTTGGTATCACCTAGTTCATACTGAAACCCAAACTCAGGTCCAGCCAGACTGCTGGTGACGTGACTGTTGATAAATGATTCGACAATCAGATGAGTTGAATTCGTTCCTGTCAGAGCGTTGAAGTCAGTCGTCCCGCCTTCACCCGGCGTATCCGGGATAATGGTCGTGTCGGCTCCACCTCCCGTGCCTGAGATTATACCATCACCGACAGGGAAGATTTTGGCATTGTCAGGAGACGTGCCATCTCCCGTTCCGTAGGCGAGCAGCGTTGATTCGCCATGGAAGGCGAATGTTTCGTCAACACGATAGTAACGACCGCCGAAGATTGGTCGCACAACAAGACTGCCGCGATCAATCGTGGGTGAGAAGGCCCAGTCGATTGATCCACCGTAAGTGTTCAGCTGATGTTGCAGGATGAATTGCAGATCGTAAGGAACGGTTGAACCGTTCAGTGCATTGGTCGGTGGGGATGGGTCACCCGAAAGAATCGGGATGCCATAGAGATTCAGCACCGTGCGATCAAGCACGTCGAACGTGGTTCCGTAGATACCGTAGTCGTCCACATCAGTGGAATCGAAGACAACGCCCGGCGGAAGAATATCGTTCTGTGTAATATCGTAGTCAGTACGTCCGCCGGCGTTAAAGGCCACGCCACTGGTGTGACCACCGGAGGCCTGCATGTTCAAAGCCGTCAATGTATCCATGCGCTGAGAAAGGGCGATCGCTCGGGCATCGAATGTTGCTGTCGCCGCGCCACTGAACTGAGCATTGAGCAACAGACCTGAACCGTCTGCGTTTGTGAATCCGCTGGTCAGCCGCATCCCATTATTGTTAAGTAGTGGGATCGTTGATGCCGAGGCGGCATTGAAGTAGTTGTAGTAATCCATCCCATCTACAACTAAGGTCCCGGCCTCGCTGTTCTGTTGCAGATAGGTTTGGACTCCCTCCGCACCGACGAGGCCGCCCATCTTCCGCGTGCGGGTTCGGGTGTAGTCGACTCCAAAGGTCCACTTGCGAGGACTATTGAATGGTCCGAAGCCGTTGTTGGAGTTGTTGAACCACATTCCATCAGA
>CAMAXD010000065.1 GCA_945861975.1 Candidatus Kuenenia stuttgartensis | reverse complement strand
ATCAATAGAGCTCATCGGGATGGATTCAGGATCAGGAAAGGAATGAACAGCGTCCGGCACCAACATTTTCTGTCGGAGTGATACGGTTCAGGCACGACGATTACAACCACAATCACAACGTGTGTGGGGTGTGTCTCACAGACGGCGGTTCTTTGCTCCCGTTCGCGAGATGCCGGAGTATCGCAGGCGGGTTGTTGATTCATTCGTTTACCGCCCAGCCAGAGGCGCCGGCCAGCACAAAAGCCGGCGCCTCCGGCCGCGCGGTAAACAGACGCCCGCAGGATGAGACCAGGTCAACAACCCACAAGCTGCACGGTGTGTCTCTGCAAAAACGCTGACTCACCGGACGGCTTGCGCCGATTCCGCTACAAATTGCAGTGAGTTGTAGGTCGGTCTGGACGTTACACGAGATTGTTCAGAATGAAGAAAGACGAACCACATTGCGACTCGTCTTTCGGGTATTCAGAATTTGGCGGCGTCCCCGGACCGGGTGATCACAGCGACGCCTTTCCGGTGTTTGACATGCGATTCCGAACTTCTTGTGAGCGTCCAGCCGGAGCTTGCGCTGTCTTCACGGCATTGCGAACCTGTCCCTGATTACCACCGGGCTGAGCATTTGCAGGCATCCCGGTCGTATTGGCCGGAACCTTCCCTGGCTGCTGAGGCGGAATCATCAGAGGAGCCGGTTCCGGTGTGGGGGCTGATTCCGGCATCGGCGAAACTTGCTGTGCTGGCTCAGCAGCAGGAGCATCAGGAAACTGCACAGAGCCAGATGTCACTGAGGAAGAGCGCGGAGGAATGCTGTCAACAACTCCCGGAATGTGAGGACGATCCGGACTGCCCTGGCTTTCCCACGCATTGATCGCCGGACCACCCGTGAACTCCGCCGGAACAGCATCGACGTGTGTGTTGTCCAGAGCGTGAGTCATCGCTTCGCCACGTCGCTTTGCATCGTCGTAGGCCGCTGGGTTCCACTGACCTTCCGCCAGATAAATCGAATTAGCCTCCAGCAGTGTTCCCTTGCGGAAGTTCAGTTCACTAATTGCCTTGTTGTATTCAATGATGCTGCGAAGGTAGCTCTGGCCAGCGTCTCGACTGGTGATTTTTGATTCGAGCACTTGCCCCAAAGAGATATCGTCCCGGGCTTCATTGATCGCTTCCCTGATACTTTTGGTCTCCGTGAAATCCTCAGCGACAGCAACCCTCTTTGCACCACTTTCAGCCAACAAATACCAGCGGTCCATTTCCAGAATCGCATTGTTCAGCTCGCGAGCAATTTCCTGCTCCTGTTCCTGCAGCACTGACCTCGCTTTTCGGAGCCGGAGTTCATAGTTACGCACTTGAGCACGAGCCAGTCGCAGTCCAAGAGGCATGGAGAACTGGAGACCAGCTCCCCAGCCGGTGTTGTCTCCCTGAGTAAGTACCTCATAGGCACTGGCATAACCAGCGTCCGTCTGGCCATCATCGTCCTCTTCGCCCAACAGCTTGTCGCCGAAACCATTAATACGATATTGGGAGACAAGATCCAGTCGAGGTCTAGAGAGATTTTTGGCGGCAATGAGCTGAAGTTCCAGACTGCGAATTTCCCATTTCTGCCGTCGCAATTCAGGTCGATGCGCAAGCGATTCAAGCAATGATGATTCCCAATTGGGAATCAACGGGGCTTCCGTGGGCTTATCAACTGGTGTCAGGAAGTCCCCGTCGTTCAGCGGTAACCCCAACAGTCGACGCAGGCGATACTCGGCACTCAGCACATCGGCCAACGAACCCTTCATGCGTGCGTCAGATTCGTACAGCCGATTAGCAGCCTGAGCTTCTGCAGCTCCTGCTTCTCTACGAACGTAAAGATTGTCGCGAAATAAGATAATATCCTGGAATGTCTGAATCTCAGACTCGTACAACTGCAGCGCGAGATAAAGATCCCAGTACTTGGTTTCCACATCGCGCACTAACGTCGTCACAGACTGTTCGAAATCAACCAGCGAAATGTCCGAGTTGATTCGTGAAATCAGCACGCCCTGAGACACACCGCTCACACCGCGAACGCCCTGAGCAATCGGACCGGCGATGCGAGTAAACTCGGTACCACCGCCAGCTAACAACGGCTGACGATACTCAGCCTGAATCGATCCTGTGTAAGCCGAAGGAAACAGACGCTGCAGATTGTTTTGGCTGTAGTTCCAGTCGTGCTGAATCGCGACAGTGCCGGAATTAGCCAACGCCTTTTCAAGTCGAGCCTGAAATTGTCCCGTATCCTCGGACAGTACGTCTCCGGCCTGAAGACCAAGGTTGGCTGTGTTCTGTGGGTCTTCCGATTTGCCGGCCTGCAGATTGGATGTAAAGATCGGATCGAAGTCCGCCAACGCTGCGTCAACACCGCGGTTTCCGAAAAGAAAACTGGTATCCTGAATTGCGGCATCGTAAACCGAAGCAACTCGGGATGGGTTGGCTAGCAGAGCATTTCCGGGCGACCCGAAGGACTGGTCATCGCGAAGAATCGTGGCATTGGACAATGCCATCTTGATGCATTCGTCCAGTTTGATATGCCGCTGAGAGACTTCTTCGAGACTCGTAATTCTGCGTGGCGCACGAAACAGATTGGGATCACTCTCGCGGGCTTCGGACTCGGTTGGATATTCGATCGACGTCGCAAAGTCTCGGTAATGTTCGACCGTCTTGTCTTCACCGACAAGGTATTGCAGCCTCGCACCCGGCCCGGCGCAGCCCTGACTCAGCAGTGCGGCGAGCAAAATAGTCGCCGTTGATCGCTTCCATCGGGTCGTTTTCACGCGGACAGCCTCCTGCAGGCACAGACTTCATGTCTTTGATAAGTTCCGACGCCATTTTTGGTATTGCGTCGAGCTTCTTTTCTGGTTCCCCACCCGGCAACAGCGCACCGCGCCCCTGTCGGGTGATCTCCTAATCGTTATCGTCAGGACAATCGTCAAACTTTGCCCAAACTTCCTGCCAGGAACCATTGAACGGTGCTCAACCTGCCCTTCGGCAAGTATCGCCGTTCGGAATGAGAACCGGCGGATGCTGCTCGATCGCTTCACGGATCGAGTTTCATTAACATCCCGCGACATCGCAGCTCGCCGTGGCAGACTCGCGAATTTGCAGGGATTTTGCGGACTCCAACGGTCGGGCTGACTTCGGATCACCAATCATGGAGACTTCTGCTCACGATAATCCCGGGCGGATTTTGGGTTCTTCCGAAGCGGTGATCACGGAGGCTGGCTGACGGTGAACCCTGTCAAAGGATCAAGACTGGCGTGGAAGGAGCCCTGGTGCCCATCGAACGACAGTCGGACAAGAGTGTCCAACCAACATCTGGAACTTGAATTTTGGAACGATAACAATGGAAACAGCCACACTCCCCATAGTGACCAGAGAAACGCTGAAGCCCGGCGAAGTTCTCTGCAGCTACTGTACGGCGCAATGCTGTCGCTACTTCGCGATGGGGATCGATATGCCGAGGACGTGGGAACAATTCGACAACATGCGGTGGTACATGATGCATGGCCCGTTTTCAGTCTTTGTCGACGGCGCATTATGGTTTCTGTTGATCCCGGGCGACTGTCAGCATCTGCAGGCCGATCATATGTGCGGAGCCTACCACACTCGCCCACAGATCTGCCGTGACTATACGACCGACTCCTGTGAGTATGACAATGACGGCGTGTACGATCAGTTGTTTGAGACGCCCGCACAACTGTGGGAGTACGCTCATGCAATTCTTCCGGCTCGACCGCGCCGTTCTGCCAATGGCCGTGTCTCACTTCCTGTGTTGCAGGCAAACTAGTTTCGTCAGACCAAAAACGCAGGTTGGACATTCTTGTGCGACTATCCAGCGACGGGCAAGAATGCTCATCCTGCCGTAATCAATCCTGCCGTAATCAATCCTGCGGTAATCAATCCTGCGGTAATCAATCCTGAATCAGGTTCACCATCGCAGCCGTCATGACGATGCTTCTTCCGGTGCCGCAGTTCATCAGGTCTCGCCCCTATTTCATTCGATTGGCTTTCTCTCGTGTCCGACAAGAAAACTCAACGCATCAAACCTCAAACCCTGCGTGGTTTCCGAGACTTTCTGCCTGATCAAATGATGGCTCGTGAGCATCTGATCGATATCGCTCGATCTGTCTACCGCAGCTACGGATTTGCTCCGATCGATACACCAGCGCTGGAGTATGCGGAAGTCCTGCTGGGCAAAGGGGGAGAAGAATCCGACAAGCAGGTCTTCCGCTTCACAGATCAGGGCGACCGTGATGTTGCCATGCGTTTCGATCTGACCGTCCCACTGGCTCGTTTTGCCGCGCAATATGTTCAGGAGCTGGGCGTTCCGTTTCGACGTTATCACATCGCTCCTGTTTGGCGTGGCGAACGACCGGCGCGCGGTCGCTTCCGTGAATTCATGCAGTGCGATTTTGATACGATCGGCACGATGAGCAATTCGGCGGACATCGAAACACTGTTCGTCATCAACGACCTGTTCGAGAAAATGGGAATTGAGCGGTTTACGATTCGAGTCAACAACCGCAAGGTGCTCAACGGGCTGCTGGAAAAATGCGGCCTCGGTGAACATGCTGTGGGTATCCTGCGTTGCCTCGATAAGCTCGACAAAATTGGCCGCGATGCCGTCGCTGCGGAAATGGTGGAGCGAGTTGGTATTACCGCGGCCGGCGCTTCTCAGGTTCTGGACATGGCTCAGTTGAAGGGCACTCCCGATGAGATCCTGTGTGGTCTTGACGGAATGCTGGCCGGAAGTCAGATTGGTGAAACGGGTGTGAATGACCTGCGAGAACTGTTTGCCTCGGTCGATGCCTGCGGCTGGCCGGCGGGCCGAGTTTCCCTGGATGTTTCAATCGCACGAGGTCTGGATTATTACACCGGGACGATCTACGAAACTCTGCTGGGGGATCTGCCGGAAATTGGCAGTGTCTGTTCCGGAGGCCGCTACGATAATCTGGCCGATCTGTTTACGGCTCAGCAACTTCCCGGTGTTGGTGCGAGTCTGGGGCTGGATCGAATGCTGGCCGCGCTCGAAGAACTGGGACGCACTCAGAAGGCCACAACACCGGCTCCGGTGCTGGTCACAATGTTCGATGCTGGCCGAGTCTCGGATTATCTGCAGATTGGTCGCCGTCTGAGAAAAGCGGGAATTGGTACTGAGGTTTATCCGGAAGCGAAGAACATCGGCAAGCAGATGAAGTATGCGGATCGTAAAGGATTCCGACTGGCGGTGATTGCCGGCGGAGATGAATTTGCGGCCGGTCAATTTCAGGTGAAGGATCTGCAGAACGGCACTCAGGCGTCGGTCGCGGCTGCAGACCTGATCGCTCATATCTCCGCTTTGCTTTCACCGCCGAAATAGCTGACACCAAAGATTGACTGAGCTGAACAAACAAGGCTGCAGGTTGACTGCACTCAGACCGTTGGAATAGTTGCGCACTCATGGTTGAAAATCTTCCCTTCGACACCGTTCGCCACAAAGCTCTCACGATTGACGGCTATTCGCGAGCGGCCGTCCAGAGCTATTGGCGCGTTCAGGAGCTGAAGCTTGGTTTTGAACTGGGAGCAAGCCCCTGGAACTTCATGGGGACTCAGGTCTTCCTTGTGACACACGGTCATCTGGATCATCTGGCCGCGCTGCCCGTTTATGTCGCGCGCCGACGCATGATGAAGATGGATCCCCCAACGATCTACCTGCCGGAAGCGATCGTTGACGACGTATGGCGTGTCGTCAAAGCCTGGCAGAAGCTGGATCGAGGACGCATGATCTGCGAACTTGTCGGCGTGAAAGAGGGCGACATGATTACACTGTCACGTGAGCATCGATTTACCGTGTTTCCAACAAAGCACACGGTGCCCTCTGTCGGCTACATCGTTTACGACGTTCGCAAAAAACTGAAGCCCGAGTACCACGGCCTGAAAGGCGATCAGATTCGAGACCTTCGCATGCAGGGCATCGATGTGGCGGCCGAGACACTGACTCCTCTCCTGTGCTTTACCGGAGACACGGCGCCGCAGGGACTTGATGCCCATCCTGATGTTTACAAGGCAGAAGTGCTGATCACGGAGATGACATTTTTTCGTCCGGAGCATCGCAAGGAAAAGATTCACAAGTTTGGCCACATGCATCTCGACGACATTCTGGAGCGCGCGGAGAAGTTTAAAAACGAGCTGATCATTCTGGCTCACCTGAGTACTCGTACGCACGAAGCAGAAGCTCGCCGTCGTCTGGAGCAGGTGCTGCCGGAGTCACTGCGGTCACGTGTTAAACTGTGGAATTAGAACTTCGGACGTCAAAACGATTTCCCGTTGAACATTGTTTGTCACAGAGTATTGAGGCAGAATCCTGCTGAAAGGTTTCTACCGACGAACAAATTCACGAGAGATCTCATGTCAACGCAGGGCAGTGTTTCAGGTCAGCATGCATCCGTCACCGACTTCTACCGGTCGTTTCTGAGATTCCGAATTGACCTGAAGATTACTCAGCCGCGAACCGTCAGCCAGCCTCCACCATTTACTCTCAACAATGCTCGTTTTCCGTTGGAGAGTGTGCTTCGGCTGACACAACCGGCAGCCACAGGGGGAAAGACAACGCAGTATGTACTTGGCTCGTCGTGCAAAGCCGAGCAGGTCCATGTAACCGAAAATGTCTGGCACGATCCTGCCGCAGACATGTGTTTGGTGGCATCGCCGGAAGAGTTTCTCGTCATCAAAAGCTGGGACCGCAATCATCGTGGAGTGATGCTCAGCCCGCCGACACTGGGCGAACAGCCCGAACGTCAGGTGGGCCGCTGCTCAGAAGCTTTTACGGCTCTCAATCTGACGCACAAGTTCGCTGATGCACGATTGTTGACATCCACAGAGGAGATCGTCGATGCCGTGCTGAATGATCGGCCGCTTGTTTCTCAGACGGAGTATGCGTTGGAGAATGGCACGCACGTGTTTCTTGAGTACCCTGTCAAAGTTGTCAACGCGAGCGAGCGTGAGATGTTTTATCAGGTCGATACCGGCCCAGTCCTGATTCCCGATGTCACCTCATTCGACGGCGTGCATGAGATCTCCATGCTGCGGCAGGCCTTTATGGCTCACAATACGCTCAACTGCACTGAGATGCTGATGAATGTGCCCACAACGATTGGCGGTGGACTAAGCGTGAATCATTATTCGCGAGTTGTGAAGGTTCAGGCAACCAATCGTATGCTCGTTGTAGAGTAGTCTGCTGCTGTTGAATGGCAGAGTGTTCATCAGAGTTCAGTTGAATGCTGGCTGTTTCGTTTGGTTGCGAAATTTGGTTGCGAAAACAGTCTGGCTGACGCAGCACTCAGTCGCAACAGCAAAAAAATCCCGGCGCCTTGGTAGACGCCGGGACTTCAGGATTATGCGGACGATAGACGTCGCTACACAGGCAACGTCCGGGTTTCTAACCCTTTATCTATTCCTCAGGCAATGTGTCGCGGTCGATGCCGTATTTCGCCCAGATGCTTCGTTCCCAGGCGATCGACGCCGGGTTACTGATGGAACCGTTCAGCATCTGCTGCACGGCGGTGCCGTCAAAGCCCGCCTGTTTGCCTTCGGTCATGAACTGCTGGCGCAGGATGTCGTCGTCAGCGGAACGCTCGACCGGCTGGACCACGTAGAACGTGCTGAGATCTTCTGTTAAGACGATCCCGACTTTATCGTTTTCGATGTCTTCAAAAACGGTCTTCATGAACTTATCACCTGCAAATCGAATGCTGCCGCCAACTTCATCATTGAAGCGAACTTCGGAACGACGCAAAGTCGGACGCTGCTGCGTGAAGTTCATCTGCGGAGTAATGGATTGCTCCATCCACGAAAACGACTGAGTCTGGCGAAGAGTCAACGCGGCGGAATCAGCCTTGCCCAATACTGTCTGGCCCTCAATGGACCCCAACATGTCTTTGCGTTCGCCTTCAGGCTTGGCCAGCCCTTCGCTAACAAGCTTCACCAACTCTTCAGCTCGCTTCTTCACAAGGTCACGGGCCTCTTTACGCTTCCATGCCAAAACTACCTGATCCTTAATTCCCGGATCTTCCAGCTTTGGCACGTGAGTATCAGCGAATTCTACAATCCACCACGCGAAGTGGACTTCGCCGCCATCAAGGTCGAAAGCATTCTTGACGCTCTGATTGCGAACAAACAGATTTGTATCGTCAGCGATCGTCTTGGGGAACATGCCAAAGACCTGTTGAGCGACTGTCGCCCCAGCCTGCATGAACGGGTTTTGCTGCGGCTCGGTCGCTGCGCCGATTGGATACGTTTCACCTTCAGCCAGATCCTGGAACGTAATCAGTGGCGTTTCGACAAAACTGCAACCATGCCTGGCTGCTAGTTCTTTCATTCCTTCGTTCATGTCCCTCGCGTAATCACGCATCTTTTCATACAGGGCTTCATCAGAGATATCACGGTTTTCGGTGACAACTGCACGACGAACACTGGCTCGCTTGGCTTGCAGAGCCTTTAGATCTTTCATGACCGCCAGCATTTTCTCATCGAGACTGATCCGAACCTTCTGGTCCAGCAACTGATCGCGAATTTCGCTCTTCAGGTCATCATCCAATGGCTGGTATTCCACTTTCGGAATCACAAAATCAGGCTTCGTGCTGTCCTCGGCTGCTGGTTCAGTTGCTGCTTCTGCTGCAGGAGCATCCGCAGCAGGCTTTGCTTCTTCCGCCGGAGCAGCAGGCGTCTCGGCTGCTGGAGCGGCTGGGGATTCTGCTGCTGGAGCAGCTGGGGTTTCTTCCGCAGCTGCTGGAGCCGCTGGCGTTTCCGCTGGTGCAGCGGCAGGAGCTTCCTGCTTAGCCGGCTCGGCCGCCGGTGCAGGTTCCTCTGGCTTCGCTTCGTCGCTAAACGGCAGGCACTGATCAGCGGGTGCTTCAGCTTTGGGCTCTTCTGGCTTTGGCTCTTCTTTCGGTGCTTCAGCTTTTGGGGCCTCTGCTGCAGGAGCCTCAGAAGCTGGCGTCTCAGGCTTGGCTTCTTCTGCCTTCGGGGCATCAGCACCTGGTTCCGCCGGAGCTGGATTCTCTTTCGGAGCTTCCCCCTCTGGAGTTGCTGGGGCACTGCCTTCCGGAGTCGCCGGGGCAGCACCTTCTGGCTTTGCAGCCCCTTCCGGAGCAGTGCCACCTTCTGCCGGCGGGGTTGCAGAATCCGTCTTCTCTTCGACCTCAACCGGCTTCTTGTACAATCGCTCTTTATTTTCGCTGTAATACGCTTCTACTTCTGCATCGGTCGCAGCTGTCGTTGCCTGTTCAACGGCCTTGTATCCCAGCTCAAGATAAGCCAACTTGGCCTTCTGTGGCTGGCGGAACCCAGGAGAACCCGGCTCGTCCATGTGAGGAAACTTCAGACGGTTTTCAGCGAATAGTTTGCCGACGTCAGCATCGGACGGGTCCGGCACTTCGCTGGTGAAAGCGTCCACATCCAGCCGAACTGCATTTAATCGCTGGCTGACCTTAGTTCGCTTATAAAGTTCGTAGTAAACCTCCGGCCCCTGAGGAACGGCCGAGAAGTGAGGATTCAGATGCTGGTAAGCCATCTGAGCTTTGATCTCAATGCGAAAAGAATCCACCAGTTCCGCTTCGGTCACAACTTTACCACTGAAACTGAGGCCGTTGCGGATCTCCGCAAACATGACCTTTGTCAATTTATTGTCGGTCCGCTTGTTGATGTAATCAAACACCATCCGGTCTGTGACGACGATCTGGAGCTCATCAGCTTCAGCTCGCATCAACTCGCCGAAAGTCATGTCGTCTTCTACGTTTCCGCTGTAGAATTGGAATTGAGGAGCGAATCGCCCCATTCCCGGGCCGATCGTCTTTTCGAACGCCTGAAACATGAAGCCGTTCGCGACGTTTCGCTTCAGCATCAGATCAGCAATTCGACGCTCGTCAAACGTTCCTAGTGTTGAGGTGCGAATTACCGCGTTGGCCGGGCTGATCAAATCCGGAAGCACAAAACCGCAGACTCCGCCGAGAACAGCGCCCGCAATACCGTATTGCATCCAACGGCCAGCGCTGACCCCTGCGAATGCGAAAATGATTCCACCGAGAAGGACGCCCAGCATGACAAAATGCGCGCCCTCCTGAGAAAACACAGCATCAAGGGTGAAAGCCATCATCGAAAGGATGACGACTGCCACCATCCACACGTGCTGATTTCGACGAAAGAAAGTAAATGGAGAACTCATGTCGGGACGCTCGTACCGTTTGGAGGTTTCTTGTTCTGACCTTTGACCTGATCACTTGACAGAGGTCCGAAGAATAATTTATCCCATCACGCGAGATCCGACGGGAGTCGCGGATTCTAGCCGTCAGGAGGGGACAGACAAGGTCAACTGAAGTCCGACTTCCCCACACTTCAAGGTTGAGGCGCCTCGAAGTTTCTTGACTTCCGGGCCTCTCGCTGTCACGTTCCGTCCTCCTTTCTGAATCTCAAGCTTCTTGAAGCCTGCTGTTCCTGTCCAGTTTTGAAACCAAAGTTAGTCGTTCATGGCATCCCAGAAAAAAGCACTAGTGATCGTCGAATCGCCCGCGAAAGCCAAGAAAATTGCAGGCTTTCTGGGCGACGATTACATCGTTAAGGCCAGCATGGGCCATATCCGCGACCTCCCCTCCAGCGCGAAGGAAATCCCGGCAGAACTCAAAAAGGAGTCCTGGTCCACTCTGGGCGTCAACGTCGAAAATGACTTTGATCCGCTCTATGTGATCAGTCCGGACCGAAAAAAACTGATTGCCGAACTCAAAGATTCTCTGAAGAAGGTTAGCGAACTTGTTCTGGCGACCGACGAAGACCGCGAAGGCGAAAGTATAGGCTGGCATCTGGTGCAGGTCCTAAAGCCAACCGTGCCGGTCAGCCGCATGGTATTCTCAGAAATCACAAAGCCGGCGATCCTTGAAGCCATTAAGAATACTCGGCAACTGGATGAAAACCTCGTTCAGGCGCAGGAAACTCGCCGAGTCGTGGATCGACTTTACGGCTACACGCTCAGCCCGCTGCTGTGGAAAAAGATCGCGCGAGGTCTTTCGGCCGGGCGAGTTCAAAGCGTGGCCGTCCGCCTGCTGGTCATGCGGGAAATCGAACGCATGAAGTTCCGCAGCGGTACCTTCTGGGACCTGAAAGCGGCTCTTAAGGTCAAGACTGGGGACGAATTTGAAGCGGTCCTCCAGACGCTCGGCGGGAAGCGAATCGCTTCCGGGCGAGATTTTGATGAACACACCGGACGCCTGAAAGAGGGTTCCGACGTGCTGCTACTTAACGAAGACCAGGCGAAAACTCTGCAGGAAAAAGTCCGTTCCAGCCCATGGACGGTTTCCAACATCGAACAGAAGCAGCAGGTTCGTCGGCCTTATCCTCCTTTTACAACCAGTACTATGCAGCAGGAATCCAACCGCAAGCTGGGCATGACGGCTCGTCAGACCATGCAGACGGCTCAGCGTTTGTACGAAGATGGCCACATCACTTACATGCGAACCGACAGCGTTAGCCTCAGTGGTGAAGCGATCTCGGCCGCTCGGTCAAAAGTGGATGATCTGTACGGCAAGAATTTTCTCAGCCCGTCGCCACGGCAGTTCACAACGAAAGCCAAGGGCGCTCAGGAAGCACACGAAGCGATTCGCCCGGCTGGTACAGAAATGAAGACGGCCGATGAAATTGGCTTGTCCGGCGGCGAGTATAAGCTGTACCAGATGATCTGGAAACGCACGATGGCGACTCAGATGGCTGACGCCTTACTGCGATTTGATACGGTGACGATCACCGTGGACGACGCAGAGTTCCGTGCGAGCGGTCGAACTGTTGAGTTCGCTGGTTTCTTCCGCGCCTACGTGGAAGGCTCGGATGATCCTGATGCTGCGATCGAAGATCAGGATTCGCCCCTGCCGCCGCTCTCGGAAAAAGATTCGGTCGCGTGTCAGAAAGTCGACGCGATTGCTCACGAAACCAAGCCACCTGCTCGTTTCACTGAAGCCACGCTGGTGAAGTCCCTGGAATCAGAAGGCATTGGTCGCCCGAGTACTTACGCAAGCATTCTGAGCACGATTCAGGATCGCGGTTACGTCCGCAAAAACGGCAATCAGTTGGTGCCAACGTTTACCGCAATGGCTGTGACGAAACTTCTGGAAGGCCACTTCCCGAATCTTGTTGACTTCGGCTTTACTGCGGGAATGGAACAAACGCTCGACGATATCGCCACCGGAGCGGCCGATCGTCTACCGTATCTCCGCAAGTTTTACGCGGGCAAAGATGGACTCGACGAACAAGTCAAACAGCGCGAAGGCGATATCGATCCTCGCGAAGCCTGTACGTTGCAGATTGATGGACTGGATGCGGCTGTCCGCGTTGGTCGCTATGGCCCGTACTTCGAGAAGACTCAGGGCGAAGAGAAACTGACGGCATCGATTCCCGACAGTATTGCTCCGGGAGAAATCACGAATGCGGTGGCCGATCGCCTGATCGAAGAAAAGCAGCGTGGCCCTCAGGCCATCGGTATGCATCCTGAAGAAGGGCTGGCGATTTACCAGATGCGTGGCCCGTTCGGACCGTATTTGCAGCTTGGCGAGGTGACAGAAGAAGCCCCGAAACCGAAACGTTGCAGTATTCCGAACTGCTTCGATCCGCTGTCGATCGATCTGCCCACGGCCATGGCATTGCTGGCGCTTCCGCGGCGTATCGGGAAACATCCCCTGACCGAAAAAGTCGTCAACGCAGGCATTGGTCGCTTCGGACCCTATGTGACCCACGACAAAGTCTTCGGCAGCTTTGATAAGAAAGCCCACACCTACGATTTCAACGGGGAAACTTTCAACGTCCTGGATATCACCATGGATGCAGCCGTCGAGCTGTTGCGTAATACGAAGAAGCGAGCCGCCCCGACGCCTCTGCGGGAACTGGGCAATCATCCCGAAGACAACAGCCCGATTCAGATCTTTGAGGGCAAGTTTGGCCCTTACATCAAACATACCACAACGAACGCCACAATTCCCAAGGACACGGATATCTCCACGGTGACGCTGGAGCAGGCCGTGCAGTGGATCGCGGATAAGATCAGCAAAGGCGGCGGCAAACCCGCCAAGAAAGGCGGCTTCACAAAGAAGGTTGCCAAGAAAGCCGCCGGGGCTCCGAAGAAAGCGGCCAAGAAGAAACGCAAAGCGGCAGAAGAGTAGCCGTCTGGTGTTTTGATTCTTCGTGTCGACTTCAGTCGGTATCGCTTCTGGAATTCAGACGGCGATGCTGATTGAAGCCAGCACGACACATAATCACGTGTTAATTCAACACCGTGTTCTCGTCCGGTTTCAAGTCTCACTGTCATTTCAAGAGTAACGGAGTGGGCTCATGAGTGACGGGCCTTCAGGCATCAAACAAGTGATCGTGATGCGCCACGATCTGAAGATGCGACGAGGCAAGCAGATTGCTCAGGGAGCGCACGCCTCAATGAGCTTTCTCTGCCGCCGATTTCAGAATCAGCCATCCGTTTCTCTGACTGACTTTTCGGATTCAGAACGAGCGTGGCTGGCTGGATCCTTCGCGAAGATCTGTTGTCGAGTCAACAGCGAAGAAGAGTTGATGTCGATCCACGAACAGGCCATCTCAGCGGGTCTTCAGGTGCACCTGATCACCGACAGTGGCAAAACAGAATTCCACGGCCAGCCAACTCGCACATGCCTGGCGATTGGCCCTGATGATGCCGCGAAGATTGATGCCGTGACCGGACATCTGGAATTGCTGTGAGCAAGGGCCGCAAGAATGTGCTGAGCCGCTACTCTTCGCGTCCGGCAGAGTAAGATGTTTCCTTGTCGCCGGATTCGTGAGAATCCGGTGACTCTCAACAAACGGCCTTTGGCCAGAGATCAACGCCACGCATTTGTTGAGTCTGAGTATTTTGCAGGGTGTGACCAGCGGAGCGCAGGCACACCAGTTTGCCGCCAAATGGTGTGCCCGCGGGTTGCTTATCACGCCCTACGGGCTGCCCTCGCCGAAAGCGACATCTTTCAAGTACGATACAGCTCTTCAATCACCCGTCCGCTGCCAAGCTGCAGTGGCCGTCCGAACTGATCTCGGAGCTCGGAGGTCGCTGCCAGACCCAGCGCCTCGAACAATGTCGTTCCCAGATCATCCGGTGAAAAGGATCGCGTCATCGGATAAGCACCGATCGCATCGGAACGGCCAATGACCTGGCCATGTTGTACGCCGCCGCCGGCAAATAGAGCCGTATAAACGTGAGCCCAATGATTGCGGCCCGCGAACTGAGAACCGGGCAATGTCGAAATCGCCGGAGTGCGGCCAAACTCCCCCGTCATCACAACCATTGTTTCGTCGAGCAGTCCGGTCGCGGCAAGATCATCTAATAAAGCGGAGAGCGCCTGATCGAGTTGAGGCAACAGTTCGTCTCGCAATCGCACAAAATTCTTCTCATGAGTATCCCAGGTCTGCACCGGCCCCATGTTGGCCTGAACAATTTTGACGCCAGCCTGAACAAGTCGACGAGCCAGCAACAGTGACTGACCAAACGTGTGTCGACCATAATCATCACGAATACGGTCTGCTTCCTGTTCAATCTGAAACGCCTGCGCCATTCGTCCTGACGTCAGCAGCGTGATCGCTGATTGATGAAGATCATCAAAAGACTCTGATTGCGCTGTCCGCAAAAGTTGCTCGCGATTCACTTCGAATTGTTCCAGCAGACGCCGTCGCTGACTGACTCGTTCGATCGTAATGCCAGCCGGCATTTCCAGAGTCTCATCTCGAAACGCCTTCTGATTCGGATCTCGGTTCACCTGCCAGGGATCATGCCGTGCCGAAAGGAAGCCGCTGTTTTGCCCAGGCCACAGTATCGCGCCACCCGCCAGAGAGTTGGGAAGCGAAACGCTGTTGGGAATTCCATCATTGCGCGGCTGCAAAGAGTCATAGGCCGAGCCATAAGACGGCCAATCATGTCGCGACGCGGCATTGACAGCATCGCCCGGCAATTGTCTCGGCATCACGTGCCCGGTAAGAGCGTAGTGCGTGGCCGGAAAGTGATTGTTCTCTTTGTGGGACATTGTCCGCACGAGTGCGAACTGCGTTGTGCGCCGAGCCAATTTCGGCAGAAGCTCACACACATCCATCCCGGGAACTTCTGACGCGATCGGCTGAAACTCGCCGCGAATCTCGACAGGAGCCTCCGGCTTCAGATCAAAGGAATCATGCTGAGCAAGTCCGCCCGGCAGATAGATCAGGATCACGGACTTCGCTCGAGACCATGAGACAGGCTGAACGGCTGACGCTGACATCGTCGAAAGCAGGGGCCATCCAAAGGCTGCGGCACCACTGCTATTGAGCCAATCTCGACGGCTCAACATGAGACGGAGCGAACTCGGTTGCCGATTTGCTGCCATGGATGACTCGCTGAACAATTAGGCTCGGAGTGAAACTTTCAGATTACGGAAAACTCGCGTCCGTTACCAGTCCCATCATGCAACAGCCTCCAAATCACCCCTTGTCTATCGATCGTGATGCCCGCTCAAATCAATGCTTGTCCTGTTTCTGGCGAGATCCAGATGGCCGTGATCAATGACGTGGTTACTTCGGTCAAAATCCGGCAGATCGGGCCTTCGCAGGACAATGTGAAGGCCCTCTGTTTCTCCCTGAGCAGTCGTGTTGATCGCAAAGCCTGGTAAGAATTCCGGCATCGACGGCAGAGAAAAGTGCAACTTCACACTCAATCGTCCAGGTCACTCCCCGATTCTGTAAGACTCGCTTTTCATACCGCAAAAACGACCTGCGTCCGCAAAAACAGAAATGCGTCCCGAGGACGCCTCTGCTGACAATTCAGAATCCGTCAAACGCTCGATTCAACAGGTGGTCATCATCAGGAGGCCGGAAAATTGTGCCTGTAACTCTCCGGCCGCTCATATTCGCCGTGTTCCAATGCCGCCTCCAAAGTTCCAGACACTTTTTTCGACACGCCGTTTAGCCGCCAGCGTGACTTCTGGTACTCTCAGTTTGTGACTGAGCCTTCAGCAAATTTGAACTCTCAAGTTTGCTGCTTTCAGCAATCAACCCACTCAACGGTAAGGATCGTTCATATGATTCGCATGGCTCGCAAAGTACTGCTCCTGTTGACAGCACTCTTGATTCTTGGTTCTGCTCAGGCTGATGAGTCGTCTAACAAAAAGAAGGTAGCTTCCGGTAAGGCTCGGATTCAGGAAGCGGCTGAGAGCAAGGCCGACAAGCAAGCCAAGAAAAAGAATGTCGCAAAGAAGGCCGAGCCACCTGCTCCCGCGCCAACGCTGGACAATGTTTCCTACGGCCCGCACCCAAAACAAGTTCTGACTTTCTGGAAGGCCGAAACCGAACAACCAGCACCGCTGTTGTTCTTCATTCATGGCGGCGGGTGGCAGGCCGGCAATCGCATGAGCGGTATGGCTGGTTATGTTCCAGCGATGCAGAAGCACGGAATCTCGGTGGTTTCGATTGAGTATCGATTTATCGAAGAAGCCATCGCGGATGGTGTTGAACCTCCTGTCAAAGGATGCCTGCATGATGCCGCGCGAGCACTTCAATTTGTTCGCAGCAAAGCCGCCGAATGGAACATTGATAAGACTCGCATCGCCGCCGCTGGTGGTTCAGCCGGAGCTTGCTCAAGCTTGTGGCTGGCCTTCCATGACGATCTCGCAGATCCGAAAAGCGACGATCCGGTTGCTCGCGAATCATCTCGCCTGCTGTGTGCCGCCGTCACGGGTGCTCAGACAACCCTCGATCCAGTTCAGATGAAAGAGTGGACTCCGAACAGTAATTACGGAAGCCACGCGTTCGGCATCTTCAAAGAAGTTGACGGCAAGAAGCAGCGAGACTTCGATGCCTTCATGGCCAAGCGTGACAGCATCATGCCGTGGATCCAGGAGTATTCACCGTACGCTCTTGTTACTGCGGACGATTCGCCAGTCTACCTTTACTACGGCGCGCCGCCGGCTTTGGGGCAGGTCGAAAAAGATCCGACTCACTCCGCGAATTTTGGCGTGAAGCTGCAGGAACATCTGCAGACCGTCAAAGTGCCGTGTGAACTGGTTTATCCGGGTGCAATGGATGTCTCTCACAAGACCGTTCAGGAGTATTTGATCGCTCGGCTGACCGCGAAGCCTTAGGGTCTTCAGGCTCAGCAAGTGCGGTCACTTCTGCGGGTTCAAAAATCCTCCACCAACAGCAGCTTCCAACCATAGCGGTAGAGGTTTCTCGAATCCGTATAACGCGATTTCGAGGCCGCGGAACCCAGAACAACGACGATCAGTCGTTTGCCATCACGTTCACATGTTGAGACCAGGCACGCACCGGCTTGATCGGTCGTGCCTGTTTTTATTCCCTCGTAGCCCTCGGTTCCCAACAGCTCGTTCGTATTCTTCCACAGCACGTTGCGGCTGTATCCTCCGGGACCAAGCACCGTGGCTCCTCGTTGACGCGTTGACGAGTACTGCCCCATCAGGGAACTACCCAGGGTTGCTCGAGCCAGAATAGCCAGATCGGTAACCGTCGACTGATGAGAGTCATGCGTAAGGCCATGCGGATTTGTGTAGTGAGTCTTCGTCATGCCAAGTCGTGCGGCTTCGGCATTCATCGCGGCCACGAACAGCTCCAGAAGATCCTGCTTCGGATCATTCGCAGCGGAGTTCTCAGTCGTCACCGTTGTTGACGCCAATCGAGGTCCGAAGTGTTCCGCCAACGCGACGCTCATGTCGTTTCCGGACGGCAACATCAAGCCATATAAGGCTTCTTGCACAGGCAACGTTTCTCCCACGCGAACGTCAGAAGTCGATCCGCGAGTTTCATCCGCGCGAACGGACATTGTCAACGTTTCGTCCAGTACTTCCGGATGGTGTTCTGCCAATCGAGCGACCAGCCAGGCGGTCATGATTTTCGTGGTGCTGGCGAAGTGGCGAGGCGTCTCGGTTTCAGCACCGGCAACCATGCGGCCATCAGCCGCGTCGACGATAATCCAGGAATCGCACGAAACAAACGGCGCACCGGCAAGCGGTTCTGCTGGCAGCTTCGGCAGGATTTCAGAATTGATCATCTCCGGAGCCGCGATGGTGGCCTCTTCAATCACCGGCCCCAATTTCTTCCAGAGTTCCGCATCGGCGATTCCCGTGACTGTCAGCCCGTTGGCTTCCTGAAACTTACGAACAACGGATTCTGTCGCTGGCCCGAAGTCTCCATCGACTCCTAAACCGGGCGACGGCTCCAGCCGCGCATTCAAAGTCCGCTGCAGAAATTCCACTCGAGTCCCGAAGGCTCCGACGTGTAATTCCGTGGGTTCATTCGGAGCGGTCCGTTCCCACTCCGGATTAAAGTGATCAAACGCGCTACGAGCGATTCTACCAATCAGCACATGCGCGACGTTGTCATCTTTCCAGCTCTTGTCTTTGTTGTTTGTCGTCAATACGCAGATGGCGAACGGACCTTTGGGACCATAAATAATCCCCGCATTGCAACGACTCTCCGACACCGCACCAGATTTATGAGCGACCTTGGTGCCATCCGGAAGCTGACTCACCAGCATCGTTTTATCATCACACGCCAGCAGGTGATCCAGGATGGCTTTACACGATTCTGCTGACGCGGCCGTTCCCTTGTGAAGTTGTTCCAGTAGGTTGAACGTTTCATTCGCGGTTGTGCTGCCGAGACCAT
This sequence comes from Candidatus Kuenenia stuttgartensis, assembly GCA_945861975.1. Classification (GTDB taxonomy): domain Bacteria; phylum Planctomycetota; class Planctomycetia; order Planctomycetales; family Planctomycetaceae; genus SXXK01. Next base: position 39 of record CAMAXD010000065.1, on the reverse strand, counting down.
ACAGCTTGCTGCGATCGGGTGCGATGGACGTTTCACCGC
>CAMAXD010000064.1 GCA_945861975.1 Candidatus Kuenenia stuttgartensis | reverse complement strand
ACATCGCCGACGCACCCAGCGCCGCACCGAACAGTAACGGCTTGGCCTTGCTCATCGGTTTACTTCCTGATCCACAGAGGCGGGAAAATGGCGGACGATATGCGGACTGCCGTTTCACAATGGCGGCAGGACGACGCAAACCTACCACGCGGGAGGGGCCGGCTTTGCTGAGTTCCGGGAATAGGAACAACAATTTGGCAGTCAGACAGACGGCTGCCGGTCAGGTCTTCGCAGCCGACAAAGAATGAAAGCCAGTCAATTCCGTTGCCGTTCCCCCGACCTCCACAGACTTCGGCTTTGAATTGCTAAACTGCAGGAATTGGTTCAAGTTGACCGTATTCAACGGAGTGGCCTGCGGTCCGGGAAGTCGCAGCGATGGGGCGAATTCGAGATCCTTCCCCTTGCACTTTGGGCAACATGCGGCGAGCATATGTCCCCCACCCTCCGCAAGACCTGCCTGTAATTTCTGCTTTTTAGCGACTCAAGACGACGGGACTGTCTCTCCATGCAAGGAAGACTCTGTACCGGCCCGCTTCGGCGGCGCGAGTTCATGCGCATCGGGACGCTGGCTCTTGGTGGGCTGACGTTGCCCCAACTGCTCGCCCGACGTGCTCAGGCCGGAGCTGTGGTCGAACCCGATACCAGTGTGATTCTGTTCTGGATGTGGGGCGGGCCGAGTCAGTTCGAAACGTGGGACATGAAGCCGGATGCTCCGGCGGAGATTCGAGGTCCACTCAAGCCGATTCCGACCGTCGTCCCCGGAATGGATATCTGCGAATACATGCCGAAACAGGCGCAGCGTGCGGATCGGTTTTCACTGATCCGCTCTTTGCATCATGAGATGTCGGCTCACAATGATGGCAGCATTGAAGTTCTGACAGGAAAGACTCCCAGCGTTCCAGATCCGACGTCGCAGGCCAGATCAGAGCATCCGGACTTTGGCATGATCGCAGCCTCGCGTCGTGGCCTGCGGTCTGACGGGATTCCTCAGTATGTGGGATTGCAGAAAGCGCCCTTCATGACGAACCCCGGTTATCTGGGAGTGAGTCACCGAGCATTTGAAACGGGCGATCCTTCGGTCCCCAATTTTTCTCCGGGCAATTTGACGCTCGCGACCGGGATCGACAACAGCCGTCTGGATCATCGACGTTCGTTGGTCACTCAGTTTGATCGCATGCGAACCGATATCGATGGCCTTGAATCTCTGGGAGGAGTTGATCGGTTTCGTTCAGCGGCGTTCACGATGCTGACCAGCAATCGCGTGGTCGATGCGTTTGATATTTCCAAAGAGGCGCCTGAGACTCGAGATCGTTACGGTCGACATCGCTGGGGGCAGAGTTGTTTGCTGGCCCGACGACTGGCTGAAGCTGGTTCTGCTGTCATCAACATTGATGCAACCGCGCCGAATGATACGACGAAAAACTTCAGTTGGGATGATCATGCCGGCGCGTTTCATCTGGACTATGCTCAGCGAGAACGCCTGCCTCAGATGGATGAAGCCCTCTGTGCTCTGATTGATGACATTTATGAGCGCGGGCTGGACAGGAAAGTCTTGCTGATTGCCTGTGGAGAGTTTGGGCGAACTCCGAATGTGACTCACGCACCTAAGAATTTCTCCGACCAGATCGGTTTGGGTCGCGACCATTGGCCACACGCTTTCAGCGCGTTGATTTCGGGCGGAGGACTCAGGATGGGTCAGGTGGTTGGTGAAACGAATGCGCGTGGCGAACATCCGGTTCGTGATCGAGTCACCCCGCAGGATCTTCTCGCCACTGTTTATGCTCATCTGGGGATAGATTTTTCTCAGTCCGTGAAGGATTTTTCGGGCCGCCCGATTCCCATTTTGCCGCATGGATCACCGATTACTCAGTTGCTGTAGATGGGCTCAACGTGTGCGAACTTTGGTTTGTTTGTGCTGTGCTATTCTCCGAGAGGAGATGTTTATGAAACTCACCGCTGTTTTGCTGATACTGGCAGCCGGAATTCCCAGCTTTGCTGATGAAGCCGCTGTCGACTACACGCGGGATGTGAAGCCGATTTTGCATGAGCGATGCTATTCGTGTCACGGAGCACTGAAGCAGGAAGGCGGATTGCGGCTTGATACCGCGGAACTCGCCAGGAAAGGTGGCGACAACGGGGCTGCTGTTATCGCGAAAGATCTTGTCGGCAGTCCGATGATTTCGCGAATTACAGCGACCGATGAAAGTTTGCGCATGCCGCCGGAGGGAAAACCTCTGACTGCAGAGCAGATTGCTTTGTTAACGCGATGGGTCGAATCAGGCGCCGATTCACCAGCAGATGAAAAGTCCGAAGAGGATCCTCGCCAGCACTGGGCCTACAAGAAGCCAGTTCGATTGGAATTGCCAGTTGTCGCAGGGAACCAGTCGTCGAATCCGATTGATGCCTTCATTGCCGCGCAGCGCGAGACGCGCGGTGTTGCTTTGATGCCACGCACGGACAATGCGACTTTACTGCGGCGAGTTTATCTGGATTTGATTGGTGTGCCTCCGTCTGCAGAAGATTTGCAGGCGTTCATCCAGGACAAATCTCCCCGGGCTTATGAAAACGTCGTGGATAAGCTGCTGTCTTCAACTCAGCATGGCGAACGCTGGGGACGACATTGGATGGATGTCTGGCGTTACAGTGATTGGTATGGCCGACGTTCCGTGCCGGATGTGATGAACAGTTATCCCATGGTCTGGCGATGGCGAGACTGGATTGTTCGATCAATTAACGAAGACAAACCGTACGATCAGATGATTGTGGAAATGCTGGCGGCGGATGAAATCATGCCGAAGGATGATCAGAACATTGTCGCTACAGGTTATCTGGTTCGCAGTTGGTTCAAGTGGAACTACGAAACCTGGAAGAAGGAACTCGTCGAACATACCGGCAAAGCCTTTCTGGGGATGACGCTGAATTGTGCGCAATGTCACGATCACAAATACGATCCGCTGACTCAGGAAGAGTACTTTCACTTTCGTGCGTTTTTTGAACCATTGGAATTGCGACACGATCGCGTCCCGGGCGAAGCCGATCCTGGGATGTTCGAGAAGTACGTTTATGGCAAGCCGTACGGTCCGATTAAGACAGGAATGGTGCGCGTCTTCGATGAGTATCTTGATGCCGAGACAGTCATGTTTTCGAAGGGTGACTCGCGACTGAAGATTGAAGGCAAGCCACCCATGACGCCAGCAGCTCCGGCCGTCCTTGGTGGCGATGATTTGCAAACAGCACGAATGACGTTACCGATTGAAGCCGCTTATCCGGGTATGAAAGAATCAATCCGAGCGGAGGAACGGAGTAAACGTCAGGCCATATTAGATTCTGCGATCAAAGAACTGGCGGATGCAAAGAATTCACTGACGGCAGAACCCCCGGAGCTGCGAGAAGAACTGGTCGCAGCAGAAGCAGCCTTGATGGCAGCTCGCGAAAACGCTGTTCGAGTTCTGACGGCCGCGGGCGACAATGCGAACGGTCAAGTATTGGAAGGAACGCAGTCACTCGTGCTCGACGCCAAAGTGGGACGCCGCGCTTTGTCACATGGGCTTCCGCGAATTGATGATCTCAAAGATCAGGCAACGGTGTCATATCTTGTTCAGGTTGTGAAGGACGGCCATACCAATTTGCAACTCGGGCTCGATATCGCGCAAGGTGCGACTGGTGGCTTTGTGGCTTTCGAGAATGGGTCTGTGAAGACCTACACGCCTGGCGGGTTCAATGAGATCGTCGCTGGAACGTACGACTTATCGAAGGGGCAAAATCGTTTTCGAGTCGAGATGAAGCTGGACTTTGTACAAAACCAGTTTGTGCTGACGGTGAAGTCGCTCCGAGATGACGCTGTGATCGTCAACGCGGTTCCATCTGCGTTGAATGGCTGGAAACCTCAGGCGAATGGCAAGCGAGGTTTGTTTCTCGATTGTCGTCCGGGCACAGAGGTGATTTATGATGCACTGGAGTTTTCTCAGCCGGACGGCATGCGACTGCTGTCATTCGACTTTGAGGCACCTGGTTTTGTCGACGGGCAAGACATTGTGGATGCTCCGGTTGCTGCCGCATCAATGCCATGGATGACGACTGGATTTTGCCAGGCCCCGGCGACGTCGAAAGCCAACTCCGCAGTGGCGCTGGATCCGGCTGTGCAGGCGGCTGTCGCCAGATTAACCACAGCGCGGAATGCATTGCGATTGCCAACTCTGAAGATTGATGCGGCTGAAGCTCGCGTCGCCGCAGCGGAACTTGATCTTCAAAGCCTCAAGCAACGTATCAAAGCTGATAGGACCAGATACGCAACGGGGCTGTTATCCGAAGATCGCAAGGATGACCCCTCAGTGAAGCACCTGATAGGGAAAGCCTGCCATGCGGAGCGACAAGCAGTTGTTGCGTTGGCGAAGGCCAGTGTGATGGCCGCAGAGGTTGCGATTGCCGTTGCGGGGACTAAAACGTTGGCCGCGACAAAGTCCGGCGATCAGGCGGCGATTGATGCCGCGAACAAGGAGAAGCAGACAGCCGAGACAACTCGCACTGCGGCCACGACTGCGCTTAACACGGCGAACGCGAATCTCTCAAAAGAACCGGGTGAATACACCGCGTTGTCGCCAAAGTATCCTCAGACAAGTTCCGGGCGCAGAAGTGTGCTGGCGCGATGGATCGCTAACAAGGAAAATCCCTTGACGGCACGTGTTGCGGTGAATCATATCTGGTTGCGACATTTTGGTCAGGCGATTGTGGAGACGACTCATGACCTTGGGCGCAACGGCAGTCGACCGACTCATCCTGAGCTTTTGGATTGGTTGGCTTGTGAGCTGATGGATTCGGGATGGTCGATGAAACATATTCATCGGCTGATCGTGACCAGTGAGACCTATCAGATTGCCAGCGTGTTGCCTCAGTCCGCCGGAGAAGTTGCCGCGGCGGTTGTGTCAATGAATTCGACAGATCCCGATAACAAAACGTACTGGCGATTTCCTGCGTCGCGAATGCAGGCAGAGGTTGTACGAGACAGTTTGTTGTCGATTGCCGGAGAGCTCGATCCGAACATGGGTGGCCATGAGATTGATCACAAAGAGGGCATGACGTCTCGGCGACGCAGCCTTTATTTTGCTCATCACGGCGAAGAAAAGATGGAGTTCCTGGAGTTGTTTGACGCGGCGAATGCCTGTGACTGCTACAAACGGACATCATCTGTGCAACCTCAGCAGGCTCTGGCATTGACGAATAGTGAGCTGACGAAATCGTTGAGTCGTGCTTTGGCAAAGCGATTGTGGGATAAGGTCAGTGCGTTGGGCGAAAGATCGTCAGATGAGTTTATTCAACAGGCCTTTCTTCAGGTTTTGAATCGTCAGCCGCGTGACGCCGAGTTTCAGGCATCGAAAGATTTTCTGGAGCAGCAGTCTGTTCGATTGGTGGCAGCGACAAGTGAATCGACTGCAGATTTCGATGCGGCCGTTCGGTCGCGAGAGAATCTTGTGCATGCACTGATGAATCACAACGATTTTGTCACAGTCAGGTAAGGCTCGTTTAATGGCAAGCCGCAGGCGACTGCGAGGTTTGTTCAAGAATTGATTGTTCGAATTCGGGTAGAGAAAATCGATGAGCAAACAGCATTCTTCATTCTGCGGTCGTTCGCGACGAACATTTCTGAGCAATCTTGGACTCGGGTTTGGCGGCATCGCGCTGAATTCCATGTTGCATCAGGATGGGTTTGTTGGTGCCGCTGAAGCTGGCGGACATCCCATGCCCGATGGCCGATCGCATTTTGCGGCGAAAGCAAAGAATGTCATCTGGATTTTTCTGTCGGGCGGAGTCAGCCAGATGGAAACGTTTGACCCCAAACCTTTGCTGAATAAGCTGAGCGGGAAGACCTACGATCAAACAAACCTGCCGAATCCTCAGAAGCTGCCGATGTATCTGGAACGATCACGCTCGGTCGTGGGATTTGATCGTGAGCTGCATTCGAAGATTTTTCCACTGCAGGTGGGCTTTCGAAAGTATGGCCAGACGGGGCTTGAAGTCAGTGACTGGCTGCCTCATCTGGGAAGTTGTGCAGATGATCTTGCGGTGGTTCGATCCATGTGGACCACAGACAATGATCACGCGGCCGAGTTTCAGATGCATACGGGGCGGCACAAGTTAGATGCTCCGGAGCCGGTCATTGGGTCATGGCTCAATTATGGGCTGGGGACATTGAATGAGAATCTGCCGAAGTTTGTGTTTCTGGGTGAGTTCAAAGATCCGCGAGTCAAAGAGAACTTTGATGCGCATTATCTGGGCCCGACCTACGGTGGAGTTCAGTTGCATCTGGATCCATCGAATCCTCTTTCGTTTGGCAAACGAGCGGCCGATGTGAGTGCCATTGAACAGCGTGGTGAGTTTGAGTTTTTGCAGCAGTTGAATCGATTAACGGCGGAAGAGTATCCGCAGGATGCGCAGTTGCAGGCTCGCATCAATGCTTATGAGTTGGCGTTTCGCATGCAGCAGTCGGTGCCGGAGACCTTGAACCTGGCGGAAGAGACTCAGGAAACTCAACAGCTTTACGGAATCGACAACCCGACGACGGCAGTCTACGGTCAGCGATGTCTGGCAGCTCGTCGGCTGGCCGAACGCGGCGTACGTTATACGCTGGTCTATCTGAGCGACTATGGTGAATGGGATTCCCACAGCGAGTTGCAGAAGAATCATTCTCGTTCATGTGAGCGTATCGACAAACCGATCGCCGGATTGTTGAAAGACATGAAGCGACGAGGGATGTTCGAAGATACGGTTGTGGTGTTTACCACCGAGTTTGGGAGAACTCCCGGCGTTGAGTTTGGGATGTTCAATAAATCGGCGACTGGACGAGATCATCATCCGCATGGATTCACCGTCTGGTTAGCCGGTGCCGGGATCAAGCCCGGGATTCACGGCGCGACTGATGAACTTGGCTTTCATGCGGTCGAGCATCCTCATTACGTCACTGATCTGCATGCGACCATTTATCGGTTGCTTGGCCTGGATGCTCGTCGGCTGGAAGTGCCGGGACGAAAGCGTCTGGATATGGATTATGGACAGGTGATTGAGGAGATTCTGGCCTGAAGTCTGTATCTTCAAGGGAGATCAGAGCGGAATCTGGTGGACTCACAGAGACATGTGGCTGGCCTCGCTTGAAACCGGATCAAGGTGAGAGTAAATGATTAAAAAATGTTTGCCTCGGAGTGACGGATCGCGTTTGATCCAAAGGTTTCGCCGAGGTGTCTTCGGTTTGTCATAATAAGTTCCGAAGCATGGTCATTCATAGGTCCGGTGTGCGTATTTATGTCTGTTGACGTTCAGAAGATTAAAGAGCAGGTTCTTCAGTATTCCGATCAGATCGAGCGAGTTCGGTCGGAGGTACGCAAGGTGTTGGTCGGACAGGACGTGATGTTGTCGCGTCTGTTGATTGCTCTGCTGACCGGTGGTCATGTGCTGCTGGAAGGCCTGCCGGGGCTTGCTAAAACCACCGCAATTAAAGGTCTGGCCAGTGCGATTCGATGTCGTTTCAGTCGCATTCAGTTTACGCCCGATTTATTGCCTGCCGACCTGATCGGCACGATGATCTACAATCCTCGCGAGGGGTCTTTCGGGACTCGCAAGGGACCGATCTTTGCGAATCTGATTTTGGCTGACGAAATCAATCGTGCGCCGTCGAAGGTGCAGTCGGCGTTGCTGGAAGCGATGCAGGAACGGCAAGTCACGATCGGTGATGAGACGTATCCATTGGAGGAGCCGTTTCTGGTGCTGGCAACTCAGAATCCGATAGAGCAGGAAGGGACTTATCCTCTGCCCGAAGCCCAGGTAGATCGTTTCATGCTAAAAGTGATTGTGGGATATCCGACGAAAGCGGATGAACGCAAAGTTGTCGATACGGTACTGGATGATGTTCGTCGTGAGATTCAGCCGGTGCTCGAACCTGCCCTGTTAATGGAGATTCGAAAGACGGTTTCGTCCATATATATGGATGATAAAGTTCGCGATTATGTGCTGGATGTGGTTGCGGCGACGCGGCGTCCGGAAGAGTTCCGCATGCCGGACTTGAAGCCTTTGATTCAGTGTGGTGCTTCACCTCGAGCCTCGATCAACCTGTGTCTGGCCGCAAGAGCCAACGCGTTTTTGGCAGGTCGCGGATATGTGACTCCTCAGGATGTAAAAGAGATTGCTTTGGAAGTACTGCGTCACCGAATCATACTGACCTACGAGGCAGAAGCGGAGGAAACGACCTCTGATGATATCGTGCGGCGTGTGCTGGAATCTGTCCCGGTCCCATAGCGACTCCTCATGCAATCAAGTGATGTACTATGTCCGTTCGAGAATTGGAAGACGTACTACGGGAAGTTCGCCGCATTCAGATTGTGGCACGCCGGCAGGTGAATGATCTGCTGGCTGGTGAGTATCTCAGTGCGTTCAAGGGACGCGGAATGGAGTTTGACTCTGTCCGCGAATATGTCCCCGGCGACGAGATTCGCAGCATCGACTGGAACGTCACCGCGCGATCTGGAGCCGCCTACGTTAAGACGTTCAGCGAAGAAAGAGAACTTACGGTGTTGCTGGCCGTGGATGTTTCGGCGTCCGGAGTTTTCGGCTCGCAGCGTCTCAGCAAAATGGAAACAGCTGTTGAAGTGGCCGCAGTTCTGATGCTGGCTTCGGTGAAGAATAATGACAAAGTCGGGCTGCTGTTCTTTGCCGACAAGGTCATGCGGTATATACCGCCCAGAAAAGGCCGGGGCAGTGTTTTGCGATTGATTCGCGAGCTTCTGGCAACGGAACCCGTGAAGGCGGAGACCAATATTTCGAATGCTCTGGACTTTATCGCGCGCGTTCAACGACGTCGATGTGTCGTGTTCGTCATGAGTGACTTCCTGGGACCTGATTGTTCGAAATCTTTGGCCATCGCTAACCAACGACATGATTGCATTGCCGTAACCTTGAGTGATCCGCGTGAGGCAGAGCTTCCTGACGTCGGTTTTGTGACGCTGCGAGATGCGGAGACAGACGAGCTGCTTGAACTGGACACAAGGCATCCTCAGGTTCGTGCATTATTTGCGAAGGCTGCATCGGACCGCGACAAGACGCTCTCAGGGTGGCTTCGGAAGGCGGCTGTGGATCGCCTTGATATTCGGACCGATCAGCCTTATGCCCGGAGTTTGCAGAGGTTCTTCCGCATGCGAGAGAGGCAGCGGTGATGCGCGGAGTCAGCATTATCTTTGTCCGAGGCTTGCTGCTGTTTCTGATGCTTCTGTCTGGTTGCAGCAGATCGACACAAACGGTTGGGGTTGATGTCGGAAAAGATGTACTCAGCCGTGTCTCTGAGAAGGGACCCGTGCGGATGACGGTTCGTGTGAGCCCGCCTGAGCCACGACTATCGGATCTGGTCCACCTCGAAATTGAAGTTGTTGCTCCAGAGCAGATTGAGATCAAGGCGCCGACATTTGGAAACGCGGTCGGTGAATTCGTTGTCAGAGATTATCACGAAGACTCTTCAGGAGATTCTTCCGAATCGAAAGAGTGGACGCGGAAGTTTCGCTATGAGTTGGAGCCTGTTCAGAGCGGCACTCACCTTATCAAATCGATTGTGATCGAGTTCGTTGATCATCGAGACTCATCGGAAGAGAAGGGCAAGGTTGCAACCATTGCTTCGGATCCGATCGAAGTGAAAGTCTCGACAATGCTCGACAATCAGGTTCCGGATCTCCGGCAATTGGAAGATATGTTGCCGCCTCAGCCTCTTGAACAGAATCAGCGATATTGGTGGGTTTGGGGTTTATTGCTGGCGATCGCTTTGTTGCTGACGACTTTCAGGTTACTTCGCCGCAGAGAGTTACGAGTGGCAACTGAACGAACAAGATCTCCTGAAGAAACAGCACGTGAAGCATTGGTGGCGCTGCTGGCTGAGGATTTGCCTGGACAGGGACTGTGCAAGGATTTTTATGTGCGATTAACCGGAATTGTTCGCGTCTACATAGAGGAAACAACTGGATTGCGAGCTCCGGAACAGACGACGGAAGAATTTCTGCGGGAGATGCGCACACGGGCGACATTTTCTGCGGAGCGATCAATTCAGCTTCAGGAGTTCCTTGAAGCGGCCGACATGGTGAAATACGCTGGGCAACAGCCAGGGAGTGATCAAATTGAAGTGTCCATTCGTCGAGCACAGGAATTTATTTCCGGCGAATCAAACGCCTTGAGCATCCGCGAATGAAAGCGATCCCATGTCCATAATGTTTCGAACAGGCTCTCTTTCTCGTCGACATCTTCTGCACGGTGCTGGTGTGGCGTTGAGTCTGCCGATGCTGGATGCCATGTTGCCGCGAGTGATGGCAGCGCCGTCAAAGTTTCGGCCTCTGGAAAAGTCGCTGGGAACTCATCCGCGTCTTATTTGTTGCTACATTCCCAACGGAGTCAATATTCTGGAATGGGTGCCGAAAGATGCTGGAGCCAATTATACGTTGTCTCCGACTCTGGAGGTTCTGAAAGATCATCGAGCAGACTTTACAGTGCTGACCGGACTGGGCCATCCGGCGTCAAAAGGAGGTCATAGCGGCGCGGATACGTGGCTGACCGGCGCGGATCTGGAGGCAGTCCCTGGCAGCGATTATACGAATTCCGTTTCGATGGATCAGCTTCTTGCAGAGGTTCATGGCCGGGAAACTCGAATCGCATCGCTGCAGCTTTCTGATCAGTCAGGAACAGGCTCTGCCGGGCATTCGCACACGCTGTCGTTTGATCGCAGCGGCACTCCTCTGCCAGCCGAAAATTCTCCGAAGCAGGTCTTTGAGAGGTTATTCATACCTGACAGCGCTGAAGATCGCGCGGCGACCTTGAAACGTTATGCCGAGAAGAAGTCGATCCTCGATGGGATTCTGCATGAAGCCGACGCACTGCATCGGAAGTTGGGACGAAATGATCAGAAGAAGTTGGATGAATATCTGACGTCGGTACGTGAAACGGAGCAGCGAGTTCAGCGGCTTGAGAACTGGGTTGATGTGCCGAAGCCGGAAGTATCAAGTCGAGATTTGCAACTCGCCAGCCAGCCCGGGAACGCCCATGATCGTCCGATGTGGATTGATGTGATGATGGAGGTTTCTTATCTCGCGTTTCTGACCGATACCACTCGTGTCATTGCGTTTGAATGGTCACGGGAGGCGGGCGGATTTGGCGGTGGTGGTGAGAACCATCATGAACTCTCGCATCACGGCGGTGATGAAGGCATGTTGAAGAAACTGGCAGAGATCGATCGCTTTCACGTGGGGCGGCTGGGACGTTTTCTGGAGTTTCTTAAGGCGACCTCGGATGGCGAAGCCAAGATGCTGGACAATACCGTTGTGGTGTTTGGTTCCGGCATGAACTCCGGCGAGGGTGGTGATCACTCACCAAAGAATCTGCCGCTGATTGTTGCCGGAGGAAGCAAGCTGGGGCTGCGACATGGTCAGCATCTGGCGTTTGACCAGAACAATCATCCCCCGCTCAACAATGTGCTGTTAACCGTGGCGCAGAAGTCTGGTCTGGAAGTGGAGAACTTTAACGACTCGACAGGAACGCTGACCGGACTGGTGCAATAGTCTTGAGGTAACTCGTCGTGGCGATTGATCGTTCGCAGGTCAAAAATTGTTGCAGAGACCTACTGCCTTGGCATGCGAAAGTACCACATGCTCCTGCCAGCAATCGTGAAGACCACGATCAGAAATGTGACCAGAGCTGACAGAAAGAGTGGACGGTTCAATCCGTCGCCGGTCTTGTTGGCAATGAATGTCAGGTGACCGATCACTGTCATAAACAATGACGTGAGGACGGCAATCCATGTCATCATCAACGACAGATGAGCCATTGTGGCGGTACGTCGTTCCGCGTGAAGCCAGTATTCGCGGTTCGGGATGTTCACCATAGAGACAGGCATGCGGGCCGCCAGTGAAGTCATGGCCAGCAGGAAGACCGGAGCGCCCAATTGGAGAGCGAGAAAAACAACGGTCGACGTGGATCGAGACATCCAGTCATTGGGTTTTCCATCGATTCCAAAATGTGTTGCAACTCGTTCCGGCAGTTGTGGCCAGTACCAGGCGTGCTGGAAGACTCCCAGCAGCATGAGTCCTGCCAAAATCAGGTACCCAGTCTTTGTGGAATTCATGGTCAGCTCTCCGTTGCGAAATGCTTTAAGGGGGCCATGAGCCGTTCGTGGATCGTGCGGGAATAGTGTACCGAAAGTGACAATGTAAGAGCGTTTTGTGTGGGACAATGCATAAATTCGTATGTTGTACAGTGTACAAGAGTCGAAAAGGACTTGCCTTCGCTCTCCGGGACGGGCAAGATGTGTGTAGTGCTCTGTCAACCTTTAAAGTTGGGGTTGGATTGTATTTGTACGACGGACTTCCCGTCCGTCGGCGGTAACCTTTGTCGACGGACTGCAAGTCCGTCGTACCCGAAAATTGAGCCTTGACAGAGCAGTAGGTTGCACATCAGAACTTGGGTGTGCCGCTGCTGCCGGAACCACAATGCACGTGTTGATCTCTCAGGTTGTGCCGTTCGGGACGGGCTGCTGCCGATAAGAGTAAGGGGGAGATCTCTCCCTGGGTAAAATTTGTATGAGCCGTTTTTTCTCTCAACATCATTCAATGCTGCATCAGGTGTTCTGCCTGTTGTTGTGCTTGAGTGCGTGGAGAGGACCGGTTCCCGTCCTGCATGATCACGGCTGGTTGGGCTCATCTGAGCAACTCAACAAGCATCAGCAGCGGTTTCATGATGACGGTTGCTGTGAGATTTGTGCTGGCCTTCATTGGCATCTGGCGTTTCCTGAAGATGTGACAGGTCGTGAATTACCGGAGCGTGATCAAACGGCTCCCGAGCTTGCTGTGTTCGCCTGTGCGGCTGTGAGTCTTCCTTCCGATGCTGCGGCCAACGAGATTGTGTTTGCCTTTGATCACAGCCCTGGATTGGGCTGTGTTGTCACTGATAGGCATGGTCTGGGCTCTGTGACAGACCAGTACCGCAAACATGTTGCTCTCTCATCACCTTTGACTGACGTGTCACTCTGTGCCGTCACGGGTGTGTGCCTGATTTAAAGCTTGTCATCTCATTGACGGCTTTTTTGTGTCGCCATCGGAACCTTGAGTCCGAACTTCTCGCGACAAGTTCATGCAGGCATTTTCAGAGAGATGACGAGCCATGCCCTCAAAGAAGAATGTAATTACTGGCGTTGTAACCGTTGCCGCTGCCATCACAGGTTGGTTTGGTTGGCAGTATTTCCAGCCGGATAAGCCGAAACCTGAAATGACGAGTTCAGAGCCAGTTGTCGCGGAGCCGGCAGTTGATTCGATGAGCGTGACATTACCACCACAGAAACTGGAAGTCGTTGGTGTGTCGTTATCGGAAGTGACAACGAATGTGCTGCGGCCGGTGAGCCAGGTTCCCGGGCGGCTTCAATATGACGATCGCCGCCACGTTGAGATTCGATCAGCATCGGCCGGGATCATCATGGACGTCAAGGTGCGTCCGGGTGAATCTGTTCAGGCGGGTGATGTCTTAGTGGAACTCAATAGTCCCGAAGTGGGCAATGCGCGAGCGGACGTTCTTCAGCGGCAGGCTGAGCTTCGACTCGCGACGGAAAATCGTGACTGGCAGAAGTCCACATGCGAAGGCTTGCAGAAACTTTCCGGCGCGATTCGAAAACGTGTGTCCGTTGAAGATATCAGAGTGCAGTTTCGTGACACGATCCTGGGGAAGTCGCGTGATCAGTTGCTGACAGCATATTCTGATCTGCTGCTGGCCGAGTCGCTCGTGGCGTCTGCCGAGCAAAATGCGAAAAGTGGTGTGATCCCCGGCAGGACAGTCGAGGAGCGAGTCAACAATCGGGACAATGCCGAAGCCGCTTTAATGGCGGCACTTGAGGAGCAGACCTTTACGGCACTCCAGGGTTGCCGACAGGCTGAGGCTCAGGCGGAAGATGCAGACCGAAGACATCGAGTCAGCCTGCAGACGGTGCGAACACTGCTGGGGAAATCACTCGCTGAGCCAGGTGCCCCGAATGTGGTTGAGAAGGCTGATGCGGATGCTGATCTGCAACCGGAACTGCTTTCAGTCGTGCGTTTGCGAGCACCATTTGCTGGCACGATTGAACGCCGTCAGTTTGCTGCCACTGAACGTGTTGATGCCGGAGATGCGATTCTGACTCTCGCAGACACCACAACTCTTTGGGTTGCCGCCGATCTGCGTGAACGTGAATGGAACGCACTGACGCTGAAGCCCGGCGACGAGCTACAGGTGTTCACATCAGGCTCGGGCCAGGCGTCTCGAAAGGCCCATGTTTACTTCGTGGGACGCGAAGTGGATCCTGCGACAAATGCGGTTCCGCTTGTGGCCGTGATTGATAATTCCGATGGTCGACTGCGTCCGGGGATGTTCGTTCGAGTTGCAGTGCCAGTCGCGGATGCTCACGAGTCTCTGGCGATTCCTGAATCGTCGTTATTGGAACATGACCAGAAATCATTTGTATTTACGCCTGATGGAGAGTCCACGTTTCGCAGAGTCGACATTACCCCGGGCATACATACGGCTGGAATGGTTGAAGTCCTTTCAGGTTTGAGCCAGGGCGAAAAAGTGGTGGCCCATGGCGGCTTCTATTTGAAGAGTGAGTTGTTGCTGCAGGGTGAATCAGAATAGACAGTGGCGGGTTGTTGACCGGACCGCAGCAGGAATGCTGGACGCCTCCGTCTGATCGAGAGGCTCGTTTTCTCTGCACGAATATCGCGAACCTTCGCTGAAAGAATCTCCATGTTGGCTCACCTGATTAAGTTAACTCTCGATAACCGATTTCTGGTACTCACCGGTACTCTGCTGATGGCGGCTGCGGGATTAAATGCGGCTTATCATCTGCCGATCGATGCTGTCCCCGACATGACCAATGTTCAGGTGACGGTGATCACTGATGCGGGCTCTTTATCGCCGGTCGAAGTCGAGCGTTTCGTGACCCAGCCGGTTGAAGTCACGATGGGCGGACTTCCAGACGTGGAGGAGCTGCGAAGCGTTTCGAAATTCGGTATTTCTGTGGTCACGATTGTCTTCGAAGAAGGCACCGATATTTATCGTGCCAGACAGCTGGTTGCCGAACGATTGAGCAATGCCGCTTCTAAGATCCCGGCAGGCTACGGAGTGCCGGAGATGGGCCCGCTGACCACTGCGTTGGGAGAAATTCTGCAGTTCGAAGTTCGTGGCGAGAATCATTCGCCGATGGAACTGCGCACCATTCTGGAATGGGACGTTGCCCCACGACTGCGGGAGGTCAAAGGCGTCACGGAAATCAATACTCATGGTGGCTTCTATCAGACTTTTGAGGTCCGTCCCAACCCGGAATTGCTGAATAGTTATTCGGTGACGCTGGAACAGATCTTCACTGCGCTGGAATCAAACAACACCTCCGCCGGGGGCGGTTATGTGATTCATCATGATGAGCAGAGATTTCTGCGTGGCCAGGCGATCGTGACCAGCATCGAAGATCTGGAACAGATCGTGATTCGGCGCGAAGCAGGAGGAACGCCGCTGTTAATTCGTGATGTGGCCACAGTCAGCATTGAACCCATGACGCGTCAGGGTGCGGTGACACGCGATGGACGAGGCGAAGCTGTCACGGGTCTTGTGATGATGCTGATCGGCGAAAACTCCCGAGAAGTTGTGGGGCGAGTCAAAGAACGCATCGCTGAGATTGAAAAGACGATGCCGAAAGGGATCCATATTGAGATCACTTACGATCGGTCAGCACTGATCGGCCGAACTCTGGCCACTGTGCTGGACAATCTGTTTCACGGCGGTGCGCTGGTGATCCTGGTTCTGCTGGTGATGCTGGGCAGTTTCCGGGCAGGTCTGATTACAGCTCTGGCGATTCCGCTTTCCATGTTGTTTGCAACCAGCATGATGCAGGTGTTTGGTGTGACGGCCAGCTTGATGAGTCTGGGAGCGATCGACTTTGGTCTGATTGTGGACTCATCCGTGATCATGATCGAGAACTGTATTCATCGCCTGTCACACAATTCGGAGGGGCGTAGTCGTACCGATGTGATTCGGGATGCCGCGATCGAAGTTCGTAAGCCAACGATGTTTGGCGAACTCATTATCTCCGTCGTGTATCTGCCGATCCTGATGTTGCAGGGGACAGAAGGAAAACTGTTTCGTCCGATGGCATTGACGGTGTTGTTTGCTCTGGGAGGATCACTGATTCTTTCCATGACATTCATGCCGGCGATCGCATCATTGGTGCTGCCCAAAAACATGAAGGACAAAGAAGTCTTTCTGGTACGCTGGATTAAGTGGTTTTACACGCCCGTGGTGACTCGGGCCATTGCTTCGCCGCGAATTACAACACTCATTGCTCTGATTGTCTTTGGGATCAGTATACCGGTCGGAATGAATCTGGGCCGCGAATTCATGCCTCGGCTTGAAGAAGGTGACCTGCTGATCGAAGCCGTGCGACTTCCGAGTGCGACTCTGGAAGGTGCGATTGGAATGTCGACGCAGATTGAAACGGAGCTGATGAAGTTCGACAAGGAAGTGAAGACGGTCTTTTGCAAGACCGGGCGGCCGGAAATTGCTAACGATGTGATGGGCGTGCATCAGACGGACGTGTGGGTCATGCTGAAGGATCATCATGAATGGCGACCGGGGATCACTCGGGAAAAGCTGATCGAAGAAATGTCGGAAGTATTGAACCGCCGCGTGCCGGGTGTGACCTTCGGATTTACTCAGCCCATTGAAATGCGAGTTGATGAGCTGGTCGCAGGCGTCAAAGCGGATGTGGCCGTATTGCTTTATGGAGACGATTTGCCAACGCTGGCCCGGCTTTCGAAAGAGATCGAACATACTCTGAAAACTATTCCTGGAGCCGTGGATGTGAAGGCCGATTATCAGGCAAATCTGACAACCATCACCATCGTTCCTGACCGTCAGGCGATGGCGCGTTATGGCATTGAAGCTCAGCAGGTCATGGATGTTGTTGAAGCCATGGGTGGGCGGCAGGTTGGAATCATCTTTGAAGGCCGTGCGCGGTTTCCGATTCAGGTTCGGCTGCCGGATGAATGGCGATCTGAGATTGAGCGGTTGAAGCAGTTGCCTGTAGCGGAAGCTGGTGGCAAGCCAGTTCCGCTTGATGAGCTGGCAGACATTCGTATTGAGGAAACTCCACCGTCGGTCGAGCATGAATCCAATCGTCGGCGTACCTTCGTATCGGCCAACGTACGCGGGCGAGACGTGGCGACGTTTGTCGAGGATGCTCAAAAGGCGGTGGCTGCGAAGATTCCCATGCCCACCGGTTATGAAATTCGCTGGGGCGGCGATTTTGAGAATCTGCAGTCGGCCAGCAAACGTTTGATTCTGATCACGCCTGTTGTACTGCTCATGATTTTCCTGTTGCTGTACACGTCGTTTAAGTCGACGCGTCTGGCGCTGTTGATCTTTATGGCAGTGCCGATGGCCGCGAGCGGTGGCATCTTTGCCCTCCAGCTGCGTGATATGCCGTTCAGTATTTCGGCGGGTGTGGGATTCATTGCTCTGTTTGGCGTCGCGGTGTTGAACGGTCTGGTCTGGGTGAGTGCAGCGGAAATCCTGAGGAAGTCCGGGATGCCTCTGCCGGAAGCGACCCGAGAGACAGCGTTGTCGCGCCTTCGCCCGGTGCTGATGACGGCTCTGGTCGCCAGTCTGGGATTTCTGCCGATGGCCCTCTCTTCCAGCGACGGAGCAGAAATGCAGCGTCCACTGGCCAGCGTAGTGATTGGTGGGTTGATCACATCGACGTTGCTGACATCGCTCGTGGTTCCTGCGATTTATCCGTGGTTTGCGACAGGTTTGTCGATGGAAAGTGACGACTGAGTCGTTTCTGGGCGGGCTTTCGTTCTACAATCTGGGCACGAGCTGAAACATTGAGACAAAAATCAGCTAACAGTCTCTCGATGAGTTTTGGTGTGGAGCTCAGAAAAGGTGTCTGTGGTTTCAGTTGCGGACAATGACACCAGTTCTCCGGAACCCGGCTTTTGACCAACCCGACATGGTTGCGAATTTCTATGCTGACCAATCCTCAACTTTCCTGGACTGCCCTGGCGGCCTTCAGTC
Source organism: Candidatus Kuenenia stuttgartensis (assembly GCA_945861975.1). Lineage (GTDB taxonomy): Bacteria > Planctomycetota > Planctomycetia > Planctomycetales > Planctomycetaceae > SXXK01. The sequence continues at coordinate 796 of CAMAXD010000064.1, read as the reverse complement.
GTTCGATGTCTCGGATGATGGAGGCTGGCGTTGAGGTGCGGAAGTCTCTGCAGACTTCGTCTCGGCAATCCGCCGATCGTCGTATGGCAGGAGCGATCGAGAACGCCGTTGTCAGTGTGGCCAGTGGTCGCACTTTGTCCGAAGCATTCGAAAGAGAGGGCGAACTATTCCCGCCGTTGTTTCGAGATCTTGTCAACGTGGGTGAGCAGACTGGTTCAGTTCCCGAAGTCTTTAATGCTCTGGCAAAATACTATGACTCTCGCATCAAGCAGGTCAAAGAATTTCGTGCGGCCATTGCGTGGCCAGTGATTCAGTTGGTGGCGGCAATCTGCATTATTGGATTGTTGGTGTTCATTCTGGGGATCCTGCCAACTGCCGATAATGGCAAGCCGTTTGATGTACTGGGACTTGGCTTGTATGGAGCCACTGGAGCCGGGGTTTGGTTTCTCGGTTGGTTCGGTGCGGCCGTTGCAGGTTTCGTTGGCTGGAAAATGGCCAGTCGCAGCACCGCGTGGCAGGTTGCATTGCATCCTGTTTTGCTTGGCCTGCCGGTGATCGGTCCTTGCATGCGTTCGTTTGCGATTTCTCGCTTTTCCTGGTGCTTCGCGCTGACACAGCAGGCAGGGATGTCAATTAAGCCATCGCTTGAATGCAGCCTGAAGGCCACCAGCAATGGTGCGTTTCAGATGGCTCAGCCGCTGATCTGGCAGGAACTGGCTGAAGGGGAGACGTTGGCTGATGCGTTAACGGCTTCGAAGTTGTTTCCGAATGAATATCTGCAGTTTGTCGCCACGGC
>CAMAXD010000063.1 GCA_945861975.1 Candidatus Kuenenia stuttgartensis | reverse complement strand
CACGACTCTGCGACCGATGGTATTGACTCACGCCGGTGATGGCAGCAATCGAAACTTCGTCGCAACACAACGGGGAACGATTTATGTGTTTCCCAATGATCCCAAAGCTCAGTTGGCAACTCTGTTTGCTGACCTTAGCGACAGAGTTCAGGACTGGCGAAAAGACAATGAAGAAGGTCTGATGGGATTTGCGTTTCATCCGAACTACAAGACAAACGGATATTTCTATGTCTACTACAGTTCGTCCACTGAACCTCGCATGTCGATCGTTTCCCGATTCAAAGTATCAGCAAACGATCCGAATCGTGCAGATCCCGCGAGTGAACAGGTCGTGATGAAGATTCCTCAGCCGTTTGCAAACCACAACGGAGGCTCGATAGCATTTGGTCATGATGGTTATCTCTACATTGCTCTTGGTGATGGTGGTGGTCGAAACGATCCACTTGGACATGGCCAGAATCTGAAGACCTGGATGGGATCGATGCTGCGAATTGACGTCGATCATAAGCAAGATGGAAAGCACTATGCGATTCCAGCCGACAACCCGTTTCTGAGTCGTGAGGGGGCTCAACCAGAAATCTTTGCTTATGGATTCCGCAATGTGTGGAGGATGAGTATTGATCGAAAGACCGGAGACATTTGGGCTGCAGACGTCGGTCAGGATTTTTGGGAAGAAGTGAATATCGTCAAACGCGGTGGCAATTACGGCTGGAGTATTCGGGAAGCCTCTTATCCATTTAACAACAAGACCGTCGAAATAGCAGATCCGCTTGAGGCACCAGTCTGGGAATACGATCACCAGATTGGCAAGTCCATTACCGGAGGCTTTGTCTACCGGGGGACTCGATTACCAGAACTTGAGGGAATGTATGTGTATGCAGACTTCATCAGTGGTCGGATCTGGGCCCTCAAGTATGACGAGAGTCTTGGCAAAGTGACTCGCAACATGGGCATTGCCAGTACAGGATTCCCCGTCTTGTCGTTTGGTGAGGACGAGGCTGGTGAGGTGTACTACATGCTGGAGACGATCAACGGTCAGGGAATCTATAGTTTCGAATCTGCTCCGTAGATCAAATGGTGAGTGTAGCCATCCCGTTCTGTGGAGCGAGACTTCACAGACGGGCCTTCTGGTCGTTTCGTAAGGGACACAGCCACGCGATACGCGAAGAATTGAGGACCAGAGTCGGTCAAGCGTCCTGCAGATGGGGGCATCAATGCCGGTTCAGGAACCGCTGATGAGTTTGATCTCTTCAAAAAGCGACGATTTCAGTTTCTCAATTCGTTCTGAATCTTCCAGTTTGCGCTGATGTTCATCCATCACGTAGAATACGTCGACAACCTGATCAATATTTGTCGCAATCCGGGCCAGATGGACCGTCAGGCCATGGTTGAACAGAGTGTGGGCCAAGGTGTAGAGCAACCCCTGAGTATCCGTTGCGAAAACGTCAACAACGGTGAATCGCTCTGAACAGTCGTTGTCGATGCCGACTTTGGGTTCCTGTCTGACGATGACAGGATTTTTGCGATTGAATCGATAGAGACCGCTGCGGCGGAAAACACTTTCGATGGATTTTTTTGCTGTTAGCACATCGCCAATCGCAACGGCCACATCTTCAATCCGAGACTGAGGAACTCGTCCCGTGAAGTCATTGTCGGTCACACGAAAGTAAGCGATCAAAACACCATTGGACGTTGTACAGACCTGAGCGGCATGGATGTTCATTCGCAAGCCGGAAAGGATTCCCGCGATGCAGTGAAAGCTGCCGTGTCCGAATCGGCCAGGCGCAAAGACTCGATAACTGACGGTTTCTGTTTCCGTGTCAAATTCGCCTTCGATCTTGACCTCAGCGTCGCTGAGTTGCTGAATCATATCCAGATCGCGAGCGATGCGGTCGGGCTGTTCGGTCATCAAATAGAACGGGGGCAATGCATCCAATTGCTCGTCGGCCCATTTGCCCCAGGAGTCGGGATCTGATTTGCTTCCGACTGGGACGATCGATCCGCGAACGGCCATTCGCACCATCTGCAGACGTTCTCGTTCCAGATGGTTGTAAGGCCGTCCGCTCAGAATTTGAATCGCACGGTTATAAAGATCGGCTAGCAATTCACCTTTCCAGTCAGACCAGACATCGGGACCTACTGCGCGAATGTCGGCGACGGTGAGAACATAAAGCATTCGCAGAAGTTCTGGCGCTCCGACGAGTCGAGCAAAGTCGACCAGAACGGTGGCGTCAGTAATGTCTCGGCGGAATGCGAGGTCCGGCATGATCAGGTGATAGCGAACGAGAAACATCAGCATGGACTTTTTATTCGCCGCCATCTGCAGTCGAACGGCAACGTCTTCGGCCAATGCTTCACCGACAATACTGTGGTCACCTCCCCTGCCCTTGCCGACATCATGCATCAACATCGCCAGGTGCAAAGTGGCACGGTGTCGAACGCCCATGTAGGCCGATCCCACCGGTGATTCATCATGAGCGAAGGATGTCATTTCATCCATCGCTTTCAACGTATGTTCATCCACCGTAAAGCTGTGATACTGATTAAATTGCAGGAGATTTCGGACGCCCGAGAACGGGGGAATCAGCCACTCCAGAATGCCGGTTTCGTACATCGCACGAAGAGTGTCCGGCAAACCATCAGCAAATCGCAAGACATCGCGAAAGCGATTCGTCACTTCATGGCTGGGTTCTTCCGGAAATCCGGTTGACAGTCGCCCGATCTCCTGACGCAGCTCAGGCGAAAGTTTACATCGGCTCTCCGCCATGGCGACGAAAACGTTCAGGGTCTCGAGGGGATCCTGCAGACGAGGCAGGTCCCGCTCCGGCACCTGCAACATGCCGTCAAAAATCAGAAAGCCCTGTGTTGATTTTTGCGGCATCAGGCGGTTTTTCAGGCGCATCAGTAGCGATGGCTTGCGAGGAACCTCCGCGACGCGCCGCGCGACTGCGGCGACTCGGGATGTATGTCCGAAGTATTCTGTCATGAACACTTCAACGGGCTTTGACAGATCGGTGGGCTGTACTGATCTGTTGGCTGCAAGTTGAAGTTGCAGCTCCCGAGTAAGGACATCCTGCTTCAGATTCGTCAGACCGTGGACGTCCAGTCGGAGTGCGGTCAGGTATTCGTCGGACGTATGGAGTTCATTCAGTTCCTCGTCATTGATTTCACCCGATTTGCGGAGTGCCTCCGGATTGGGATCTCCATGGCGAATGAAAGCGACCCAGCGCAGAAGGTGCAGATCTCGCAAGCCTCCCGGGGATCGCTTAATGTCAGGCTCCAACTGGTTGACCGAGTTTCCTCGAGCTGTCCATTCTTCCTGACGTGATGCGACCAGGCTCAGGATCAGTCGTTCCGAATTGTGGCTGAAGACCTTTGATCGCACCTGCTGCAAAGTTGTCTCAAGAAGCTTTTCGTTGCCGGCAAGCAGACGAGTTTCGATCAGCGAGGTTGCGAACTGAACATCTTCACCCGCGAACCGCACTACATCACTGGGTACTCGGATGCTTGAGCCAAGTTGGACGCCCGCATCCCAGCAGTCACGCACGATCGCCGCAAGGCAGGGTTTCACCGCATCCTGCTTCTTTGCATCCATGATCAGCAGCAGGTCGACGTCTGAGAACGGCGCCGGGCGTCGTCTGCCATTTCCACCAACGGCAACGACGGCGTAACCTTCGGGAGTTACTCCGAAGGATCCTGTTTGCTGAGTCACGATTCCACGGATGAACTGGTCAACCTGGTCGGACAACCAGTGACAGCATGCGATCCCTGATTCTCCGGTTTCCCGTCGGGACTTGACCCCAGCCCGCATCTCGGCCAAGGCGGCCCGCCGTTGCTGAAGCCGGTTGTTGATCGTCTGCAGGTTCGAAGTCGTCTGGGTCACTCGCGGCGGCCTGTTGCTGAATCCGTACGCCGGAGTGGTGAGAAGACTTCCGGCGAAGCTGGGATACTTGATGTCCCGGATTCTAGCAAAAGACAGCCACTCGGTCTTCCGTCACGTGATTTCATGTCGAACGAGGATGAATTGCGAGAACCGGGCATGGTGAATGTTCGATTATTTGCTCGGTCGTCGACCCCCGAAGTGCATCAAGAAACCCGTGTCTTCCCGAGGTTGCCATGACGATCAAATCAGGTTTTTCGATTTCAGCGGTCTCAAGAATCACATTAACCGGGGAGCCTGTCTGATACGTCCAGGTCCAGCTGGCTTTGGGTTCGTTAATCAGATGGACAGCCGGAGCTGACGCCTCATCACCAATGTACAGAAGCTGGATTTCGCATGAGTCTGCAGTTATCGCGTGGACAAGATCCGCAGCGGCGCGAGCGGCAATGGTTGGATGAGGTTCGTGGTCGACAGGAATCAGAATCCTTCGCAGCCGACTTTCTCCCGTGAGTTCATCAATAAAGCCACTCTTTCCAAAAGGAATAAATAACGTCGCTCCCTCAGTTCCGCTGTTGATGGTGCCTGCGACATTGGTGTGAATCCATCGATCCAGACCGTGCCGTTGGTGGGTAGCGAGAACGATCAGGTCTGCAGAATGGTTCTCCAGATAAGAGAGAACGCCATGCGCTGGGCTGGAATCAGGAATTGACAACTTTCCAATATGAACCCCCAGCGTTTCCACATCTGCGCGCTCGGCGTCCGGAGGAAGCAGATTCCATCGAGCCAATGTATCGCGAACTGATGGATATCGATCCCAGTCAGGGTGTTTTCCTGCTCTGTCGACATGCAGAATGGTAAGAGCGCCTTTGCTTGCACAGGCCAGCCGCAAAGCATGCACGAATGCAATCTCGCTACCATGCGTAAAGTCGGTGGGATGCAGGATCCGTCGGAACGACTGTGGGACAATCTGTGTCATGAGCAGTATTCCAAAAGTGTGTTGATCAGGAGTACTTCTCACGAGGCAATTCACGTGCCGGATTGCTTTAGAGTTTCACAGGCACATTCCGGCTCAAGATGCACGATATTGTTGCGCTACGATTCGCACACGCACGTGACGAACACGCACGGATCCTGTCACACAGACGTTTCGAAATCGTCTGCCCGGGGCGACTGAGTTCTCATTTCTTTATTCGGTACCGGTTACTCCGGCGGTAACAAGGTGAGCAATTATTCTCGAACGATACGGCGACTCTTGAGTTCAAATCGAGGCAACTCGCCGGGGGCAACACTGCGGACATCAATCGCAAATCCAAGTCGCTGCCGGAGCGCTGTTTTGACGGTTTCAATCAGTTGCACGCTTTGCTCGGCGACTTCCGTACATGGCTCAATTGCAACGCACAGTTCCTGCATAGCGCGGACGGTTTTCAGTTCAATTCGAAATTCTGCGACGTCCGGAATCTCTCGGATGACCGCTTCGATGCTCGAAGGGAAAACATTATTGCCACGCACAATCACCATATCATCAGATCGTCCAATAATTCCGCCGTCAAGCCATGTGAGTTGGCGGCCAAAGGGGTCTGGTGTTGTCGATGCCTTGACCAGATCCCGGGTTCTGTAGCGAATCAGCGGACTTCCGACTCGGCCGAGATTCGTGATTACAAGTTCGCCGACTTCGCCGGGCGCAACGGGGGTCAGAGTTTCAGGATTCAGGATCTCGGCGATGCATTCTGTTTCCAGCAAGTACAGACCACCTGGACGGTCTTCGCTCTCGACTCCCAGTGACCCGATTTCTGTCATACCCCAGTGATCGATTACTCTGGCTTCCCACGCTTCCTCAATGCGCGCTCGGGTCGCGGGGATCGCACCGCCGGGCTCGCCTGCGACGACCAGCATACGGACGGATGTTTCTTTCAGGTCGATTCCTTCCTGAGCAGCCACTTCCGCCATACGCATCGCGTATGTTGGCGTGCAGCAAACCACGGTCGCTTCGTTTTCAATCATGCATTGCAGGCGTACGGATGTGGACATTCCACCGCCAGCGATACAGAAATTCCCGAAACGCCCTGCCCCTTCAAAGGCGGCCCAGAAGCCTATGAACGGACCGAAAGAGAACGGAAAGAACAGACGGTCCCACGACTGCAGTCCTGCCAGCGTGTAAATCTGACGCCAGCATTCCATGAACCAATCCCAGCTCTCCTGAGTATCCATCCAGCGAATGGGTCGGCCCGTCGTACCAGACGTCTGATGCAATCGGCGATATCGCGTTGAGGGAAATGTCAGATTTGCGCCGTAGGGCGGTTGTTCAGTCTGGCTTTCGACGATCTCCTGCTTATTGGTTAATGGGAGTTTCTGGAGATCATCGAGTGTTTTGATCGAAGCGATGTCGACGTCAGCGGCTTTGAACTTACTCGTCCAGAAGCGGTTACGCGGCACGATCGTTTGCAGCAGTTCTACAAGTCGCCGTGACTGTATCTCCTGAACCTGTGCTCGGTCCTGCCAAATCGTTTCGAAGTCGACTGTCACGTGGATTGATGCCTGGTTGAAGAGCAGAAATACATTTTCAAAATCTGGCGCAGAGCATAACATGACGAACACACGCCAGGAAACAGAAGACACCGTCTCGCGAGGCAGAACCATATATTTCGAGGTCTGAATGCCTTGTTGGAGGACGCAATCCGTACTACCGAGATTGGGAGTTGGAGATTGGCAAACAAAAAAGCGAAAGTGAAACTTGATGTTCCACTTTCGCTCGACTGCCACCTGAGATGTTGGAGATGGTTGCTGTCATTCAATGAACAGCAAATTGCCCGGCTTCGGGCAATTCCTTACTGGGCTGCAGTCGCTGCGACCGCCTGCTGTCCCTTAGGAATCGCGATGAACGAGGTTGTCAGCTTGCCATCTTCGGAATTCCACAAACGAATCTCTCCATCGTAGCTTCCCGACGCAATCATCTTTTTGCCAACGCTGGCACTCAGGGTGTAAACCCAGTCATTATGCCCGGCAAACTTTCGGATTTCTGCTCCGTCAGCAGCTTTGTTCTCATGGACGACTCGGTCTCCACTGGCTGACAGAATAATGTCGCCAGGAAGAATCTGAACGCGGAACACATCACCGCCAAAACCACCGATTGCTCGAAGCTCTTTTGCATCGGCCGAATTCCAGACTCGCAGTCGCTTATCACCCCCGCCGCTCACAACTGTTGTGCCATCGGCAAGGAATGCTGCGGTGTAGACCGGTTCGCCATGGCCTGGGAAAGTGATGACCGGATTGCCGGTCGCCGCATCAAAGACTTTGCAGGTTTTGTCGCGGCTGCTGCTGACCAGGCGTTGTCCGTTCGGAGACCAGTTGATGTCCATCACCCAGTCTGCATGGTCTTCGATATGAGTTGTCTGTTCGCCAGTCGCTGCGTTGACCACATAGATTGAGCGATCTGCACCAGCGCAGGCAATCTGCTGGCCGTCGGGGCTGTAGCTAAGAGCAAAAACGGCATCGCGCGAACGCACGAGTGTTCGCACCAGGGTTCCGTCAGCCGCAGAAAACAGTTTGACTTCACCCAACTGACCGGGAGTACCTGCAGCGACAGCGAGAGTTGTCCCATCGGCACTGAACTCAACGTCGTAAATTCGTTCGGCGACATTTGAGATGCGTCGAACCAAAGTCCCATCGGCTGTATTCCAGACCAGCACCTCATGGTATCCCGAAGAGGCGAGTTGAGAACCATCTGCATTGAACGCCACAGCCGTGACAGGAATAGCGACGCGATATTCGTTCGGTGGCAGTGGTTGAGATCGTTCAGGCATTACGTCAAATAAATCGGCTGTTACCGGAACGCCAGCGTCCAGTGGAGCACCGACATCAATCCACTGCTTAACGATCGCAATTTCTTCAGGTTTCAGAGGATCAGCATCTTTCGGCATTGATCCGTCCTGAATCATCGTCAACAGCAACGACTCGGCACTCTTGTGTGCAGTGAGGGCTGGCCCTGCCTCTCCACCCTTGCTGAGTGCAGCAAAGGAATCAAGGTTCAGTCGGCCACCCGGGCTTCGAGTATTATGGCATGCAATACAACGCTCGGCCAAAATCGGAGCCACATGCCGAGAAAATGAAAGGAAACGCCCAAGCGGTTCGAGAGCGGATTCTGCCTGCTTCCTCGCGATCAACGATTCGCTGTTGATGATCTGAAGTTCAGCGTTCAGCTTCTGAAGTGATGGCTCGAGTCCGGTTAATTGAGCCTGAAGAGCTTTTTGCCATGCGTCACCTTCGATCTTCTGGGTCTTCATCGCAGCGTCGCGGGAATTTGCAGCCGCCAATGCTTCCATAGCGGATGTGGCTGCGGTATTCAGAGGTTCGGCAGCAGCAACAGCGGCTTTATGCTCGGCTGTTTTCTTCTCCATTTCGGCTTTGGCAGCAGCCATCAGCTTGTTCTGCTCATCGCTACGAGCCGTGACCTGCGCAACGAGAGAATCCGTATTGGCCTTCAGCGGTGCGAAGTCAGCGATCGCTTTTTCCAGACCCTGAATTGCAGCGGTTGAGTCAATGCCGGTGAGTTTTGCGGCCTCTCGCAGAGTTGCGAGAGATTTTTCCAATGACGCAACTGAATTAGCAAGAGTACCGACCGATGCTGTGGCGGTCTTGAGTCGCTCTTCTTCCTGAGTCAGGGCCGTCGTGACAGTGTCAACGGTTGTCTGAGCAGCCGTCAAGGCTGTCTGAGCATTTGCGACAGTCGTATTTGCGGTGTCTGCCGCCGTCTTTGTTTCTGCAATTTTCTTGTCCAGTTCCGGACGCTGAGCTGCAATTGCGGCAATCTGTTGTTCAGCATCAGTCGCCTTGCTTCGCCATTCGACTGAGGATTTTCGAAGTGTTGCAAGCTGAATCTGAAGCTGCTTCTGAACTTCCTGGAGAGTTGTCAGTCTTGACGTAACCTTGTCAGCATTCGCCACAAGGACATCCGCCGCCTCGTGCTGTGGCATGGCTGCAGTCATGTCCGCGATCTGTTTCTCGATCGCTGCTGTTTGGTCCTGCAGTGATTTTGCTTCCGTTGCTTCGGCAGTCGCGCGAGCCTGGGCTTCCTGCAGTTGCGTTTGGATCTCCTGCGCACGCTGTGCGGCAACTGTGGCCGCACCCTGCTTGAGCGTATATTGTTTTTCTGTTTCCTGCTTCTTCAGTCGCTGCTGCTCAATGTCCTGCCGGACTTTGGCAGCCCCGGTGAGCGGAGCTTCCTGAGCATTGACGGAAGAAACCGTGCTCGGAAAACAGAGTGAAACCCCAAGGAGGGTCGTGATGATCAGCTGTCGGAAGGATAAACGAGGCATGGAGAGTCCTCTGGTTGAAGCGCGGCGGGATGCCGTTGTTGCCGAAATGCAACATGACATTCAACATTAGGATTCAGGTTTCGACGTGCTGTGTCAAGCTCACCGGAATCGGCAAACTCCACCATAAAGGAAATCCGTAGTTCGGCTTAACCCCTGGAACCGGAATCTTTGGAACACATGTAGGGGCCGTTTTGCAGACTCAACGCCTGAAACCCCCGAGTTTCCGCCCGTAAGGTGGGCGGATTACCATCGCAAACGGGAAACTAACAGAGTCAAATTGCTGGATTGTTCGAGAAACCATGGCTGCCGTGTGATCAGGCTCTTTGAATTCCCGTGTGTTCCATCTAAGACAGGAAAACGAGTCCTGATCTGCATTGAGTTCGAAATTCTCGTCCTGACTTCCTGCCTGAATGATTTTCAAAATTGAAATTCTATGACCACGCTATCTCCGACAACACCATCTTTCACCTCATCAGAGCCTTCCCCCGTTGAATTGATCCAGTCCAGCATCGCTGACCTGAGGCATAGACTGTTAAGCCACCCGATCTACGATCGGATTGAGACCCTGGCTCAACTTCAAGTTTTCATGCAGCATCATGGATTTGCCGTATTGGACTTCATGTGGTTGCTGAAGCGATTGCAGCGTGAACTTTGTTGTGTTGAAGTGCCCTGGGTGCCTGCGACGAATCCAGAGCTTTCTCGATTCATCAACGAGATCGTGCTGGCTGAGGAAAGCGATGTCGATGGAGATGGCTCTTTCGCCAGCCACTTCGAACTCTACCTGAGGGCGATGCGTGACGTCGGCTCAGATGTGACGCCTTTGCTGTCGTTCGTGGATCGACTTCAGAACAGAGCCGTTGTCGCTGATGCGTTAGCCGAACTCGCGCCTTCTGGAACCGTTCAGGATTTCGTGGGGTTTACCTTCGATATCGCATCGAAGGGACTGACAGCAGAAGTTGCTTCAGTGTTTTGCTTCGGTCGTGAGGAGATAATTCCCGAGATGTTTAAACGTCTGTTGAATGGATTTCAGGAGTCGGCGATCAGTGCACCTCGGTTTGCTTACTACGTTCGCCGTCATATCGAACTTGATGGAGATCAGCACGGCCCGTTGGCTCTGAGGCTTGTGAATTCACTGTGCGATAGCGACGAGAAAACGAGTGCCGCGATTGCAGCGGCGCATCGAGCTATTGAACTGCGAATCCAGTTGTGGGACGGAGTACTCCAGAAGCTTGATTCACTATGCTGAAAGAGGACGGGGCTGAGTGACCGGAAGTCATAGCAGCCCCGAAGTTATGAATGCGTCTTGAAGCAAGCCTTTTCTGATCGAACCAGATGGAAGTTACTTCAGAGTATAAACCAACAGCTTATCCATATCGCGCAGATACAGTTTGCCGTCGGCGATGACCGGATGAGCCCACGCAGGGCGATTGCTGCGTTCTGGTTGATCGAAGCGGCCAAGTTCTGTGTACTTCTCATGGTCGGCAGCCAGAAGCACGACCGGGCCATTTTCGTTGCGAAACACAATCTTTTTGTCTACGTAGACCACAGAACCCTTCATGCTGCGTTCTCGCCATGTTGGGTTACCCGTCTTGAGTTCTACACAAGACAACATGTCTCCATTCGAGCCAAAGACATAGCCATCCAGCAGCACCATTCCACCATGATGGTTCTTCATGTCTTTGGTGAAGTAGACCTGTTTTGCCTGAACGGATTTTCCTGACGGAATCAACTGCACCAGTTCCGCGCCAGTGCCATAATCGGAAGAACTGAAAACGTAGTTGTCGACGATCAATGGTGTTGCACAATTTGCGGTTCCGTTGGACGATGCGTTTTGTCCCCACAATGGTTCACCGTCTTCGGCACGCACGCCACAGATGCCCTTTGATGTGAAGATGACATACTGTTTGATTTTCCCAATCGTCATCGCAACGGGAGATGCATATGACGCTGCTGGCTGTTCAGGGACCTTGCTCTTCCAAATTACGTTTCCGGACTTAGCATCGAGGGCGACGACTGTTGCATCGCTGCCACCAGGAGAGCAGATGACTTTGCCCTCATCGATCAGCACGGACTCACTGATACCCCAGGTAATATTGCCACCGCCAAAAGTTTTTAGAATGTTGACCTGCCAAACCATTTCGCCGTTCTCGGCCTTGATGCAGCTGAGGTCGCCGTTGCCTCCCAGGGAATAGACCAGGCCATCAATGACGGTAGGCGTTCCTCGAGGACCATTGCCCTGCCCTTCTCGATATTCGTCGCCGTTCCGAGTTTTCCAGACGATTTCTCCTGTTTTGCGATTCAGTGCGATGACCTGTTCGCCTCCATCGACATTGCCCATCGTGTACATCAACTCGCCAACCAAAGAAACGGAGGCATAACCTTCACCGATTCCTGAGATTGTCTGTAGCAGTTCCGGGCCGCCTTCCGGCCACTTGTCCGCAAGTCCTGATTCCGGACTCAGATTGTCACGTTGGGGACCGCGGAACTGATTCCAGTCACCTGCTGCGAGGGCCGTTGGTTTCGCTGCCGTTGCCGACTTCTTGCTGCGACTCGAACGACTTCCGGATTGTGCCTCAACGTCGTGGCAGATCAGTAGAACTGACAAAATCAAACTGGTGCAACACACGAATCGCTTCATCGCCTTCCTCGCATCCTGTGAATCATTAGCCTCATGACATGAACACACAGATTGTAACGACCTGGGTGTGCTCTTTGTCTAGTCCGAAGCGTTGTTCGCGTTATCCCGCTGTCTTGTCTCGATGTTCCATACGGGCATTTCAAATTGTTCGACAATCCAGAGCTGATCAAATTGGCTGTGGAATCGAAAGAATGATTCAGAACGCGAAGCCAATTGTTTCCAGAAACGTCGCGATCGCGTTGTAGCTTCCATGCAGAATGATCGCAGACAGCAAGGTCGTCCCCGCGTAAGAAATCTGAGGAGTTGCTTTCTCTGCCTGAAACAATTTCCACATCCGCATGACTCCAACTCCAGCCAGCAGTGAGCATGACGAATGCAGAAGCACGCAGATCGTCCATCGCCATTGGGCGAGGCTGACCGATGGATTTGGAATGTAGAACCGCAGATAAATTACGTTCTCCACGGCTGCAAACGCCAGACCGGAGGCGAAACAGCAGATCAGAATCTGAGTCGAGGATCGAAACAGCCAGGGACGCTTTTCAACAATCCAGAGTGGTATTGCGACCTTCATGATCTCTTCGATCGTCGGACCGATCGCGATGATGGTCAGAAGTCCCGACTCTGTTGCACCCTCGATCAGTGTTCCCAGAATCGCCAGCGGTCCGCCAATGATGGCTGTCAGGATGGTGATTAGCCACGACGTTTCACTCGACGTTGATTTCACCATTCGCGTGTAATAACTGAACCAGGTCACTGCCTGGTCTGATGCCTCTCCGGAAAGGGATCGTGAGAGTCCGGGTTCGTCCCAGACGGAATGATCGACTTCTGGCTGAATGAACGAGTTTGTATCAATTACAGGATTGTCGTTTACGTCACCGTGATGCGTAACCTGCTTCATCCATGGCTCTGCGAAAACAGATTGATCCACAGCATCCGGTCGCCTTGAAACAGGCACGACTGGAGGCGCGAATGGCGACTCATCATTATCGGAAGGTTTGTGTTGAGGCATGGATGAAGCAGACTTCACCAGCAAAAGGATGAATGGCCTGGCATGCCTCCTCGGTTATGTCACCGCGACCATGCTTTCAGGCGGCCCTGTAATTTTCATTTGCATCAATGCTTTGGGCGAGCGACGTAGGCCGTCGCTGTGGCGATCACGACGGCCATCGGCAGGCTGTTTTTGGACTTGGCAACGCCGGAGATGTTGGCCGAGTTAACACGCAGGTTGCAGATTGCATTAAATCCCTGCTGCCGAGCTTGATCGATAAGGCGTACGATCGCTTCCCTCTTTGCACGGACTTGCAATGTCTGCAGCGATTTAATCTCCCCGCCAAAGATTCCTCTCCAGCCCGCAAGCCAGCTCTTGAGGTAGTCGCTGCCAATCACGACCTCCGACATCACAATTGCTGGATCCTGAACGCCTGCAGCGGCCATAGGGAAAGTCTTGAGGTTTGTCACGAGAAAATCGCGATTGGCGGCTTCTTTCTGATCCAGCTCCGCGAAATGATTCTTTTCGACCGAGCGGCCAATAATCATTCCGCAGACAACCAGCGGAACCGCAAAGACGAACAGAGAGAAAATGAGTTCCATGAAGTCGACTCCAGCTTAAGAAAGAAGTTCAGCCGATCTTCCGCAACATGACGGCTGTTCCATAGGCATACAGTTCCGCAGCTCCCGCCGTCACAGCGCTGGTGGTGAAACGCACGTTGACGACGGCATCCGCTCCCAGTTGCTGAGCCTGTGCCATCATTCGCTGCACAGCCTCACGTCGAGATTCCGTCAGCAACTCGGTGTAGCCTTTCAGCTCGCCTCCAACGAGATTCTTGAGCCCTGCGGCAATGTCACGCCCCGCATGTTTTGTGCGGACCGTGTTTCCCTGCACAAGGCCCTTCATCTCAGTGATCTCGTAGCCTGTAACCGTTTCTGTGTTCGTAATGATCATGGTGCTGCCTGCGGTATTGAATGAGAGGAAAAGCCCCGAAATATTGATATTGAAAAGTTATCACGGAAAGCATCCGGTGCATAGTCTTCAGAAACGCAGGTAGAACTCACGAGTGAGCCCGCGAAACGATTCCGTGTAATCGTGGTGCTGTTCGTTCTCAATGATCAGCTCCTGCTGGATTGCCGATGATTCCACCTGCGCTGTTTCGAACTCCAGAAGGACACGCTGCGTTGTTTCGAATTCCAGAAGGACACGGTGAGGTGACATGCCGGGTTTCGATCGAACATGACATTGGCGGCGGCAAAAGAGACTTCGCTCATGGGCTGAGTGAATAAATGACGCTGAATCACTAAACGGCAGCACTACGCAAAATCCGCCGGAACTGTGCAACAGCAGTCTCACAGAATTCAGCAACTCGTCGTGGTTCAAAGAATCCGCATGGCGAGCCAGATTGCGACTGCTTTCAACTGATTTCAATGAGTCAACAAACCAGGGAGGATTTGAGACGATCAGCGAGTAGGCCTTGTTATGCAGGCCGCTGGAAGTAAAACTCTGGATTGACTGGTGATGCAGGGTTAGTCGCTCAGCCCATGGACTTGCAGAAAAGTTTCTCGCTGCCTGTTCAGCAGCATTTGGCTCAACCTCCACTGCGTCGACGATCGCGTTCGGAAACCGCTGAGCCATCATCAGCGCGATCAGGCCTGTACCAGTGCCGATGTCGAGGATTAGCTCCGGTTGTTCAGCCGGCGCCCAAGCTCCCAGCAGAATTCCATCCGTGCCGATTTTCATCGCACAGCGATCCTGGTGAACTACAAATTGCTTGAAGCGAAAAGAATTCTCCATCTCATGAGGCTCTCAGAATCGCCGCCGATTACAATCCAAGGCCGGTGACATTGCCCCCTCCGCTCTTTGGATTTGTAAGAAATGAACCACTCTGCCTTCGCCTTTTTGTTAACCGTGGCCCTTACTTCCCTGAGCCAGGCTCAGGAGCCGGCGATTCGAGTTGTCGTATGGGATGAACAGCAGCCAGCACAAAAACAAGCTTACGAAAACTTTCTGGGCAATGCGATTGCAGAGCATCTGACAAAGCAGCCCGGGCTGAGGGTCATCTCTGCGAATCTTAGCCAGCCCGATAAGGGGCTGCCCTCAACGCTGCTGGACAACACCGATGTGTTGATCTGGTGGGGGCATGTGCGACATGATGAGATTTCTCCGGAAGTCTCACGAGACATCGTTGCCAGAATTAAAGAGGGACGACTGGCTCTAATCGCTCTCCACTCTGCTCACTGGGCCAATCCATTTGTCGAAGCAATGAATGAGAGAACTCGTGAGGACGCTCGACGGCGTTATCCGGATCCTCCTGCCGGGCCGCCGGTTCAGTTTGAGTTTATCGCACCCGAGGGTCGATTTGTCCCGACGGCAGATTCCATCGTAACGCCTGCGTACTACGCCAAACGTCGAGGCAACGCGTTGTCCGTTCGAGTTGATCTGCCGAATTGCGTTTTCCCTTCTTATCGGCCTGATGGCAAACCCAGCACCGTGAAGGTTCTGAAGCCTGACCATCCTGTGACGGCCGGACTGCCTGCTTCGTTCGAGATTCCTCAGACCGAAATGTATGCGGATCCGTTTCACGTGCCGGAGCCGGATGAAGTTCTCTTCGAAGAGAACTGGGAAGCCGGTGAAAGTTTTCGAAGTGGTCTCATCTGGAAGATTGGAAACGGTCGAGTGTTCTACTTTCGCCCGGGGCACGAAACCTATCCCGTCTACAAACAAGAGCTGCCACTTCGAGTCATCACAAATGCAGCGTTGTGGCTTGGCAAGTCAAACGCGGACTAAGCTTCATACACTCCTGGGCTGCTGCAGCCTGCTGCGGCTTTGGAACGGGCAGCCTGCTGCCAAACCGTGAGCTTGAATGCTCTTTCGAGTTCAAATCGATTGTCCACAGCAGGTTATGGAGCGGAAAGCGGCAGCGGGTTGCAGCAGTCCAAAGAACGGGAAGGCTCGACATGTTCGGGCGTTGGCGAACTGCGCTGTGTCAGTCGAGTTCCGCTAAAGTCGCAGATGTTCAGTTCGACTTTCGTGAGCAACCTCACGATCGATCTCAACCTGTTTAAATTTAAATGCCTGATGCGCCAGTGGTTCAATCGCCACGAATACGGTCACTATGAAACTCAGCCTCCAACATCAGCTTGAAATCAGACAGTTGCTTGCGACCGGTCAGCGTGATCAGGTTGTGCAGCGTTATCGTGAATTCACTGGGTGCGATTTGGAAACGGCTTTGGTTGAGGTTGATGCCTTTGCTTCAGGTGATGCGATGAGAGATGAGTTGCCAAATGATCGGTCGGTCGTCGATGGATCAAGTTCCCCGGGATCAGCCTGGACACTCATCACGGCGATCATTGTATTCGCTGCGATTCTTGGCACGGTTTACCTCTACCTGTTTCCCAGATTGCAGGGCGAGTATGTTTCGTCGACTTCCACGCTTGAGCTTCGCGCAATAAGTTCGTCAGAAGAAAACGGCAGTCTGTCGCTGACTTTGCCCGATGGCTCGAAGGTTATCGCGGATGATGAGACGCTAATGAAAGCTGCCGATTTTTCCGTATTTCGAGGCGATGAATTTCAGCAGCCTGCACGACTGACGTTGCATCTTTCCGAGTCTGGACGCGAACGCTTGAGAACTCCTGAAGTGATGGCTGCTGAAGAAATGCTCGTCATTCTGAACGGCCGTGTGATTGCTCGCACACGACCTTCGGATTGGACGGAGGCAAGCCTGGTTATTCAATTGCCAGGACTGTCTTCGTCTGACGTCAATGAGATCTTTGCTCGACTTACGCAGTGAACAGGTTAGGCTGACTATCGAGTTAAGCGAGGCTTATCGAGCCACTTCGCCGGGCGTTGCGGCGTTCTTCTCCTCTGGGCATTTCCAGAGTTTGTGCAGCAGTTCGAACATCTCCGGATCATGCTTTTGTAATTCTTCCTTGTTGAACGGGAAGAAATCATTCGTCGAAAAGAAGGCCTCGCTGCATTCGGCGAAATACTCCATGGGGTTAGTCATGGCATACGCCTTCACTCGAGCTGATCGGCCATCTCCGAATCGTTGTTCAACGTCGTCATAGAGTCCTGCTGCGCGGGCTCTTTCAAATGCGGCTTGAACGTCCATGTTTGCGAAACCATCCGGAAGAAATCGATCATGGTAAGCATGAGCCAACTCATGCAGAGCAAAGTTGGGCATGCGTTTAGTTTCACGTTCGAAGATCTGAATGTTGGTGAATTCTACAGCCTTTGCCATCATGGGATCGCGGTTGTTGTCCTTTAGCCATTCAGCTCCTGGATGGTACTCGGCTCGCTGCTGCGAATCCGGGTATTCAGGCGAAAAATACAGCGGGACTTTTTGAAGTTCGGTCACGGCTTCGGATGGCACGACACGGGTGATCTCCTGCAATTGAGCCTTCAGCAGTTTCGTGGCTTTGGTCGTGGCTGTCTTTTCTTCCTTCAGGAGTTTGTTGTCGATATGGAGACTCCAACCTTCAGTCGACGAAGTACTGCGTTTGATCTTTGGCTCGTCGAATAGACCCAAAGCCGTTGTCGATGCAATGCAGGCCAGCACGAACAAGAGATTCCGGAAGTTCATAGAGGCTGATTTCCTGTGTAATGTGTTTCGTCGGTCGGGAAAGTCCAGGACGTTCTGGCAACAATCGAAGAGCTTTGCCTGTCCTCTGTGGGAGGTATTCTCGATTCTTGTTACCCGATGATCAATGCCGTTATACTGCGGGAACGGTCTCCAGTCACGAATCCCCCGATGCCGAGTAATTTGATGTCTCCAGAGGAATTCCGAAAGTATGGTCACGCGGTCATTGACTGGATTGCTGACTACCGAGCCAGGCTTGAGACGTTACCCGTGATGGCGAAAACGGCACCCGGGGAAGTTCGAGCGATGTTGCCGGGCTCACCGCCGGAGCACGCGGAATCTTTCGATTCGATTCTCAGCGATCTTGATCGAGTTGTCCTGCCAGGACTTTCACTTTGGCAACATCCCCGGTTCTTTGGTTACTTTCCTGCCAACAGCTCGCTGGCCAGCGTCCTTGGAGACTTTCTCAGTACAGGTCTGGGAGTGCTCGGTCTTGCCTGGCAGTCCAGCCCGGCTCTGACAGAGATTGAAGAAGTGGCAACCGATTGGTTGAGGCAAATGGTCGGCTTGTCCTCCGCCTGGAATGGAGTCATTCAGGATACCGCATCGACCAGCACATTGATCGCTCTGCTCTCTGCGCGAGAGCGCGCAACAAACTATAGTCTGGCACGAGGTGGACTTCAGGACGAAAAAGATCCACTGGTTGTCTATGTGACTTCCCATAGTCACAGTTCTGTCGACAAAGCCGCGTTGCTGGCTGGGTTTGGTCGAGCCAACATTCGGGTTGTGGCTCATGATAGTTCCTTTGCCATGAAGCCCGATGCGCTGGAACTGGCGATTCAGCAGGATAAAGTTGCCGGAAGAATTCCCTGTGCTGTTGTGGCGACAACAGGGACAACAACTACGACGGCGATCGATCCGATTCTGGCCATCGCGAAAGTGACAACTCGTTATGGGCTTTGGCTGCATGTCGATGCAGCAATGGCTGGTTCAGCGATGATTCTGCCCGAGTTCCGCAGCCTGTGGGACGGAATTGAGAGTGCCGATTCGATAGTACTCAACCCACATAAATGGCTGGGTGTAGCCTTCGATTGTTCCGTGTACTTCGTCAGAGATTCACAACATTTGATTCGAGTGATGTCGACGAATCCCAGTTACCTGCAAACTTCTGCAGACGGGCAGGTAAAAAACTACCGCGATTGGGGGCTTCCCCTGGGGCGTCGCTTTCGGGCTCTGAAGCTTTGGTTCCTGATTCGTGAACAGGGAGTCGCTGGCCTGCAGGCGCGATTGCGGCGAGATATCGAGAACGCTCGCTGGTTGGCTGCACAGGTTCGCCAGACGCCGGGCTGGAACGTTTTGGCTCCGGTTTCATTGCAAACAGTCTGTTTGCGATACGAGCCTGGCGGGGTGACCGGCGAGTCGCTTGATCAGTTCACGCTGAATTGGGTCCATCATTTGAATCGCTCGGGCTACACGTATTTGACTCCGGCAATCCTCGAGGGGCGATGGATGGTTCGAGTTT
>CAMAXD010000062.1 GCA_945861975.1 Candidatus Kuenenia stuttgartensis | reverse complement strand
CAGCGGCTACCGTTTACGCCCGCGGAATTTTACTGGAACGCTGACGCAAGGCTGAGACAGAAACAGAGACAGAAACTTCAAATCTGAAATCTCAAATCCTCGAAGGGGGGCACACCCGGAGAAATTCAATGTCAAGCACCAATGGACTTGAATCCGGAAACCCCATTTGACGACTTATTTAATCGCTGTTTGTGAAGAGCGCTGTTTGTGAAGGTTTGTGAAGAGCGCTGTTTGTGAAGGAGGAGTGAAGAAGCCTTTCTTCCGGGCTTAGTCTGCATGGACCGAGTACTTTCCAGACTTCGACGATCGTTCTTTTTAAACGCCGCAATGATCGAGTTCCGGATTGAGAGTTAACCAGATTTTCACAACTGGTTCCTAGCTTCAAACTTGGAAGATTATTGCAGACACGCAGTTCGTCATGATGCGAGAGCGAGGACATCGTCCTCCGAGTATTTGGCAGCGGTTGGCAGAGTTATCCCTGCTGCGTATATTGTGCAATACTCAAAGATTTCTTCCGGCATGACTTAGTCATCATGAGAATACGGGCCCGGCGAATGAGCGGTATTACATTTGAACGCCACGAGAACTACTGCGCTATTCAGTTTACGCACGAATTGCGAAGTATGACATGGGATCAGACGGAAGCGGCGACCAACCGCATCGTGCAGATGATCTCTGAATCTCATCTCCGCAATGTTCTTGTGACGGCTCCGGGGATGGAGGCATTGCCCGACGGCGTGCTTGGTGTCCTGCTAAAGGTTTGGAAGACGCTTGACCCAAAATCGCGAAAGCTGATCTTCGTGACTGAATCCGCTTCGCTGACAGCGGAACTTGAGGGCTCGGGGCTGCTGCAGCAGTGGAAGGTTCTGAAGAACCGCGAATCGGCATTGAAGTTTCTGCAATTGGACGATACGCGTGAAATTGATGTTATGCAATTGCGGAATGACGCACTGAATAATGAGCCCTCAGCCGGAAGTGCAACAGCCGCTTCTGCGCAGAAGGTGACGACCGAGCCTTTCACGTTTGAGAACCAGAAACGGTACTGCCTGATTCGATTTCATACACTTGCTGATAAGCTCAGTTGGAGCGATCAGGAGGCGATGATGACGGCAGCAATTAGTCAGTACGAACTGGCGAATGCGCAGAACCTGATGATCGATCTGTCAGAGATCCGGTACATCAACAGCGGAGGCGTTGCCGGGATGATCCGACTGTGGAAGTCGTCACAAAAGCGGGACGGTCATTTCTCTGTCGTTTGCCCCAGCGCGGATGTGTTGAATGTACTAAAGGCATCTGGACTTACGAAGGTCTGGTCCATAACCGAGGATCGTGAAGACTCTGCTTATGATCTCGGTGTGTCTCACTCAGCTCTCGCGGAGAAGCGAGAAAGAACGCTGCTTGTGGTGGTCTCGTTCCCGTGTGCATTGCTGGCTGCCGCTTTCCTGATTCCCATGTTCCTGAAACGTGAATCCGTACTCGGTGTGAACTCGCAGCTGGCAGCGTTGCTGTTGAGTTCCGCAGCGGGTTCAACTGGACTCCTTGGAATCCTCAGGGAGGAGGGCTTTCGACGCAAACTCTGTATCGTTTCGACAGTTGTTGCATTGCTGGTGCTGTCCACCGTTTGGTTCAAAGAAAATCCGATCAGCTTTCGCAAAAAGTATCCGGAATATAACTTCCAGAGAGACTAGTGCTCTGTCAAGGCTCAATTTTCGGGTACGACGGACTTCCAGTCCGTCGACAAAGGTTACCGCCGACGGACTGGAAGTCCGTCGTACAAATACAATTCAACCCCAACTTTAAAGGTTGACAGAGCACTAGCTGGATATCGCCATCCTGGGGCGGATGTTCAGGCTTCCTGTGAAGCTCTGCCTGCAATTTTATCCGTGTGATCTGTGCTGTTCATGGTCAAAAACAAGATCGCATTTCTGCAACGGACAACACGGATGAATCGCAGAGGCCACAAAAAGGTGGTTCATTGCTTGAAAGAATCGGTTCTTACGTATCCGCAGTCTGTGATTGTCAGAGTCTCAACTTCAGAGTCTCAACTTCAGAGTCGCTCCAGAATAGACATTTTGTTTGGAAAGCTCCATGGAAATCCCGAGCGTCCCCTCGACAGCCCTTGCCGCAGAACTATCAGAACTTATCGGCGCTGTGGAACCAACATCGTTCGTCAACGTTCTGCTGCAAAGAGGCTTTTCTCATCGCGGGACAGATCTTCATCTGGACCCTATTGCAGGCGGACTCCGTGCTCGGTTTCGAGTCGATGGGGCCTTGCAGGACATCGTGAGGATTCCCGGAGCCTACGGAACTCATGTCATCAGCAGGATCAAGGTTCTCTGTGGGATGGATATCACGGATAAACGTCTGCCTCAGGACGGTCAGATTGTTGCCTCGCAGGTCACTGGAATACCGCGCGATGTCCGAGTGAGTTCGATTCCTACAATCCTCGGAGAGCGACTTGTTCTGAGGCTTATGCCTCCATCCGATCAGTTTGTGACTCCTGAAACGCTCGGATTAAGTCCAGAGCAACTCAAGACAGTGTATCGCTTTCTCGCAGCTCCCTACGGGCTCCTGCTTGTCGTTGGTCCTGTGGGCGCTGGAAAAACAACAACTGTGTATAGCCTTCTGTCAAAACTGAATCAGCCCGACCGGAGCGTAGTCACCATTGAAGATCCGGTGGAGCGTCGTATCCCGGGTGCCAGTCAAATTCAGGTCGACACGAAAACCGGGCTGCTATTTGCAACAGCTCTGCGAGGCGTCCTGCGGCAGGATCCGAACATCATTTCGATTGGAGAGATTCGAGACGCTGAAACGGCGCAGATTGCCTGCAGGGCGGCTACGACCGGTGTTCTTGTCATCTCAACACTGCACGCGAATAACACGGCGTCGGCAATCGATGTGCTCAGGAACTTCGGTATCTCTGCAATGACGATCGCAGATTGCCTGCGTGGTGTCATTGCACAGCGTCTGGTCCGACTGGTATCGGATGACTCAAAGGAACTTTACACAGCGTCTGAAAGCGAATGCGAGTTTCTGAATTGCTCTCCAGCAGAACCTCCGCAACTCGCCAGAGGAGTTGTAAGCGAACAGAATCTGAATACGGGCTACTTTGGCAGAACCGCAGTGATTGAAACGCTCGAAATTTCGCCAACGATCCGCAACGTCATTTGTGATGAGCAACCAGCTTATGTGATCCGAGAAGCCGCGGAGAAGGAAGGCATGACCACACTCCAGGAGTCTGCCCGTCAACTGGTTCTTGCCGGAAGAACCACTGTCTCCGAATACAGCCGATTGGTTCAGGATGTCCGTTGGAAAACAGATCCCCAAAAGAACATTTCCGAAAACGAACCGCCCGGGGAGATCTCCGAATCCCGGTAATAAGGAACGGGATCATCTGCGCAGAATTATGAGTTGATCAAAGCATGTGAAAAAGCGGCTGAATCGCGCGGCTGATTATGAGTAATACACAGGGATTAAGAGAGTATTGCCCGCTTTCTCGGCGACGCGCTCTTCCCTCAGCCGAAAGTACATGTCGGCCGCGATGCAAAGCTGTTCTTCATTGCTCAGATCATTCTTCATTGCTCAGATCAGGGGAGAACTCAACAGCCTCTTCAGGAGGATACGTGCGTTTCGCAACAACGCGGCCGTCGAGTTCATCGTCATTCCAGATAGACCGATTCCGTCCGTTGAAGAAGACCGATACGGCTCCCTGTTCGCCAATAGGCCGACACTTTGAAACGACGCTGAATTGACTGGGGAAGAATTGTCTGGGGCCAACCTTCACACTGCCGATCGGGACTTGCTCTCCATCCGCCAGAGCCACGGGGCGAGTACAAGTCCTGACCAGTCTACAAAGTCGGTGCCTACACGAGGATGCGGGAATCATCGTCTATGCTGGGCGACGTCGTTCCTTGAGCATCACTGGACCAGCGCGGGTTCGGTTTGGTCGCCGATGTAGGCTTTTTCGCCATCCGGAAACGGAACCAGTTGATACTCGAAGCCTGATCGAATCATTTCATTTTTCAGCGATTCAAAATTCCCGAACGAATCCTTGTAGACCAGAATCGAAAGGTAATTCTTTTCTTTCTCGAAGGAGCTCAGCTTCTCCGCAATCTGCTCGGAATTGGATCCGTCAACTGCAATCGGCAGTCCCGCATTCTCGATCGGCTCCACGTACTTACCACCGGCCGGGTCAGCCACGAATCTGACTTCATCATCGTTCGGAACCGCAGCACCATTTTCATCTTTCTTCGCAACCGCACAAAGGCGACCGGCCTTCAGGAAGTAAGCGACCGGAGTCTTTTGAGTCGCCCGCTGCTTTGGTGTCTGCGAAGTCCGACTTCGCAACGCTGTTTCGTTCTGCAGAACCTGCTTCTCCTGCTCCAGTCCTAACTGAGCTTCGGCCAGCATCTGCGTCAGTCGCTCTAATTCTCGAGCTGATTCAATCAGGTCCGCCTGGGAATCGGCGACGTTCGCAAGCTTCCCGTTACGGTCCATGATCATGGAGGTTGTATCGTCATCCAGTTCATGTAAAGTCGTCAGCAGCTCGCGGCTTTCAGGATCTGCAAACTGGCGTTCGAGATCTTCCTTTTGTCGCATAGCGTGGCGCAGCTTTGTGAGCATTGCATCAGACTCCGATAATTGACCTCGCATGGTTCGCAATGCTCGGCTGTTCTGTGCTGTTGGTTCTGTCGGCGCTGATTCACGGCTCATCTGATTCGTCAATATCACAACCAGCATCGCGATAAACAGGATACCGCCAAACGTGTTGCAGATCGTATCAAGTAATAGATCCAGACTGTCTCCGCTCGGGGCTGCTCTGCGACTCATGGTGCTCCGGCTCCTGTGTTTGGATCAATCGCCGTCTGATCGGCTCGCAGCAGATCGTAGCCGACCTCAAACTGACGATCCTGAAGTTCCTGACGTAGTGCGG
This sequence comes from Candidatus Kuenenia stuttgartensis, assembly GCA_945861975.1. Classification (GTDB taxonomy): domain Bacteria; phylum Planctomycetota; class Planctomycetia; order Planctomycetales; family Planctomycetaceae; genus SXXK01. Next base: position 14,002 of record CAMAXD010000062.1, on the reverse strand, counting down.
CAAATGTTTCGATGCTGTCGGGCTTGACCAGAATGACAAAGTAGACGGACCCGTTGTTCATTCCCCCAACCCAAGTCAAAAACTCCGCGGCGCTGGCAAATGTTTCTGGTGAACGCGTAGCGCCCATTTCAGCCACAAGAATCCTGTCAGCGTTGAGCTCCACAAGCCATGGCGATTTTGCAGCTCCCGCTGGACGATTGAAGATGACTCGATTCGCCTTTCGCATTGCTTCAATCTGCTGAGCGATCTCACGCTGTTCCTGAGCGAGTTCTTCAATGGCCTCCGGCGTCATATCTTTCGACTGTTTTGCCAGCTCGGCCTTACGTCGTTCAATATCCTTCTGAGTGACCTCGATCCGTGTCGTTTGCTTCTCCAGTTCCGCAGTGGCTGCACTCAGGTTCGCCAGTCGTCTTCGCAGAGCATCCGCGTCGAAGCGAATCGTGGTCGTTTCCTCCAGCAATCGCTCCAGTCGCACGATTTCCTGAGTATTCTCTTGAATCGCGCCGCGCAGAGTTCCCTCGACGGCTGGCGATTTCTGTTCCTGCGGCGCGGACGCGGCGCGCTGCATGTTCTGCACAAGCTCCACGGCCATCATCATCGTGATCAGCAAAATAATGCCGGTCACGGACGTAATGATGTCCTGAAACGCGAACAGCGAGAAGGGAACAGAATTGCCTTTACGTCGGCCCATGAAAACCAGTTTCTGAAAGTCGTCTCGATTACATCTGCCAGAGAATCATTCAACCTCAAACTCATTCACCATCTGCAGAGGATCACCATCCTTGACTGATCCGTTGTATTTCTTTGCGTCGCCTTTCACCTTGATCGTGATCTGATACCGAGTCGGATCGGGACCACCGTGTTTCGCGTAGTGATGCACCAGAACTCGATATCGCCCCGTCGGTGAACCACCCGCTGGCCAGAAGATATTCTCAACCGGCGTATTCGATTCTGCTCCTGCGGCATTCATGTCGACATCCAGTTCGCCGCCACAGGACGATTCACGCTGATTAAAAAAGATCTTTTCGCCACCCGGCGTTTGAACATGCAAATCAAGATCATTGCCATTGTTCCACGCGAGTGAAATCTGCACATCGCCCGTCTGTGCTCCGGCACGACGCAGGCGGTCCTCAAGGTCCGAGAAGCCACTGCCACCACCTGCCCCGGCAGGCTCCAAATTCGCCGCCGGAGCGGGAAAGTCGGGCATCACAAAGAGCTTCTTCCGATTCTCCGCCTGCGCGGTCCTTGGAATGCCGACGTTCTGCGGCGGAGTCCTGGGGTTTGCAGGAGGAGCGGACGCTGTTCGCTCGGATTCCGCCGCATCAGCAGGCTGAGCCATAGCGGTCGCATCACCAGCGGCGTTAACATTGGTCTGCGAACCACTGCCGGTTGCGGCGACCGCGAATTCGCCCTGACCATCCTGTCCGGAACTTCCATTTCCACTGCCGCCGCCAGCATTTCCGCCATCACCGGGCCGTGCTGAAATCATCAGCAGCAACAGCATGATGAGTGTCAGCACCGAAGTCATCTGAACAGCGATCGACGCCACCATCGGAACAAGAAACCGCGGACGTGACCTCGGGATCCCCGGCGACTGTTTTGTCGCAGAACGATCGGTCGTCTGAATCTTCTCGGTGATTTCTGAAGCGTTCACGTTGTTACTCCGCGCCTGCTTCGTAGACCATGATACGCAGTTTATTCACCACATTGCGCGTGCAGTATTCAGTACACTCGTCGAGAAATTCTTCTTCGCTCTTCTTCAGAAATGTCAGCCACAGTTGAATTAGAAGTGCCGCGACGAGAGCTTCCAGAGTCGTCTCAAAGGCTGTTGCCAGACCCGCGGTCACACCCTGCAGTGATTGTTTGATCGCATCCATTTCGCCAGCGCCCTGCAGTACTCCACCGAACTGACTGATGGCCTGAGATAATCCAAGGACAGTTCCGATAAATCCCAGCACCGGAATTGCCCAGACAAAACTATTCAAGACCGAGTAGCTGGTTTCCAAAGACGATTCGTCGTGTCCTCCCTGAGCCCGCAGGATATCCTCCACGTCACCGACTCGCCCGAGGTTCCGAAGATTGGACAGAGCAATCTGAATGCGATTGAACAGCACAAAATGTCGAGGATCATCGACCGTACGATGGATGTTGTTCATGACAACGTCGACCGTGGTTGCCGCGAGAATAAAGTTTGGTGCAGACGGGACGACTCGGTACTCTTCCTGCAGAGCTTTTCTTTGCAGAATGAGTTTTCGCCATTTGATCAGCAGTGCCACGCTGGCCCAGGCAGACAGAAAGACGATTGCATAGGGTGTTGAGCCGCGTTCAAGAAACATCTGTGACAACGTCAGTTTGGGAAAGGCAATCAGCGGTAGATAAAACAGAACTGTCAACAACAATCCGATGATTGAAGTTCGCAGCATATTGACTCGCGTAAACCGCCCGCCACCACCGTAAAGTCGTTGCTCGATATCCATGCGATTCCAGCAAAGTGGCGGTAATGGATCTGACGAACTCATGAGGTTATCCGAAGGAAATGACACGAACCAACATCACGTCAAAGAGCTGACCAGTAACACGAGCGAGTACATTACAGACAGGATGACGATCGTGTAGCCGCAACTGAGTCCAATCACAATCAGATTGCGTTCTTTTAATGAGCCCGGCAGTAGTTGATAATTCCGAATGGAGAGGTGCCCCAGGATCAACGCGGCCGTGCCCAACACGAATGTGAAGGGCAGCAAAATCATCAGGCTAATGTTCTGCGACGGTGCAAACTTTGACGTCCGCAAAGTCAACACAACTAAAACCGTGCAGCTTAACAGAAGTACGAAGCCCAACGGTCCCGTGACCATGGTCCAGACCGTCTGAGGTGCCATGGGCCGCATCGTCGTTGATGAGCCAGCAACCTGCGGACTTAATCCTGAGCCTGTTCTATAATCCGCCGATGTCGGTCTGGCCCCTGCACGATCGGAAGGCGAACTCTCACCAGCGTCAGGAAAGACGTCCTCTGTAAACTCAATGTCGCTTCGCGCGGCTGATTTTTCGACCGCCGGTCTCCGCGCGGTGGGGAACAAATCAGGAAATCCGGTTGCCGACGACCACGACTTTTTGTCAGACGAAACTTCGTGAGCCTTGCTGAATCCTCCGCGCGCGGCGAGTTCATGCAGGTCGCTGCGGCTGTACGGCCCGCGAACTGTCAGCCCCAGTCGAATGTAATACGAATCACTCAAATCCCGACCTATGCTCTCATCAAGGGAAGCTATGGTTCATAAAAATAGATCGGCAGCCCCTCCACCATAAACGCGGCCGTTTCTGTCACGGGCGGCATCCCGCGAGTTGTCCCGATCCTATGGAACTGAGCAGTTTCGGTATTACCCTTCGTGAACACAAACAACTCACCTTCCGGCAGAACATTGATGGAGCGCCTTGCAGCGCAGGTCCAGCCGGTTGTTTCTCGATGCAGCCAGCCCACCCAGCGATAGCGTCCGCCGATGGACAACTTGCTGGCGGCATCTCGGGCCTTGATCACGTCCTCGGTAATTTCCCGGGGATCCGGGAACTTCAACAGCAGTTCCGCAGCATCGCGACGACGCATATTGGTCGCCGAATCTTTGGGATCAAACGGATTGATGGTCCCCAACTGCAGATCGCTCATACGCTTGAGTGTGATGGCGTGCTTCTCCTGAATGACCGGGCTTCCAGCAGCCAGTGTTCGAAGAAGACCGTCCAGAAAAACGTAGCGAAAGATCGGATCCTGTCGCTGATCTGTCGCCACGCGTTCCAGCAACTGAAGCAACACACGCTCCCATGTCTGGTCGTTGATGGTCAGCAGCGCGTCCTGCATTTCCTTAAGCAGGATCCACTCGGGACTTTTCCACTCATCACCAGGTTTGTTCAACTGGACATCGACGAGCCCCGGTTCGAAACCCAGGGACGGATTCACGGGCTCACGCAGGCCAATCGCAACAGTCCAATCCGGCAGGGCCTTTAGAGTGACTCGTTTGCCTTGCCCTACCACGGTCGGAGTCTCATTGGTGTAGTATCTTGTGCCATCTTTCAGGCGAACAACATAAATCCCCTCCATTTTGGAACGGTCCATCGTGTCCTGGAGATTCGCGAGGATCGGTTCACCAGCGTCATCAATTCGAGCCCCCACAAACTGCAGATAATTGCGAATCTTCAGCAGTTCCTCTTTCTTCGGGAACGCTGGATTCGATGCCAGAAAAGCATCGGCTTCCGCCACATACTTCTGGGCTTCCAGCGGAGACAGAGTCGTGCAATCCACCGCATGAGTTGAAACGAATTGATTCTGCACATCGACCTGAAGCCACAGATCGGCATCAGATTGCAGCAAGCCCTCAAATCGAATTGCCACAGGATCTCTGGGAAGCGCTTTAGCAAAGGCGTCCAGGGCTGCGCGAAAATTGGGAACGGAGCCCACAGCGTCACTGATCATTGCAAACATCTGCTCGCGACGAGTTTGCTCGGACATGCCCTGAATCCGCAGGTCGCAGCGAGCGGATAATTCCTTCGGCCCGGCAGCCCCCGAAATTAGTTCCGGGCTGACATCTTTCCTGGCGACCAAAGCTTCGAACCGATTCTTGAAGGCCACAAGGCTGGCGATGTCCATCACGCCGTTGTCTTCGTAGGTCTTGAGCTCCTCCGCCGCCAGCTTCAGCTCCGCCGCAAAGTCGATGTCGATCTGAGCCTGTATCTCAAGCGTTTTTTTTGCGACGACAGCACGCAGCGTTTCGACTTCGTTCAGCTCCTCCGCTCCCACGGCGTCCAGAGCATCCAGCTCGCTGGAAAACTGGTTTGTTTCGGCCAGCGTTTTCGCGAGCGGAGCTTGTTCCTGAATTCGCCGAACGTCATTTTGAAATTTGACAATTCGATCATCTTCATCGCGTCGAGCCTGTTCGACATTCACCAGCAACACCTGAATCTGAGGCACGACCAGCATCTCGAGCTGCTCCGTCTGAAGTGACTCGACGTAGGACTCGGCCGATTCAACATCGCCCTGTTCCAACAGAGAAGTGATCGCGGCCACGTGCTCTGAGACCCGACTGTTGAAGCTTCTGTTCTGCATGACAAAGAATGCCAGAGCAGCCACGCTGATCACTGAAAAGACCGTCATCACAAGTCGTCGCACGTTCCGACGATGAGCGTCTGTGTCCAGTTCGTCGTAACGAATTCGCAGGCGTTTCAGCAGTAGCTCAGGAACTCCGTCGCCATACATTTCGATGGAATGTTCGAGCAGTTCCAGAGCTTCCCGTGGCTGACGCTGATCAAGAGCCTCACGAAGCGACGCGATCTGTTGTTCGTAATGAGTCTGAGCCTGCTCCTCTTTATCGATGACCAACAACCAGTCAAAGGCGGCTCTTGTGTCGATCATCAGCGGGTCGTGTTCGGTCAACAGAGCCTTCGTCTGACAAGCATCCCATTGCTCACGAATTCGCCGGCCCGCCGCCATATCCTGAGCCGACCACACATTCTGTAAGTCGGCCGCCAAAGACTGCATCCGCAGTTGCGCGAGTCGAGCTTCTTCCTGTTTGAGCACTCGTGAGGCGTTGCGAAGCAACGCGGTTTCCGGAGCCCTGAACCAATCTTTGCTGCTGAGTTCTGAATGCAGCAGATTCAGCCTGCGGAGATCGCGAGTCTCCGTGGCTTCGGCCAGCTCTTTTCGAATTCCTTTGACTCGCTCCAGTTCAAAGAGTTCCACTTGCTTCGCGGATGCTTCTTTGGCATTGGCCTCTTCCATTTTGTGGATCCGCCGCATCACGCCCAGACGAACTCGCAGCGGGCTGTTGGCCAGCGCATGTCGTCGATTCAGGCGATACAACGGCTCCAGCCTGCGAGCCGGCGCGTAGCAACTGTTGAGTTGGCGAGTGGCATACTGATCGACCGCAGGCGGAGTCGGGAATCCGAACTGAGTCAGATAGTCGACCCAAACGGGCTGCTCCGGAAAGTCCAGAATCGAAACAGTCTCCAGGAGGCTCGCTTCGTCCGCTCGCATAATGGCTTCGGACTTCAGGCCACGTTCAACCAGCTCCAGGCAAGTCTTCAGCAGCCCATTGACCTGCTGAATCGTCGTCGTGTATCGCTGAGCGAGGCGTTTGAGTTCTGATTCCGGAGGATCACCACGCAACTCCAGCATGTCGCGAATGTCAGCGATGATTTCCTGAACTTCGTCTTTGCGAATTGAAGCCATCAGCGATTCTCCTCGACCGCAGCAGGCTCTATGGCTGCAGCAGGCTCGCTGATAGCCGCAGCAGGCTGGCTGATACCCGCAGGCTCTGTGACTGTTGCTGCGATCACAATATCTCCTCCGTCCCCGGCAAATGGACGGTACAAGCGATACTGAATCTGGCCTTGGTTTCCGATGTCTTCACAGAGGGATTCTATATTCTCCATAGTCATCGCTGCCGCGTTCAGCTCTTCCTTCGCGTTCTGCAGCTCCGCTTCTTCGTCCTCCTTGTCCGTGATTTGAGCGTCGACTTGCTGGAGAGCCGCTCGCTGAGCGTTGCCTGCTCCATTGGCAATCTGTTGCACCAAACCCTCCTGCCGTTCGTTCAGAGTTGTCAAAATCTGCTGAACGCTGTCAAGCTCCTTTTCGACTTTCGCTGCTGACGATTTCAAACTGTCCGATGTCTTCTTCAGTTGATCTTCAGTCAACTTTTCTTCCTCATAGTTTACGTCTGTCTTCTTTCTTCGTGTGGATACGACAGGAGCATTGAAGAGATATTCACCGCGCAGAGCGTAGCGACCTTCTTTCTTATCCAGCGAAAGCTTCAGAGTTATTAAATCGTTGTTCGATTCCTCGTCCGGGAATGTCACCGTGATGGTTTCGTTGAATGTGAGTTTCTCCCCGCTGACTTCGTGCTCCGGCCAGTTTTTAAGCGTCAAATCCAGCTCCAGAATTTCGAACGGTGGCAGTCGGATACCCGCAGGAACAAATTCATCCATCATCTGTTCCGACTTCGCAAAACGCACTTTCGCCGCGCCGGATCGAGTGACAGACCAGAGATCACAGATTTCAGAATCCGGGCCGACGGAAATCTTCAGACGACAGAACGGCAGTTTGCCTTTATCCATATTTCTGAACCAGCGAAAACTGAGTTGTTGTTCCTTCAGGATGAACTCACCAATCTCCTGGTTGCGTGCGAGCCCGCTTGTGGATTCCTGCGAAACCTTCCAGAGGAACGCTTTTGCATTCACTGGAAATGGCTTCAGAGTCAGTGTCATCTGCTCGGGAACAGTGAAGTCGCCGCCGATCAGTTGCAACGTCACAGCCGCGGGATCCTGCGTGAAAATTTTGCAGAGTTCGATTTCGTCGGACACACCTTCGCCAGCAAGCGGAAGTTTTCGGCTCTTCTGACGGACATCATCAAGAGCGCGCACACTCGTGACCGGAGGTGTCGTTGCAGCAGCAGTCCCGGCATCGGCATCGGCCACCGGTGCCTCGGAACTGCCCTCCGTCATTTCGGCCCCATTAGTCTCATTACTCCCATCAGTCCCATTAGTAGCATTAGCAGCATTGGAAGTCGCAGCGGCCAGGCCCTGCTCAGTGGAATCCGGACGACTTCGTTGTGCATCGGAAGCCTCGGTTGATGTTTCAGCGGACGCGATCGGCAGATTCCGTGTCGATGACGAAAGTGAAATCGCTGCCGTGACCGCCATCACCAGCCCCGCGCAGAAAAGCTGCGCCAGAATTCCCACGCTCACGGGCGTGAAGAACTGCAGTTCTTCAGACGGAAAGCTTTCGAGTTGTGAGTTTGGATTGGTCATTGACGGATGAGTGGATCTGCTAAAAGGCTTGCATGAGAATTCTGAACGATAAATTTACAGTTTTGAGTTTGCCTGATCAGGGGTCAACGTAACGCAGTGAAAAGTCGCGGGCACGCTACGAGTGCCATACGCCAAATGCCAGCCCCATCGATTCTTTAGGTTGCGGCACACGGAATGTGCCTACTCGTTAGATTCCTTCTGAGTCGCATCAGGGCCATCCGTCACCAATAGTTCGATTCCTCCTGGTTCCGAGTCCGGGACCTTCAATCTTAAGGAACATTTGAGTTGACCGTGCTGGGCAATGTCAGCCATCAGTTTTTGCAGGTCATTGGCCAATCCCTGCAACTCGAGATGTTGCTTGGCGTCCTCTTCAACCCGAACCCGAGCAGCACGATATTTGTCTTGCTTCACTTTATCGCGGGTCACTTTACCGGACTCGACATCGGCTTGTTCTCTTAATAAATCATTGAGTTCTTTCTGGATTTCTGCCCCGGAGATCTCTAACTGACGGTCAATCTTTAAGGGAAGTCCCGGCGTCCAATCAACAGTTTTGGGGGTCAGTTTCCGTGTTGCAGTATCCCTCTCCAGCCCGTTGAGTGTGGCCTTGATCCTTACCTGGGCGCCCTCCGCCGTCTCGTCGAAATGTATACTCATGGTCACTGTGGAAGCGTATTGGCCTGTGGTTGGCCGCTGCACCATGAACTTTAAGGACTCACCAACCCGAAGAACATTCGTTCCGGGGCGAGTGACTGTCGCTGGGAGATTGACATAGTCAAAGTGCAGCTCCAGCGCTGCAGTGTCGGTGATAAGTGAGCGACTCACCAAGCGCACTGAACGCTCAGCCTTTGAAAGATCAAAATGAATCGGACTTATATGTTCAACTTCCCTCAGAACGCATTTTTCCGTCTCGGGTTTCTGATCCGGATCGCCCGCTTCAATTTCCAACAGGCAGTTAATCATCTCATGGCTTTTGTTCGACCTATCCCAGGTAAATGACAATTCGAATTTCTGATTCAGATGAAACGTCCCGACGAGATCCTTCTTTCCGTCGAGTCCGCCACCGGCCGTGGGCTGTCTAATCACCTCCCACTTGCGAGATGGCTGGTTGGCTGACTGTAGAGGAACGATGGCATAGTCATATCCGGATTTCAGCACCGATTGACCTCCGATAATACGCTTCAGTGACACATGGTCGAGCGAGTTCACATGAATCTTTGCCAGTCGAATCGGTCCATCGTTCGTAGCCTGAAGTCCGGACGACGGCAATCGCAACTCCAGTTTTCCGCCCTTGTCTCGTATCTCCTGTAACGGCGACAACGGAGGGCTTTTCGGCGCAGGAATTTCGGCAGATGGAGAAAGTGGGACCGATTTCTTTTTAAGCTCGGGCGCTACCATCTTCCCCGGCATTTGCTCCTTCGGAGTGACCTGAACAGCGGCGTTCTCTGTTCGCTGCCGCAGCTCTTCCGAGGCACGTTCTTCTTCAATTTCGCGCCGTTGAGCTTCTCGCTGTTCTTTGTCCTGACGACGTCGCTCTGCCTTTTCTTTGGCAGACGAAATCACTTGAGCCGCTTTATCAACCGGCTTCGGCTGCTGCATCGCGGAGAAGATGGCCAGCACCACCGAAATTCCAAGCACACCGATCAGCACCAGACTGATCGGACGCAGCAGCAGTGGAGTCTGCTGCTTTCGCGGCGAAGCCCCTGTTTTGCGAGTCACCGTTTTTTCAGTTGGCAAGATCCAGGGCGGTGGGGACTTGTCAGAGGCGGTGTTGTCCTTTGCCGAGCACGCTTCAGCGTCTGCATTGGGATCGGCATAAACATCGGGATGGAGATCGGCCTCAGTCTCACGTTCAGAAGTCATCGGACCAAACGGAGTTCGTTCAAGTTCTCGCTTCCTGCGGCGAGCAATCAGAACAGCCTCCGCTTCCTGACTCCACGGACGAACGCCGGTCTGCGCGAAGCCTGTCAGTTCATTCTTCGCAGGAGGTATCTTCTTCTCTCGAATCGCGGGCAAATCTATCGTTCTCGATCGGGGATCGAGTCGTGCTTTCTTCGCGAGATCGGTGCCATCCAAAACGAACTGCCACTGACAAGAGATGCTAACCGGCAGATTACCGGTAAAAAATGTGCTGTAAGAAACGTCCCAACGCGATTCCGGCGTCAACAGGGACAACGCTTCGTTCACAAGACGCAGTGTCCAGTGTTCTGGACGAGTTCCCACATCACGCGGCAAAATAATCTGCAGCGGGGTTTGGCTGTCGGCTGCATAAGACGCCAGAGCCGCTGCCCAGCCAGCATCGCCGGTGGCCTCTTTCCATGCTTCACAAACTCCCGTTCTGACTTGAGCCGCCATCGGTAGCGTGAGCTGTTGATTGTCTGGCAAAACGGAGGGCTCGCTGTCGCTGGACCACGCCGTGACCCAGGGAATCTGCAAAGACTCCGACGCTGGCCCTTCCGATAATTCCACCGCAAGCGCAGTGCTGTCAGTGGTCAGCAGATGAGCCAGTTTGTTCGAACGATTCGTATGATCCAGCGGTGCGTTACTGATTCGAGACAGAATGTGAAAGCGTTGCCCGCCGAGCCGTGCAACATAATGGGCATAGCTGACCGGATTCCAGCCGACCTCCGAGCCGTACGCATCAAAGACATGAGCGTAGCCGGTCAGCCGTTCCAGCAATTGCGCGAGATTTCCCGGCATGCCGCGAGTACTACGCACGGTGCAGAATCCGGTGCTTCCGGACCGCAATCCTCGTCGCGCGGAAGTGAATACAATCTCCTGCATCATGAGACGGGCTCCCGGATGGAGGCTGGAGGCTGCGCGGCATTCTCGGAGGGAATGAACGCCTCATCGCCCGACCGCAGGCCTGCGTGATGCAAAGCGTAGAGCACCGGAAGTTCAACCCAGCGAGGAAAAATCTGGCTGGGATCGAACCGCAGATCGACTCGACCATTCGCATCGGCCCCGGCCACGATCGGACTACGCCCGGTCGCCGTAACGGGGATAAAGATCACCTCTTTGGCAAAGCCGCGCGCGGCCGTCACAATGGACGCACCGTATTCCATCAGCAGCTCTTCAACATTCCTGGAAACTTCCCGTAGCACTTCCAGTTGCAGCGTCGCTTCACCACCAGGCGACAACTGAATGGCTTCATCAAGCCGTTTTGGAGACTTCTTCAGCAGCGGCCGCCATGCATCAAATTTGTGGACAATCACGATCAGGGGGCGATCGAATTTATCGGTCGCCGACATTCCGGTCAGTTGTCGAACTCTGGACGCCGCTTCCGAAAGTACGTCAGCCTGAGGATACGAATTGATCACAGTGTCCAGTTGAGGATCGAGGCTGGCATCATTGCAGGATCGACATGCGCGCCGAAACGCGGATTCCTGCGTTGGATCATAAATGAATAGCAGAGCCTCCGACTTGGCCATGTGGTCAATCACCGGAGTCTGGGAGGTGACTGCACCCGGCAGAAAGTGTTCGCCCGCATTATCGTACAGGCAGATCATGCGAGAGACTCGGCGGCGTTGCGCATACAATGGATGCGATTCATCGGGCTGCACGGAATACAAATACGGACGCGACAGCAGCAGGTCCTGACCACCCACGTGAGATTCAATGTACCATTTGCCCGTGCGGTCTGTTTTTTCCAGCTTGACGAGTTTCTCGTGGTCTTCGTAATCAAACAACGTTTTGACATATTCTGTCATCAGTTGATTGGCCCGTGGTGCTGCATTTTCGAACCTGAGGCGGAATTGCTTGCTGAGAATTGCTCCCACAGAATGAATCATCGTGGCCAGATAGAACGATTTTCCGGAAGACGGGGCTCCCAGAATCGACAGAAACAAAGGCTCCATTTCCAGCAGGCCGCGATTGACCACCGCATGGCAGCGAGGGCAAGCCAGTTCATGGCACGGCTCATTTTTTTCGTCGAGTGCTCGTCCGTCGACGGTAAACAGCGTTGGCAGGAATCTGCGATACTCCGCATCGCCCGCACGCGAATCGCCCAGCAGGCTGCTATGAGTCGCTACCCACAGAATGTCCTCCGGCGGGAACTTGAACCAGCAGGTGGGGCAAGTGACCAGCGGCAGCAACGAAATAGACCGGTCGGAGGATGACATGTTTCTCGAGCTACCTGTCGCAGCAGAGTCTTCTCGTTTTCAACGAATTCTGGCTTACAATGAGTAGTTTACGCCCGCACCCCGGCCACGGTCTACCTTCGGCCGACGATTTACCCCTCGGTTCGTGCCTAATGGCCTGCCTCGTGCTGTGCGACGGCAGCAACAGAATTTGGCGTTGTTCGGTTACGGAGCGTCACGATGTGGGACAATAATCGCTCCTTTCTTTCCCGCCACAAACAAGCCGATGATTTTTCCATCCTGCAGCGAAATTACCGGGGCTCCATTCCACGGCGAAAGGTCTTCGCCTTCCATGTTGACTGCCCAGTCTGGTCCATCAAGTTTGAGCTGGTTCAGGCTGATGCTCTGAATCACCGTCGAGGCATCGTCGTCAGTTTTTACACTGCGGCACAGGCAGCATTCTTCGGGTTCCTTCGGTGTTCGAAAGTTGGCGTACTTCACGGTTGGCAGTTCGGCAGTGGTGTCGGCAAACGGAAACATCACGGAGCCGGATTGCGTGTTTGTGTCCTTCGCTTCACCGATGCTTGTTGGCGAAGCCGGTGGCACCATCACGATTGTCTGGCTGACTGTGCTTTGTGGCGAACTGATAACGTATTCCAGTCCACCTTTTTCGGAAGCATCGGTCGCTTCTGCGATCGCTTCGGGCAATGCGTCGGACGCGGTCAGGATGTAAGTCTGATCGTCTCGCTTGACCAGCACTCCGTTGACGGTGAATTTCTGAGTTCGTGAAATTCCCAGCAGGCTGGATCGACGAGAACCCTGGATGATCAGTGTCGGAGGCAGATCAAAGTCGATCAGCGGCAGCGAAGACGCTGTGCTGAGCCATGCCGCTTCTGGTTTATCATGCAACTGAAACATTTGCCCGGTCGTAACGGGCGTCTTTTCTTTGCTGACTGCGAGCGTCGCAAACGATACGCCTCCTCGAACAATCGTGCTCAGCGAATCCGCATTCAGACGGACACCGCTCAGCCCCACGTCGATCCCAAGACCACTCGTGACCCAGAATTTCGACGACGTACGCAACAGACGCATATATTCAGAATTGATCCGCGCGTGGATGTCGACGAATCTTGCATCCGGGGACAGATTGATGGAAAGAATCTGTCCGACATCAACTCCGCGCCACGTCACCGGAGCACCGACTGTGACGCCATGCTTTGAGTCACTGCGGAGCACAACATCAATCCCTTCGCCACTATTCTCATCCGGCGGTGCCGCGCCGAGCCCTTCAAAGCGGCTTTGCTGAGGCGCATCGGGATCCCCGGGACTGACACCGATGTATTTTGCTCCGACAGCGGTGTCCAGTCCGCTGACTCCGGCCAGACTTAGCTGTGGTCGCACGATCCAGAATCGAGAGCCCTCGCGGGCCAGGCCAGCCGCGCCGGGCGTCAAAGTGACTGTGGCGGCGATCTGTGAAAGGTCGTTACTCAACGCCACACTCTCGACGATTCCCGCTTCGATTCCTCGATGACGAACAGCATCTCCGGCCTTTAAACCATGTCCATCCGGAAAACGAATTGTGATCGACGGACCAACGGAGGGAATCGAATTCCATGTCAGCCAGAAGGCCACCAGGAAACAGGCCACGGTCACCCACCACAACTTTGAACGCAGAAACAAGGCGGACGTCACAGCGCGGACTTCACGAATATCTGCCACCGGAAACGAACTCTGCACCTCCTGAGATATCGGCGGAGACGGTGGCTGTTGATTGTGGTTTGAAGTTTCTGCGTCCACGAAATTCCTCGGTGCACTATTGTCTGTCGCAGCAGAATTTGAGGGAGATGACTCAGAAGCAGCAGGATGTGTCATTCACTGTCCTCCCAGATCGCGTGAGGATCAAACGAAATAGAGGCGACGATGCTCATGGCTACGCAGAGCACAAAAGCAATCACAGCCGGCCCAAAATGAAACTGCACGATGTTTCCCAGTTTGACCAGCATGACCAAAAACGCCAGCAGCATGACATCCATCATGCTCCAGCGTCCCATGTGTTCCATCAGTTTGAGAGACGCGGCTTTGTGTCGTCTGTGCAGAAACTCCAGCAGGCTCAGTTCCAGCAGCAGGACAATTTTTGT
>CAMAXD010000061.1 GCA_945861975.1 Candidatus Kuenenia stuttgartensis | reverse complement strand
CAGAAAGAGTTCGACGAAGAGGACATGCTGCGTCAGCAGGAGAAGATGCAGCAGGGTAAGTTCACCCTGGAAGACTTCCGCAAGCAGATGCGGCAGATCAAAAAGCTGGGTTCCATGCGAGAAATCATGAAAATGATTCCGGGCATGGGAGCCATCGTGGATCAGATGGGTGATTTGAACCCGGAAGACGATATGCGGCGAATCGAAGGGATCATCAACTCGATGACCCCCAAAGAACGCCAGAATCCGGACGTGATTGATCGCGGTCGACGTAACCGTATCGCCTGCGGTAGCGGTGTCCAGCCGGCTGATGTGAACAAGCTGCTGAAGGACTTCTCCGCGATGGGGAAGATGATGCAGGGCATGTCCAGCATGGGCCTGCGTGACCGAATGCGTGCAGTCAAAGGCATGGCCGACGGCGGATTCATGAATCCGGGGGCTGAGCTGATCGAAAAGAAGATGAGAAGTGCTCGCGGGCCGTTGAATCAGGACGAAGCTCGCGAGAAGAAGAGGAAACAGAAAAAAGAAGCACAAAAAGCGAAGAAGAGGAACCGAAAGAAGTAGGACTTCAATCGCCGCAGTGTTTCGTCCCGACAGGGATCGGCAGTTTTTGCCGAAGTTTGTGAATGACGGTTTGACCTGAGCCAGTGTCGAGGTATGAAAAGACGTCGCGACTGGATCCGGCTAAACAGAAGATTGAATGAGAGTTGCTTGAAACCTTGTACGTTGGTGGATTCACAATTTCAGACCGCTTTGTGTAGCCATCGACGATTGTTTTTGTCAGTTCAGGAGTTGCAATGGCTGTTCGAATTCGCATGAAGAAAATGGGACGCAAGCACCGTGCGTTCTTCCGTATCTGTGTTATGGACTCCCGCGTTCAGCGCGACGGAAAGGCGATCGAAGAAGTTGGTTTCTACGATCCGATGGTCCACGACAAGTCTGCTCGCGTTAAGCTGAACCTTGAGCGAGTTGAGTACTGGATGTCCGTTGGTGCACAGCCAAGCGAAAAGGTGAACGCCCTGATTCGCAAGGTTAAGCAGAATAAGTTCGGCAAGGCGCTCTCGCCTCCTCCGATGCTGGCTCCAAAGGTGAAAGAAGTCGCAGCTCCAGCGGAAGCTGAAGCTCCTGCGGCCGAGTAATCCGGATCAGACTGCTGCTGGGTCTTGTTCGGACTGTAAAAGTCTTCAGGGTGTTCACTTCAACGGAGTGATGCTCCTGAATCACAAGTTCGAGTATGATCTCCAGTCAGCAAATGGGACATCGGCTGTTATGCGGTTTGATATCCTCACCCTGTTTCCGGAGATGTTCGAGGGATACCTTGGACAAGGTCACCTGAAACTGGCAATTGAACGCGGTCTGGTAGATATCAAGCTGCACAATTTCCGGGATTATGCTCCCGGAAAACGACGGCAGATCGATGACAAGCCGTTTGGTGGTGGTCCAGGCATGCTGATTATGTGTCAGCCGGTTTTCGACAGTGTCGAAACGGTGCAGGCTCAGTCAGAACTGCCCGGGCGATTACTAATGATGACCCCTCAGGGTCAAAAATTGGATCAAAAGCTGGTTGAGGAGCTCGCTCAGGAGCCTCGACTGCTGTTGCTCTGTGGACGGTACGAAGGTTTTGATGACCGGATCCGTCAGGGGTTGCAGCCAACTGAGATTTCGGTGGGCGACTTCATCTGCAATGGTGGAGAAGTCCCGGCGATGCTGATCGTTGACACAGTCATCCGGTTGATTCCGGGTGTTCTGGGAGACGAAACCAGCAGCCGATATGATTCGTTCAGCAACGCCGGTTTGCTGGAACATCCGCAGTTCACGAGACCTCGTGAGTTTCGGGGAATGACAGTGCCGGAAGTGCTGATCAGTGGTGATCATGCAAAAATAGAAGAATGGCAGAAGGCTCAGAGCCTGCAGAGAACGGCGGAACGCCGCCAGGATCTGCTGGATTAGTCCGGCTCTGACTCTGCTCGGTTTGAATAAGTTCAAAGGAACCCCAGTCATGCGAAACAATTTGATTCTCGCTGCGGAAAAGTCCAGCCTGCGTGAGCAGCCGCTGAAGTTTGCCGTCGGCGACAGTGTTGATGTGCACACACGAATTCTTGAAGGTACCAAAGAGCGAATCCAGATCTTCAGCGGCGTCATCATCGCCACCAGCGGAACTGGTACTTCAGAATCCTTCACCGTTCGCCGAATCGTCCAGGGCGAAGGTGTTGAGCGAAACTTCCCGGTGAACTCACCAAAGATTTCGCACATCGAAGTGAAGCGACATGCTCGCGTTCGTCGCGCGAAGCTGTTTTATCTACGTGAACGAACTGGTAAAGCCACACGTCTAAAAGAACGCAAGGCCAAGCCATGGGAAGTTCAGGTCAGCGACTCAACGAAGTGAGAACCTGCTGTCTCCTCAGTCAGCATGACAGCGCAAGCTGCCCGATTTGCGGTTGAGAATTGCGCTTGCTTTGATTTTAAGTGGTCAGCAGTGATCTTCAGAGCGGCTGCCGGCGTGACAGAAAATCAGAAACAGGCGACTGCGTCATCAGGGTTCCTGAGGCAGTCGCCTTTTCGCTGCGCGGTGTATTGAGGAATCCGGAACTCTGGGGGCAGCCGATGAAGAACCTGCTTCGCAAACTGCTGGGTGATCGGGGCGAACGTGCGGCCGTCACGTATCTGAAGAAGCACGGCTATCGCATCCTTGCGAAACAGTATCGTAATCAGTTTGGCGAGATCGACATCATTGCTCAAGACGGGGCAACAACGGTTTTCGTCGAAGTGAAGACTCGTAAGTCAGAGAACGACGGCCAGCCATTTGAAGCCGTGGATCGGCGCAAACAGGAAAAGTTGACACGTGCCGCGCTGGCATGGCTGAAGAAGCATCGACGACTCGAACAGCCGGCTCGATTCGATATCGTATCGATCCTCTGGCCGGACGATGGAAGCGAACCTCGATTAACGCATTACGAGAATGCCTTCGAACCAACCGGCCGCGGGCAGATGTTTAGTTAACAGCCACACAAACCCCCACCTCGCCTGCCCAGATGGTCCACGGGCCTTCCGCACCACTCACCGATCCGCAACCCATCGCCAAATCAGGCCGCCATTTCATCTTCCTGAAAACGGTTCGTTTCCGTCGACATCACCACTGCCGAGATATTCCCAGCTCGCGCCAGTCGATCGAACTCCTGCTCATCGAAACCGGAAGACGCTGTCGCCATCAGCCCAAAGCCGCCGCCCAGCAGAGTAACCCCGGTCAACACACTGCCGGCCACAATCAAGAGCGCAAAGTCTCCGCCGACTTGCTGAACTTCCAGCATGCGAACTCCAATAAACAAAACCATGCCCATCCCGAAGGTCGTCAGACACAGTCCCGTGGCAAACCTCAAGGGGCGAAGCTGCTTTCTTTCGACGAAGGTTTCAGGGCCCGGAGACTCCTGTGAGAATGTCTCAGGGGCGGTCATCTCAAAAAACTCAGCAGCCTTTGCTGAGACTACCGTTATGGCTTCTGACGGAGTGTTTGCGGTGTTCGTGTTCGTATTCGTGTTCATCTGATTTCATCCGACACCGAAATTCGCCAACATCCTGTCAGGCAATCCGTTTCAACGCGCAAAGCCTTTGAAGGCCAACCGCTGAAGTCTCAGGCTGGATTATGGGAGGAGACCGCCAGCCTGAAACGCATTACGAATTCTCGCCCTTAAGCAAGAAATCTCGGAGGAACTGCCCTGTCAAACGCAGGAATTGGCCGTTCGGATCAATTGAATTCGCCCGATTTCCGGCGTTGAAGGAAACGGCTGATTCCTGCGGACTCATTCCGGTTGATAATCCCAAAAGACCGCACACGTGACAAAGCTACTCTTGTGACAGTTCGCGAAGTTCGTCGATTGCATCATCAAGGTCGGGGACTCGTGCGCCGGCAACTCTTCCTTTGCGATCGCAGTCGTTCAGTAGAAGCAACGTTTCGTAGTCTTCGTTTTCTTTCAGACGCTGATGCAGTCGGAATCCGATCGTGCGATCGCGGATCAGATGCGCATCCATGTGATGCCGAATCAGCCACGCTGTTCGTTCAGTGATGAAGCCTTCCAGAGCTTCCAGTCCCGCGTTCACATGATCTTTTGAATCAATGCCCTTGCCGACATCGTGCAGCAATGCTGCCAGTTGAAACTCTTCATCGTAAGGCAATTCGTCAACGGCCAGCACGTAGCACTGCAGCAAATGATAAAGCACGTCGCCTTCCGGATGGTATTCTCGTCCCTGAGCAGCACCGGACAGTGGAATGAGCAGCGAACGATAGACCTGAAATCGATCGATCGCGTTATCCGCTGCAGTCACCTCCGACTCCAGATCGAAGTCCGGATATTCTTTCTGAAGGAACTGTTCAAACTCCGGAAGAGTCGCTCGTTCGATCGCCTTTCCGGTGATCGAGCTTTTGAATTGAAACGACGCCTTGTCCGGCGCGTACATGGTCAACTCAACGGGAAAGCGATCCTTGATATGGAAGTGCGTGAAGATTCGCTCTTCACCATGCTTGCGGACGCGTTTGCGTTCCAGTTGATAGTCGATGCCCTCCGCTTCAAGCCGAACTTCAACAGCTTCAGCGGTCGCGGAGAAAATGTGGATGTCGATGTCGGAACCTTGCCGAACATGACCGGTGAAGGTGCTTCCGATAATCTTCGGTCGGAAGTTCTCCAGCATTCTCATCAGTCGCAGGGCTTCGATTCGCATCTCGCGAAGACGATCAAATCTTGAATCGCCTTCGAAGAGATTCGCCAGCCGCAAGATCTCATCGCGGATTTCTGCATTGGTGGGCAAGTCGGACGGTTTGACCCAGCCCTGGCAAAGTCGTTGAGCTGCCTTGAGTTTGGCTCGGTAGTACTCAGACTCACTTCGCGAGTACATCAGACGTGCCGATTCCACAATGATCGCACGTCGCAGTTTTGCATCTGTCATGAAAGGGTGTCGGATTCATGCAAGAACATTTCGGACGCCAATGACATTCACCAGCAAAGTTCAGAACGTTCTCTCAATGCCCTTCTGAGCCGACACACGGGCAAGTCGGATTGTACGCTGCAAGGATTCTTGGTTCAAGATGAATGAAGAAGAGCCCATACCAAACGCGACAAGACATGGACTGCAGAACGTGCTGATAAGCTCTTGAAGGAGCTTGACGTCCCGACCGAAACGGCGATGGCAGAAGGACAGACAAGCGGCCATCGGAACTCCCGGAATCGCCGTGGGGTATGCTCCATTCTGATCACGCGATTAGTATTTATCACTACCCAACAAGATTTGGACGTTTTCGACTGGGTTGAATCAGAAATGCTTCCCTCTGACTCTCTCCCGATTCTGAAGAGACTCCGGAGTTTCGCTTCGCGAACCATGTTGTCAGAATCCTATGCATCCGCATGATTTCAACACTACAGAAATACCACATGACGACCGACGTACCACAAGCATCTGAAGACACCAAATCTGTCCCTGTCAAAAACAATCATCCTCTGCGACTTTGGCCAGCGTGGTGGATTGTGATCGCCCAGGTCATCGCTCTGATCCTGACGGTGACACCTTCCATCCGCAACCTGCCGCGATTCCTCTTCATGATGGCCGGGCCGCTTGCCACAGGGTTAGCATTCACCATCTGGTTGCTGTTTGTCAGCCGACTTCGATGGAGGGAGAAGCTGGCTCTGGTGATTGCCGGAATCGCCTTTCCAATGATCTCGTCGCAGATCAGTGACTTCGACGACGCTCTGCGGACCACGATGTGGATTTACGGAGTTCCGCTGGCCGAGCTGATGATCACGCTGGCTCTGTCGATCTGGTCACAGGCTCCACGTCGCTGCCTTCTGGCCGTTCTGTTGCTGGGAGTTGGATGGAGCAGTTTTGCTCTCGTCAGAAATGAAGGCTTCGATGGCGACTACTATGCCGAATTCCGCTGGCGTTGGAGTCCTCGACATGAAGACACACTGCCGACACTGGAAGCACAGCCGGGGGCGATGCCCAACATTGTGGAAAGTGCCGACGCTGGAGTGAGTGAGTTCGGCTGGTCGCAGTATCGAGGTCCCGACGGCAACGGCTCGTCGAACGAAGAGATCGCTCCATTGGACTGGACCACGAATCCTCCTAAGGAACTGTGGCGAATCTCCATCGGACCCGGATGGGGTTCGTTCGCGTACAACAATCAGAAACTGTTGACGCAGGAGCAACGCAGCGAAAAGGAACACATCACCTGCTATTCAGCCGTTGACGGAAGTGTCATCTGGACGCACGCCGATGAGACTCGCTTTAACGAAGTGGTCTCCGGAGCCGGCCCCCGCAGCACACCAAGTGTGGCCAACGGTCACGTCTATGCACTCGGCGGGACAGGACTGCTGACATGCCTGAATGAAATGGATGGCACGGTTGTCTGGCAGAAAAACCTTGTCACCGATTTTGGAGCCCCGATTCCGATGTGGGGATTTTCGGGCTCGCCGCTCATCCTTGAAGATATGCTCATCATCTTCGCCGGCGGTCCAGAAAAAAACGGACTTCTCGCGCTGGACTGTGCCATGGGCAACACGCTCTGGAGTTTCCCTTCAACCGATATGAATTACACCACGGCTCGCCCGATGACGTTGTGCGGCCAGTCGGTCGTCGTCTTCTGCGACGGGAAGGGCGTGCATGCGATTGATCCGAAAGATGGTTCCGCTGTCTGGACGTTCAAGCCGGAGCTGTGGAAAGGCCCAGCGATGGTGGACCCTCAGCAGATTGGACCGGAAAGTCTGCTCGTCGGCCTTGGCGATGGCGTCGGTACGGCTCGACTGGAAGTCCGTAAGACCGACGAGCGATGGACGATGACGGAAGCATGGTCCTCGACCAAACTGCGTCCCTCGTTCAATGATAGTGTTGTGTTTGACAATAGCATTTACGGTTTCAATCAGGCCATTTTTTCGTGCATCGACGCCACGACTGGTGAACGCAAATGGCAGGGCGGCCGATACGGCTTTGGTCAGGCCATGCTGCTGCAGAAGGCCGGCCAGATCCTCGTCGCCGCAGAAAATGGAGACCTTGTTCTGCTGCAGGGCACGTCAGAAAAGCTGACGGAGCTTTCAAGACTGCTGATGCTCAACGACAAAACATGGAACCACCCCATTCTTGCCAACAAACGCATCTTCCTCCGCAACGGCAAGACTGCGGTTTGTTTGCAGTTGGTTGAGTGATGGAGATAGTCGCGAAAGAGCGTCACAAAAAGTTGTAAGGAACTGAATACCACGGAACTCTTTGTACGTCGTTCCGGGCATTCAGCACGAGCTGTCTATTCAACGATTGTGAAATCAACACCATGCTTGCCAGTCTCGTGGCTGTTCTGTGTCTCGCAATGTTGCTGACAGGTCACTCGCCGATGCGGCTCTTGCCAAACTTCTCCATCAGCCGCAGGGTCTCTTCGCTGACGTGATGTTCGATGCCTTCGCTGTCTATGGATGCGGTTCGTTCACTGACTCCCAGAGCCAGCAGAAACTGATAAACGACTTCATGTCGGCGTTGTGAGAACTGGGCCAGGCTGCGGCCTTTCTCGGTAAGGCTCACGGGAGCATATGGCTCGGTGTCGACATAGCCATCTCGCTTCATTCTGGCCACAGCGCGATTGACTGTCACATGACTGACCGCAAATCGTTTGGCCAGATCTCGGACTCGACATTCTCCCAAACGCTCATGAAGTTCCGCGATCGCTTCCACGTAGTCCTGCGTCAGCTCGGTCGCATGATCGCGACGAGTTCGCTCGTGGCCTTTGGTTCTGGTCTTCGTTTCTTTCACAAAAGCATCTCGCGGAATCTTTTTGATCTTTTTAGAGCGGCAGGGTTTGAAAAGTCGCTAAATCGGTCGGGAGTGTAGAGTCCATGTCATCGATTGTCACAGCTTCAGATCGAGATTCAACGCTTCGTTCTTTGGACTGCTGCAGCTTTCCAGCATGAAATGTCGCCATCTCGCTCCGCAGAGATGAGCTTTGTGCGATGCACGTTGTGTTGCCAAAACAGACGGCCATTTCGTAACGCACTGTTTACGTCGAGCAGAAAATCGAACCGCCGGGTTTTCAGCCATGGGCCAGATGCAAGGCCTCGTCTCGGCGGAGCGAGACGGCTACTTTGGAAAAACCAGCAAGTGCGGCAGAAGAATCTCGATGATCGCGGAGCATCGTCGGACAAATCGCCAATCTACGAAGGAGTCGGAACTGTTCGGCTTCGTGCGGCAGGAATTACTTGTACTCGTTGGCTATCATACTCTTGGTTCCGCGATCGAATCGTCCTTCCCTCAGGCTCAGAACTAAGCGGCCTTTGTGTAATTACTGAAACCCCGATCCCATGTCGCGAATTCGAGTTGTCTTTTCGATAGGAGCCATGCATGGAGGCGGCTCAGAGCGACAGCTCGTATTGGCGCTGCGGCATCTGGACCGGCAGAAGTTTGAACCTTTTCTGTACCTGGTTTATCGCTCAGGACCCCTGTTGAACCTTGTTCCGGAAGATGTTCCGATCACTTCGTTTGAAGAACGAGTGACCTCATCCCGAATCTATCTCCCTGGCCTGATGCATTCCCGTCGAGTCAAGGACTTTGCGGCCTTCCTGACAGAGATCAAGGCTGATGTCAGCTATGACCGGACATTTCTGATGACGCTCATCTCTGCAGCAGGAGCGCAGCGAGTTGGCGTCCCGAATGTTTCGACGATTGTGACAGATCCGGAGATTGGTTTTGCACCGGTCGCTGGAAAGTTTCAGTGGTTCAAGCGACGAATTCTGCATCGACTTTATAACAACTCATCACGAGTCCTTGCCGTCTCCGATGGAGCTCAAGAATCCGCCAAACGGTTTTACGGCATCCGCGCTGACAAAATCCAGACTCAACGCAACGGTGTGGATGTGGAGCTGATTCTTGAGCAATCCGTAAAGCCGGTTCAGAACGACTGGTGGACTCGACCAGCGCAGCAAGGAACATCGAGGCTGGTCCGCATCGTTTCCGCTGGTCGGCTGAATCATGAGAAGGGGTTCCATCTGCTGATTTCGGCAGTCGATGAACTGCGTCGTCGTTGTCCGGAGCTTGAGCTGCGTGTGGCTTTGCTGGGAGAAGGTCCGCATCGTGCGAAGCTGGAACAGCAGGTGATCGACCTCAAGCTCTCAGACAATGTCAAGCTGCCTGGGTTTCAGGAGAATGCGGCGGCCTGGTATCGTTCGGCCGATCTCTTTGTCCTTCCCTCGCTAATGGAAGGCATGCCGAACGTGCTTCTGGAAGCGATGGCTTGCGGCACGCCGGTCATTTCCTCGAATTGTCATTCGGGGCCCGCCGAGATTCTGGAGAACGGTCGGCTGGGCGAGCTGGTGGCAGTCAATGACGTCGATGCCTTGTTGAAGGCCCTTCTAAAATGCGTCCAGCAACCAGACGCTATTCGCGACACGGCGATTGAAGCCCGCAAATGTGTGGAATCGCAATGGTCGATTCAGGCGGCTACTCGTCGGCTGGAAGTCATTCTGCAGCAGGCTGCACAAACGAAACAACGATCATCGATGTACTGAGGGATCGAGACATCGTCGTAGGGACATCTCCTTCGAATAGATCCTGTCTTCGTGAGGTCGACATCGATTGCATTCGTCATGACAAACGTTGAACGCTCATCAGTATTGTTCGCAAATCACTGCTCCCATTATCGGTTCCTGCGATTTGCGTCAAGTACGTTTCGGGCATAGAAGCCTGTTGAAGCACAAGGTTTGTCGAGTCACAAAAAAGCTGTTCATCCGACGTTTACAAGTGGCGAAGAATTCAGCACAGTACTTGTGCTCGTGACGATTCGCAGCCGCGTTGATCGTCGATGTTTGATACGACAGGTTCCAGCTTGTGAACCGCGTCGAAGGCGTTCGTGATATTCTATCTCACTGGCTTGCTGCGTCATACATGGATGTATTCCTCGAACAAGAGACCGAATGGGCCAAGCCGTCAATGGTGGCCCGCATTGCTGTATCAATGCCACTTCGGGCGCATTCCTCAGAAACATTGTTTGCTGAAGTCGAGCAATTGCATCGTCGCGGCATTCGCTATGTGGCAGTGCGTCGACAGCAAGTACTTCGAATCGGTGAGCATGCTCTGCATGATGTTCTTGCTGACGCGGGAATCAGTGTCAGTTGCCTGGGATTCGCAGGGGGCTTTACTGGTTCTCTGGGGATGACCTTTGACCGAGCAACGGACGATGTTCGCCGCGCGGTCGATCTTGCAACCGACCTGGGAGCTCGATTCCTGGTAGTCGTGCCCGGTGAGCAGGGCCTTCATACATACAACCACGCGGAACGCACGGTTCGAATGGGGCTGACCGATGTGTTGTACTATGCCGATCAGCGTCGAGTTCAGCTTCTGATTCCCAACGATACGGTGCTGGGCTGCAAGACGGATGTCTTCAAGATCAAAGGTTGCCCACTACGTTGGGTGGACAGGCTTGGATCTCAGACAATTCGGCCCATGATTATTGTACGCGGGGCAACGATCGCCTGCCGTCTGCCAAGTGGCTGGCGAGAAAGCCTTGCTAACGGCGGATGCCTGCGTGTATGTCATAAATGCCGCAACTATGACCAGAATGCCAAATCGCTGACGGGAATCCTGACCTATCTGGCTCGCAACGGCGGAGTGCCGGGATTCGAACGCTTGTCGGCAGAATAGGCTCAGAAAAGGGGTCAGGAACCAATAGCCAAATGGCCCGAAGCGTGCTACGCACTCTTGGTTCCTGACCCCTTTTCTGAGCCCCCCCTTTTCTGAGCCCCGTGCAGTTGGATTTCCGACACCAAATCGGAATAATCCCGGTCCCACCTTCTGATGGGATTGCCCGCGATTGGGATCCTGCAACCTGCAGAATTCATCGAGTTTGAAACAGTGCGTATTACTCAACGAACGAGAGCTGACAAAACCGGCGGGCGATTCCGGGTTTGATTCCTTCTGTTTGAAGGCCCGACGATGAAATCTCAAAATACGTCGCTTCGCTGCATCACAGTGACAGCGTTTTTGATTGCTCTGACCAGTTCAATTGGTTTCCTCGAGGCCGCTGACTGGAAAGCACTCACCGTCCCCGATGCATGGCGCAGTGTGCCGACAGGAGAGCTGGCTCCGATCAATGGTTACTCGTGGTATCGAGTGCTCGTCAAGGTTCCGAAAGAGTGGGACGGGCAACCGCTGACGTTGTTCTCGGAAGCTCTGGATGATGCTCGCTCGGCCTACGTCGGTGGACAACCCGTCGGTGCCACGGGAACCTTTCCTCCTCAGTTTCGCAGTGGCCTGGGAGAAAAGGGCCGCTATGCCGTTGACGCATCGCTCATCAAGGCAGGTGAATTCAACACGATCGCAATTCGAGTCTATCAGAATGATCCTCGACCAAACTTCAGCGTGGCTCCTCCTGTTCTGATGAACGAAGCTGCGATGCAGGCTTTTCGTCTGGAAGGCGTCTGGCAGTATCGACCGGGTGACGATGTCGCCTGGGGCAAAGCGGAACCCGCTGAGTTCGACTTTGACCCAACTCAACCGCTCACTGATGCAGACGCTGCGGCAAAAGCCGTCTATCTGAACGTCGACGGTGTCGACAATATTGAGAAATACGTCGCCCGCAGAAACGGTGACACGGATCCGCTGTCACCATCCGAAGCCGTAAAGCATTTTCTGACGCCTGAAGACCTGAGTGTAAAACTTATCCTTGGCGATCCTGACATTGCTCAGCCGCTCTTTATGTCCTGGGATGAACGAGGTCGCCTGTGGGTCATGGAGTATCGTCAGTATCCAGATCCAGCGGGCCTGAAGATGGTCAGTCGTGATACGTTTCTGCGGTCAGTCTATGACAAAGTTCCGCCAGCACCGCCCAATCATTTCAAGGGTACGGACCGAATCAGCATCCATGAGGATACCGATGGTGACGGCGTTTATGACCAGCACAAAACCTTTGTCGATGAATTAAACATCGCTTCGTCTTTTGCAGTGGGACGCGGCGGAGTCTATGTCACGAATCCTCCGTATCTCTTGTTCTATCCGGATGCCAACAAGGACGATATTCCCGACGGAGATCCAGAGGTTCTGCTGGAGGGATTCGGCATTGAAGACTCACACTCCGTGATCAACAGTCTTCGCTTTGGCCCTGACGGCTGGCTGTACGGAGGACAGGGCAGCACTGTGACCGGCGTTATTCGCAAGCCGGGCTCAAAGGAAACACCCGTGCAGTCGCTGGGGCAACTGATCTGGCGTTACCACCCCGAGAAGCACGTCTACGAGATCTTTGCGGAAGGTGGCGGCAACACCTTCGGTTGCGAAATCGATGAAAAAGGTCGTATCTTTTCCGGGCACAATGGCGGCGACACTCGCGGTTTCCACTATGTCCAGGGCGGGTACTACCGGAAGGGCTTCGGAAAGCACGGCCCCTTGTCGAATCCGTATTCCTTTGGCTTCTTTGAAAACATCAAGCATCACAGCGTCGCACGCTTTACTCACAACTTTGTGATCTACGAAGAGAACAGTCTGCCGGAGCGTTTTCGCGGTGAGCTGTTCGGTATCGAACCACTGCAGGGGCAAGTCGTCCTGAGTCACTTCAAGCCGTATCAGTCATCGTTTGAAACGGAAGACGTTGAAAGAGTTCTCAAGACGGATGATCCCTGGTTTCGACCCGTCGATATCAAGACTGGTCCGGATGGTGACATCTATGTGGCGGATATGTATGAGCAGCGGATCGATCACAGCAGCCACTATGCAGGACGAGTCGACAAGAAGACCGGGCGAATCTACAAGCTGACGTCGGCAAAATCATCCTCCGGCGAGCGGCAGGGCGTGAGCCCTCCGAGTTCTCTCGCACACTTTGACTATGCAAAGAAGTCATCCGCTGAACTTATTCAGCTCCTGAACAATCCCTCAAAGTGGCATCGTCAGACGGCGATGCGACTGCTGGGAGATCGCAAAGACAAAAGCGTCTTCGGGCCTCTACTGTCAGAGCTGGAAACATCAACCGGCCAGGCGGCACTGGAACGACTTTGGGCGCTGAATGTATCCGGGGGCCTGACAGATGATGCGGCGATCAAACTGCTGGGCCATAGTGATCCGTTCGTGCGAGCCTGGACGGTGCGTATCGTTTGCGATCCTAAGTCCACTTCGGGCAAGGTGGCGGCGGCGATCGCCAGGGCTGCTCAATCGGAGGCGTATATCGATGTCCGCAAACAAATGGCCAGCTCGGCTCGAAGACTTCCACCGGACCTGGCTCTGCCAATCATTCGTGAATTGCTGAAGTACGACGAAGATGCTTCTGACATTCATCAGCCACTGTTGGTCTGGTGGGCTATCGAAGCGCAGGTCGGGCGAGCGGCTGTTGACAAAATCACGAAGGAACTACTGGCTGAGCCGACCACATGGCAGCGACCACTGGTGGCTCAGCATGTCGCCGAACGTTTGATGAAGCGTTATGCACTGGCCGGAAGTCGCGAAGATCTCCTGAGTGCGGCCTCGCTGCTGAACTCCGCGCCAGACAAATCCAATGCTGAGCGCATGTTGAAGGGCTTCGAAGACGCGTTTCAGGGACGTAGTCTGGCCGGAATTCCCGACGAACTTGTTCAGGCCCTTGCGAAAAGTGGTGGCGGATCGTTGGCGTTACGATTCCGTCAGGCTCAGCCGGATGCAATTGCCGAGGCGGTGAAAACGATCCGAGATCCGGCCGCTCCGAAAGATGTTCGTCGGCAGTTGATAGAGATCTGTGGTCAGACACATCAGGCCGACATGCTTGTCATTCTGCGTGAACTGCTGAAGACGGAGAAGGATCCTGCGATTCTGGGGACACTCTTCGCCGCATTGCAAAACTATGATGCGGCCGATATCGCCGCCGATGTCACGACTCTCTACGCAACACTTCCGGAGCAACCTCAACTGGCTGCCGAGGCGATGCTGGTCAGTCGCACCAGTTGGTCAAAGCAATTGCTGACCGCAGTTGAATCCGGATCGATTCCCAAAGAGCAGGTTTCGAACTCGGCGATTCGAAAAATGTTGATGCACAGCGACAACAGCATCAAAACCTCTGTTGAACAACTCTGGGGAGAGATCGCCGGATTGTCGCCTGCTCAGGTGCAGGCGGAGACGGCTCGCATCAATGGAATTCTGGGAGCAGGCTCTGGTAATCCTCGAGCCGGCAAGCCGCTGTTTATGCAGAACTGTGGCCGATGTCACCTGCTGTTTGATGAAGGCGGACGCATCGGGCCGGACCTGACACCATTTGCTCGATCAAATCTGGAACGTATTCTGAGCAGCGTGATTAATCCCAGCCTGGAAATTCGCGAGGGCTTCGAAAATCATGTCGTGGTCACCGTGGATGGACGAGTTCTCAACGGGTTCCTGGCCGACAAGGATAGTCAAGTTGTGATTCTTCGTGGCGTCGATGGCCAGAACGTGATTCTGAAGCAGGACGACATTGAAGAGATGAAAGTCATCCCGCAATCCGTGATGCCGGAAGGAGCACTCAAGGCACTCACCGACCAGCAACTGCGCGACTTGTTCGCGTACCTGCGCTCATCTCAGCCAGTGAATTAAATTAAATCCCGTCAGCGGAGCGACCGGTGTACGGTACGCCCGCCGCGCCGCCGAAGGGACTTTCTCCACCTCTAATCATTCAGCAGGACCGGGATCAGCACTTCCTCCCGATCAAAGAAAAACGTCGCGCCGCCCGTGGCGAAGTTAGCCACATCAGCAATTGATGCTTTGCCCTCGGGCGATGCCAATATCGTATCGATGGCTTCTCGAGTGTCGGCGTAGAGTCCCACGATCATGAAGTAGGGTGACTTCTCACCGGGTGCTACTGGCTCACACAGGCCGATCGTCCAGCCCTGGAAACCATGCATTCTTTTCGCAATTGGAAGATGGATTTCGCGATAGTATCGCAAGAATTCATCAGGATTCGCGGGATGCCCATAGAGCACCGTTAGTCGATACATCATCACTCCTTTTTTGAGTTGAA
The DNA here is from genome assembly GCA_945861975.1 of Candidatus Kuenenia stuttgartensis. Lineage (GTDB taxonomy): Bacteria > Planctomycetota > Planctomycetia > Planctomycetales > Planctomycetaceae > SXXK01. The sequence goes on along the minus strand of CAMAXD010000061.1, from coordinate 4,000 downwards.
TCGGTGTTTGATCAGCCTACTTTTCAGGAGCTTTTGCGACCAGTTCAACATGCTCAGCAATCGCTTCGGACATTTCCCGGGCGATTCGTTCAGGAACAGCAGTGTGGTTTGTAGTTCGATGCCGTTCTGACCACAATCGCCGCCCAGGTGAACACGTAATGAAGCAGACCGTCTGTACCGACTGTCCAGCGTATTCTCTTAAATACCTAACCTCCACCTTCTCTCCCACCTGACTTCCGGAGTATTCCTCAATGGCCTTACGTCGACCGGTCTGGATCGCAACGCTGATCATCGGGCTTTATGCACTTAACTCGATTTGCCGTGCCGATGTCGGTGTGGGAGCAACGCCGATCGAGGGCGCCGAGATACTGATCGATGGATCTCGTGAAATGCTTGACGACAAGTGGACGTACTGGCAGGGCCCGGGATTCAAATCAACACTGCCGATCAAATGGAAGATTGTCGACGATCCTGTTGACGGTGGCACAGCGGTGATGACCGATGATCCGGCAGCCGCTGGCGGACGATTCGGGGCAGCCGATATCGTGACCAAAAAAGAGTACCGTGATTTTCGCCTGCACATTGAACTGCTGATTATGAATCCCGGTGGCAACAGTGGCGTCTATCTTCAGAATCGCCACGAGATTCAGGTTCTCGATGGCGATGATACTCCGCACGGGATGGCGGCCATCATCAACGAGACCGAGTCACCCTATTACGCGTACAACGGTCGGGGAAGCTGGAACTCGTATGATGTGGTCTTCCGAGCCGCTCGTTTCAAGGATGGTCAGCGCGTCGAGAAAGCTCGAGCCACGGTTTACTTCAATGGCCAGAGAGTGCATCACAATTTCGAAATCAATCAGGTCTGGGGTGGCCCCAATTCTGGTATTGATGGAGGCAATGACGGTGGAAAAGGGATCACCGACATACCGGGTGGAATCAAGCTTCAGTGCGAAGGGCACGATGTTCGGTATCGCAACACCTGGATCAAGGAACTCGATCTGGAGAAACCCGAAACCGACTTCTCTGAGCCTCTGAGTGTCGAATCACGTATCCCGAAAACTGAAACTATTCAGCACCTTTTTAACGGCAAGGATCTGTCCGGATGGTCGGGCGACGAAACTCGCTGGTCTGTGAAGCACGGGATGATTCGCGGTGCCAACGACGACAAAGTCACCAGCAGCACTTATCTGTTTACAGCAAAGAAATATCGCACCTTCCGAATGCTGTTCGAAGTGAAGCAGACAATGAGCGACAAGCACTCCACAATGCACTCAGCGGTAGCCGCTCTTGGTGAACAGTTTACGGATGCTGGCGAAAACAAATTCGGCTTCAAAGGCCCATTGCTGATGTTCTGTCATGACTGGGGCATCTGGGACGCTCATCGTCGCAATCGCGTGGCCCCGGTTGGCCGCGGAAATGAACTGGAGAAGAAAGGCCAGTGGAATCAAATTGAGATTCTGGTCCGCGGTGATCGAATTCGTTTCGCAGCCAACGGCGAAGAAATTTTTGATTTCACAGATAAGCCTGAAATGCTTCAGGCCTGTCAATTGGGACTTCAGCTCCACAGTAATGGGCAGCCTCAGGAATATCACTTCCGTAGTCTGCTGCTTACAGAGGAACCAGACGATAAACTGGTCACCGTCAAGGCAAAGCAGTAACTCGACAGTCCTGAGCATTTTGTAGAGAAGCCGTTCATCATGAACTCCGAATTCCCTTTCACTCGTCTGCGTCGAAATCGTCGCACAGAATGGTCCCGTCGGCTTGTTCGTGAGCATGAGGTGACCGTCAATGATCTGATCTGGCCGGTCTTTGTTGTTGAAGGAACTGGCCAGCGAGTCCCTGTGGCGTCAATGCCCGGGGTCACTCGTTATTCCGTCGACATCTTTGTCGAAGAAGCGAAGAGAGCCGCAGACCTGGGAATTCCTGCCATCGCAATTTTTCCTGTGACACCTCAGGAAAAGAAAACTCCCGATGGCGAAGAATCACGTAACCCGGACAACCTGATTTGTCGTGCGATGCGAGCCATCCGGGATGCCAATCTGTCCGTTGGATTGATCGCGGATGTCGCTTTAGATCCCTACACGACTCACGGTCAGGATGGTCTCGTTCGCGATGATTACGTTGTCAATGATGAAACCCTGGCCGCCTTGAATCTTCAGGCTGTGAATCAGGCTAAGGCTGGGTGTGACATTATTGCACCGTCTGACATGATGGACGGTCGAGTCCGCTCAATTCGTGAATCGCTCGACAAGGCCGGTTATCACAACGTTCAGATTATGGCCTACTCGGCAAAGTATGCGTCTGCGTTCTACGGTCCATTCCGAGATGCCGTCGGCTCCGCAAAGAATCTTGGTGGAGGCGATAAGCGGACTTATCAAATGGATCCAGCCAATACGAACGAGGCCATCCGTGAGGTCGCTTTGGACATCGCCGAAGGTGCCGACATGGTCATGGTCAAACCTGGCATGCCTTATCTGGATATTGTTCGACGTGTCAAAGACGAATTCGGCGTACCAACGTTTGCTTACCAGGTATCCGGTGAATACGCGATGATCTCAGCGGCTGCCAATAACGGCTGGCTCAATCGAGAAGCCGCCATGCTGGAAAGCCTGCTGTGCTTTAAACGCGCGGGAGCGGATGGAGTGCTGACCTACTTTGCCACAGAAGTTGCAACATTGCTTCATAAATAACGAAGCAGCTCACCGAGCAATTTGCTTCATGTCCCAGACACGAGCGGTGCCGTCACGGCCAGTTGTCGCGAAATAGGTTTCCATCGTGGCGAATCGACATCCCCCAGACGAGTCCGGAATGCGCTTTGATCGTGACGATGACACGTGCTCGGCGACGCTCCAAACGTTTGACAGCCCCATCGTGGATTGCCATCGCCAACGTCTGATCGTCAGACAACCTGCCGTCAACCAATCCTTTTAGCTCGCCCTTTGTCGAGCAACTGGTACGACAATTCGATGGCGTTGGGGTCATGATGAAAATTTGTGTTCCGGCTGCAGTCGCTGGATTTCGGTTTTCCGGCGAGCCAACACCCGGCTCTTCGCAACATAAATTGCGCCGGTCGACATACTCAAAGTTTTGCTGACGTCGGCTGCCGACACTCCCTGAACGGCACTGAGCCAGAACACCTGCCATGTCCTGTCTTCAAATTCCGGTTCAGCTTCCAGCATCTGTTGAATCTTCGAATCAGCTCCTGCCGCCGCAGTGGCACGTCGGCCCAAGAGATACGTGGAAAGACGGTTGCAAGTGATCGTAAACAACCACGCCCGAAAGCCACCTTTCTGCTTGTCATCGTCAAGGCGGCCAATCAAACCAGAGACCGACTTCAGCACATCCTGTAACAGATCAGCAGCGTCCGCATCCTGTAGACCGCGATTCCGCACCAAGCCATACACAAGCGGACTGTAAAGCTGAAGGAATTCTCGCCACGCTTCATGATTGGTGGTATCACGAAGTCGGACCAGCAGGCAGGCTCGTGTGACAGGCGATTGCTGAACCACAAACACCCCTTCAGGCAAACCCTGATTCGGGCTCAGAAAAAGCGGTCCGGAACTGATCGTGCCAGTACCCTTCGGGCCATTCTGGCAATTGGTTCCGACCCTCTTTCTTTCTGATTCGAAGAGCCTTGCGCTGCAGGAGTGTCTGTCGTTCCCGGGGATTAAGCCGAGGGATAATTTGGAAAATCTGTGTAACCCGTATCACTGGGTGTGTACCACGTGGACATTTCTGCAGAAGGACTCAAAGGCCAGCCATTCGCAAATCGTTCAACCAAATCCGGATTGCTGATGTAAGGTCTTCCAAAGGCAATCAGATCCGCATGGCCGCTCGCAATCGCTGCTTCAGCGGTTTCCTTTGTGTATCCACAATTTCCAATCAGCGGACCACTGAACACAGCCCGGAAATCACTCAGTGTCATCGGTTCGCCAAGCTGATGAAAACCGAAAGCCAGACCATCCATGACGTGCAGATAAGCCAGGCCATACTGATC
>CAMAXD010000060.1 GCA_945861975.1 Candidatus Kuenenia stuttgartensis | reverse complement strand
CAGCGATTCTTTGCGGCGCAGCCCGTGGAGAACAACAGGCCACAGGCCAAAGTCAGCAGGATAGGTTTCTTCATCATCGCAGGATCCTCCGCCAATGACTCTCTGGGGAAACTGAGGGTCTGGTGGTGTCGCAGAATTTGAAATTGAATTGCAAAGTTTTCGAATTACCGATCAATCATGGACATGCCCTGTGCAACTGTGGAACTCAGCATTTGCTCCACGAATCGAGGCTGTACCCCTGAAAGTACTCAATCCAGGCTTAGACCTTCATTGGTTTCGCTGGGTCTCGTTTGTATGTCTTTCAGTGTTTGGTCCGAGTTTTCAGTTCTTGTGGACTTATAAAACTGTTGATTGAATTTTGAAGGGTCGAAAGCATCACGAGCATTCGCGCGGGAGGCTTTCCGGAGAAATCGAACATCCGTTTCTGTCGTGGTCAGCACTCGCCCGTGAGGTGCCATCATGCTCTCATCAGTTGCAGAGTCGGACTCAGGTTCAAGAGTCTTTGACATTGACGCAAGCTGGATCTGCTCCTGCCGCTCACGTACCTCCTCGTTTAACTCGGGAGCGATGTCATTGGAGACGGCTCCGACCCAATCTCGAAGAGTTTTCATCTGGACTGCACCACTGCGACCACGAAAAACTGGCGTCGCCGAATCTGCATGATTGCCCTCCAGTGTCGTCAACAGCGGGCTGGACGATGGTCGAGTCAGATCAATTTGTTTCATGACGGATGCGAGGTTTCTCTCGGCGAGCGAAACGCTCGTTCCGCGATGAGAGGGTGTCAGTTGAAACGACGAAATGGAGCGGACTCCATGGCAACCTGCGTTGGCGCACTTGTTCATTAAAATTGGCTGAACGTGACGAGTGAAGTCCTGAGCGACGGAACGAGACAATCCCGCCAGAGAACGTGCTTCAGGGGCAGGACCAGATGGCTTCGCCAGCGCAGGGAACTCAGTGAGGCCACTTCCACCGGGAGTTTTCGATGCCCCTTCGTTCTGCTGTACCAGACTTTGGAGAAGCCGTTGCGCATCAACTCGATTCGGATCTTTGTGGAGAGCGTCCAGCACTTCTCGGCGAGCCAGATCGGTGCGTTTGTTGGTCAGGCACCAGCGTGCCAGTTCCATATGACTTTGGGGTGTTAGTTCGGAGAACGAGGATCGCATTCTTTGATGAGCGTCGTCGAGATCCTTGGCGATAAATCGCACTCGTTCCGATTCGATAAACATACGTCCGCCCTGCACTGCGACCTCATATCCGTCAGGTCTCGGGAGGAACCGTCCATGCATGACTTTGCCATCGGCCAGAACTAATAGGCCCGGGGAATTATCATTCGGCGTCGCGCGCAGTTCCGTGACGCCATCCTGAGCGATACAGAATCCCTGCATCAGCCCGGAGAGAAACATCGAAAGAAATGTGCAGCGCCCATCCATGAGCAATTTGTTTCCCCGGCAAACCAATTGGGCTCCTGAGCAGACTCTGCGCAGGAGTGCGCCTATTGAAAATGCCTTCGGGCAGTATCCGACGGGCGGTTTTTGGGGTCAATACGAGGTCTCAGTCAGAATGCCACATATGGCCAGCCGAACGCCAAAATATCGTGAATCACCGTACTTTTTCGACCGTCTGAGCCTCGCATCGGCGAAATCTGCCGATGTTTGATGAGGGGAAACGTGAGGGGTAAGGATGTTAAATTCGGGGTGAGTGGCAATCTGGCCAGTTGTTACCCTTTGCTCGGATCTCTCTCCAGCAAATAAAACGCACTGTCAGCTCGCAGATTGGAACCCCACAGCTGATCGACGGAGCGACCCTTGATGATCGGACTTTCCTTAACAATGCGCAGTCCAATGCCGTCCATCAGATCGCGAAAGTCACGCATCGACATAAAGTGGACGTTTGGCGTTTCATACCATTCGTAGGGCAGCGCCTGAGTGATGGGTGTTCTGCCGCGTCGCAGGACTTCCATACGAACACGCCAATGTCCGAAATTGGGTACGACGACAAGGGCTCTGCGAGCAACTCGCAACATCTCCAGCAGCAGACGTTTAGGGTTTCGTACCTGCTGCAAAGTTTGACTGAGAACGGCGAAGTCAAAACTATCGTTCGGTATGTCGACCAGACCTTCATTCAGGTCCGCCGCAATCGCCGGAAGTCCGCGCTGAATAATGGCGACGATGTTGGACTGTTCCACTTCGACCCCCATCACCTCGCAGCCCATTTCGTCGTGAAGTCGCTGCATCAGACGACCATCACCGCATCCAAGATCTATCACTCGGCTATTACGATCAATATGGTGCATGATCAGCTCATCGGTAAGCTGAATCGAGGGGTCTGGCATCTGGTAACGATTGGAAGTTGGCATTGCGAAGAAGTCACGATCCGAAAGATCTGCTAAGGACTGGTGGATTCAAATGTTCGTTCAAGAAATGGAGACACTAGCGCCGCCAGAGGATCAATATCGATTAAGAATGAATCATGTCCAAACGGACATCGCAGCTCGATAAATGACACATGACGCCGGACATGCAACAGAGCAGATACGAGCTCTCGGCTTTGACTTGTCGGAAACAGCCAGTCCGTATCATAGGATGCTACCAGGAACCGAGCTTTTGTCTGAGCGAGTGCCGCTTCAAGTGAAGGGAATCCCTCGGACAGGTCAAAGTAGTCCATCATTCGAGTCAGATACAGATAACTGTTTGCATCGAATCGCTGCACAAATCGTTTGCCCTGATAATGCAGGTAGCTTTCGATTTGAAACTCGGTTTCTTTCTGCATGCTATAGGCGAAGCGATCACTGTCCTGAAGTCGTCGGCCAAACTTCAGCTCGATGGAGTCTTCTGACAGATAGGTGATATGAGCCACCATTCGAGCCAGTGCGAGTCCGTAACGTGGACCTTCAGAGTCGTAATAGTCTCCGTTGGCAAACCCCGGATCAGCATAGATCGCTCGACGACCAACCGCGTTGAAGGCGATTCCCTGTGCTGACAGTTTAGGAGCCGAAGCCAGGACAACGGCCGCCTTCAGTTGATCAGGAAATAGAATAGCCCATTCCAGCACCTGCATCCCACCAAGGCTTCCTCCCACGACCGCCAGAAGCTGTTTGATTCCAAGATGGCGGACAAGTTCAGAGTGAACCGTGACTACGTCTCTGACCGTCAGGAATGGAAAATTAAGGCAGAAGCGAGTTCCCGTGACGGGGTTCACGCATCCCGGCCCCGTCGTTCCCTGGCACCCGCCCAGAACATTGGCGCAGATGACGTAATACTTATTGGTATCAATGCCTTTACTCGGACCGATAAAGCCGTCCCACCAGCCCGGTTTCCGGTCAGATGTGGAATGGACTCCGGCCGCATGGGCATCGCCGGTCAGAGCATGGCAGATGAAGATTGCGTTGGAGGCCTCTTTGTTGAGAGTGCCGTAGGTCTCGTATGCGACTCGAACCGGCCCCAGTGTTTCACCGCTGGCGAATGTCAGCAGATTGGGAGGTTGGAAGAGATCCACAAACTGAGTCTGCACGATTTCGTCAGATCGGTCGTTTGAACTGTCCTGATCGGTATCTTGAGCTGACATTCCGAAGCTGCAGTCTGAGAAGTCTTAAACAGGGACGAGTGCGATATCAACGCTTGCAATGTAGGTTGGACATTCTTGTCCGACGGTGTTTGGATGGGTCACGACGGCCCATCCAAACAAAAAAATCAAGCTTTGACGCAGTACAACGATTCCGCGACTTTCTCCGTCGCAATGCTGCGGGCAGTGTAGCATCGCAGATAAGCACTGACGAGTATCAGGCGTCTCTTTGGGGAGAGTGGGTGTAGTTACGGATGGTTGTCACAGTAGGTCCTTTCTGCCGGAAAGGAATTTCGCCGCAAGGCGAACCTTGTCTGCACTGTGGTCAGCATTAAAGGCAGCATAGTTTTATCGTATGCACCGACGTTTTGTTGTGTGACCAGCGAAGGGCAGGCACACAGTTTTTCATCCATTTGGTGTGCCAGCGCGGGGGCCGGATCCTGGGTTTGAGCGGTTGCCGGGGCACGAGCCGCAGGTGGGTGGGTTGTTGTTGGAGCATCGGAAGATGCATGGGTTTTGAGATTTCATACGCCACCGAGCCCGCCCCGGTGGTTCATCGGCTTCTGCACCAGTCGCGTTTCAATTCAACGACAGACAACGCGTAACTATGAGCCGAAAGAGAAAAAGGCGGTGGAGATCGCTGGCCGAAGTCAGTGGGGCAAAGGCCTGTAGACCACCGGGGTAAACCTGGGTGGCGTGATGGGTTGGTGAAGAGGCTCGATCACCAGATTCTGGGCAGAATTTCGGCCCAGAAGACGAGCATCGCGAGTGCTGAGTAGAAGATTCCACAGGCGGCGATGCCGACTCGCTGATACCATCGCGGACGCAATGGCTCGGGAAGCAGCCGACAGTTAATCCAGAGGATATGAAACGAGGTGATGGCGAGTGCTGCGTTGTTCACGTTGGCGATGATGTAGGTCATGACCTTGGGCGAATCCACAACGGTCAGGAACAGCGTTGCCACAATAAATGACCAGACGGTGTAGACGCCTAAAATCGCGTAGTACAAATAGTGGACCTGATTGGTCCGAAGTCGCTTTTGAACTCGTCGACTGCCTGACCACAGAATGTCAGTCCATCGTCTTGCAAAGTCATCGACAATCGACATCTGACTGGGAAGAAAAACGAGCAAACCAACGATCAGCGAAGCTGTCCAAAGTAAAGGAGCCCACGTTCCCAGTGCCTCACTGTGTCGGATTCCGTCTGCGGTAATTAGCGGCTGAGAATAGGGCACGTTTTTTCCGTACAAGGGAGACAGTCGCGAAAACTGAATCGACATCAATGCCGGAAGAGCCATCCCCATAAAACAACCTGGCACCCAGACCAGAATTTGGTCGGCCAGAATGTATTTCCACCAGCCGCGCCAGCGATGCATGTTCTCTTCAGTGAGCGGAAAGACTTTACCAACATGGCTGAGCGTCACATTTCTTCCACCTACGGCACTGGGAATCGCGCCGACTTCATGTCCCATGCCCCAGCCTTTGTCCCGCACAAAATTGGAGTATGTGGAGTTACTCAAGCCGCCGCCACCCGCGTAGCCAGCGAAGGCTCCCAACATGGCAATGTTGCCGAGGGCCAGCACAGGTAGTGTGCCATCATGCCACAGTGACGTGAAGACATTTGTGACCGTGTCGTGTCCTGTCGCATCCTTCGTTGGGATGTTGCCAAATTTCAGGAAGCCGCTGAAGACATCGATCCATCCCTGCGGACTGACGAAACAGAGTCCAAGGAACAGGCAGAATCCGAGGACTGAAAAGACCTTAATCGTCATCACAACCTGTAACGTGTTGTAGACCTTGCCTCCGATGAGTACCGGCAGGATGACTCCACCGAGACAGAGATAGGCGATGGAATTGACCAGAAAGCTATCATCGGGAGCTGGTGGTCGATCCAGCCACAGTGTCGCGATCAGTACGGCTGCGTTTGTCGAAAGACCCGGAATGAAGAACGACAGGCTCATGAGCAGCGTAACGCCCATCCAGAATCCAGGGCCGGGGGCGGTTCGCATGAAGCCTGTGAAAACTGGTTCACCGCAGTAGAGAGCGTAGCGCCCAGCTTCGATGTTATAGAAGGCCTGAGTGATGATGGCGATCGTAGCGATCCACATCAAACCTCCACCATACTTCGCCGTGGTGTCTGGTCCCAGCAGCCATTCGCCGCCACCAATCTGGATGCCGCACATGACGATTCCTGGTCCAATCAACCCTGCCAGGTTTTTCAGCCCAAGAGGTTTTGGCGTGGGGAGATTGGCGGTGCCCCAGGCGGGAATGCCTGTTGTTGGCTGGCCAATAGATGACGGCTCATTGGTCAACGTGTCGTGGGCACGCGGACCATTGCTTGCATCTCGCATCAGGTTTTCTGCTTTCGTCGTCTGAACAATCGGCCGGAGTGGGGTTGGCTGACTGATCACCAGAATACAAAAAAGCCCGGCGTTGGGAACAACGCCGGGCTTCTGATTTTGTTTAACGGCGACTTTGTTCAGCCGCTACGAAAGTGTCAGATTCCTGCCGTCATAGCGAGCGACGCGATCCGGATTGCCTTTCGCCTGCTGTTCGAGAATCATTTCCATCGCCTGCACGGCCGCGACGACCTGGCGATCGGCCGCGAGATCTGCGTAGTCCAGTTTGCGGATTTCTGCCAGTCGCTGTGATCGCTGGTTGGCCGGACCTCCATGTTCAACAAAGGCAACTTCACGCGCAAAACGGTCGATCACTTCAATTCCGTAGCCGCGTTGAGAGCGCTCACCCCATGGTTCGAGGAAGCTTCCGTTGTAATGGTTATTGATTGTGTTCTTCATCTTTAGCGGAGTCATATTCTCGACGGTCAGTTCAACCCCGCGTTTTCGTGAATGACCATTCCAGATGCCGTTGTCGAAACGGAACTGAACTTCCTGCTCAACATACCCCGGGAAATTGTCGGGCGTGACCCATGATGTGTGAATATCGAATGCGGCTTCGCGACCAGATTCATATTCGTAGATCAGTCGCAATTGGCAACTGTCCCAGGTGTTCCCATCCTTTGGTCCGACCAGACCGCGTTGACCGGTACACATCACAGTTTTCAGGCGACCGCCGAATGTGAAGTCGATCAGTTTAATGTAATGAACGGCGACATAAGTTCCGGGATTGCGGCCTGTGATCCATTCAGAAAACTGGCTGCCAGAAATCTGGCGTGGTTCCAGTAATGAACAATAGCCGTTGTTTACGTGCTTGAGGACGTTGTCGTGTACCAGCGTACGAAGTTTCTTGTGGTCAGGGTCGAGAAGCTTGTGGTACACGACGCGGGCAAGCAATCCCTTCTCTTCGGCGATAGCATTCAGCTGGTCAATCTCCTGCAGAGTCAGCACCGACGGCTTTTCAACCAGCAGATGAACACCAGCCTTAAGAATAGCTTTTGACGCTTCAAAATGTCGATCGTCCGGCGTTGCGACACAGGCAAAAGTTAAATTCTCGCCCAACATCTGCTGAACGGCATCGTCGCCACGGAAGCTTTTGAAGGTCGGGATCTTTCCTTTCGATTGTTCAAGATATCGATCTGCTCTTTGGCCGGTCTTCGATGCTACGGCGACCATTGTGACATCGAGATCTCCGAAGCGACGATCATACAGCCCTTTCGCATGCACAGATTCAAAGAATGGGCGATAGGTTTCATCGAAGATCATCCCCATGCCAACCATGCCGGCACGCAGTTGGGCACGTGGGTTCTGAGAGTTCATGAGAATTCCTGATGTACTACTATTCGGGATGAACAGGTGCTGGGAAACTGAGTTCATGCGTCACTGAATTTTCATCCGACGCTGAATACGGACAGCCCCGGTCGTCGGATCTCGAGTTGAGTAACCGACATTACTTCTTTTGGAGGTCGAGGATCGCTTGTGGCAAATCCCTATCGACCAACCCGAGAACTCCTCGGCCTTCATTGAGTCGGTCATCGACGTCGTACTGAATATCTTCGGCGTCAATCTTCCAGAAGTCTTCAATTTCCATGCGAGGCAATGCCTGCAGTGGACGCAGCAAGCGAAACCCAACACCGCGAGCCGGGTCGTCGGTATACCACCACGGACTCAATGGAAGGTTCGGGTCCTGATACTTCCATGCTTCGTCATCAGAACCCAGTCTGGCTGCTGAACGGCAATCTGCTGCGGGGAATTCCCACGATCCGCCACGGACAACTCGAGGATCAGGCTTGTCTGTTCGTGCCCAGTCTTTCGCCGCATTGACAGTCGCTTCCTGGGGCATGTAGTTCGCGTAGCCATCAATCACCCATTCTGCCGCGTTGCCGTGCATGTCATAAAGTCCCCAGGCATTTGGCTTCTTTTGTCGAACCAGCTGGGAGCCTTTTTTCTCTGTGTTTGTTTCGAACCATCCATACTGTGCCAGTATTGCAGGATCATCACCGAACGAATATGAAGTCGTGCTCCCTGCGCGGCAAGCGTATTCCCATTCCGCTTCTGTTGGCAGGCGAAACTGCTGGCCGGAAATCCCGGAAAGCCACTTCGTGTATTGCTTGGCAGAATACTGAGTCATTGAGACTGCTGGCAGCTTGGGATCATCGCCGAATTCGAACGTAAAGTCCGGCATGTAGAGAGGCGTCGGAGCGGTGACAGCATCGATGCGATTGGCGTCGGTGACGGTGCGAATTCTGTTGGCCTGAAGCTCTTTGAGGACACGGTACAATTCCATGAACTGACGGAACTCAGCCCATGTGACTTCGCACTCAGCCATCCAGAATGGAGCGACGACGACCTTTCTCTGGGGACCCTCATCGTCCTTTCGGTGCGGCTCAGTAGTCGGACTTCCCATCACATACTCGCCGCCCGGAACAGGGACCATCCGAAACTTAACTTCGGTTCCGGGGATCGCCATCTCATACGCGACCATCCACCCCTGCTCTGTCTGCACGGAGAAGCCTTCTGAGGGTTTCTCTTTGGCCAGCCCCGGTAGTTCCTCCGCTCCATGGAGAGTACTCAATCCGAACAGGCACACCATCAATGTAGCAACAGAAGACCTCTGCATGAGATCAGTACTTTCCTGCGAATGAAGTTTTGAGCTGATCCGATGTTTCAGCGTTGTCCCTGACGCGGTCATAAAACGGTTTTCCGGATCGTGATCTTTTATAGGCCACTGGAGCTTTCGTCTCGTTGGCCGACAAAGTCAGCGGTCAGTTTGTCATGACCTGGAAATCATCTCAATTTCCGGGAGGTCTTGGCCTTGGTGGAGCCTTTCTCTGTGGACCGCCTGGGCTGAACGTTCGTTGAACTTCTTCAAGAGAAGTTTTACCCTCGGCCACAAGTCGGATGGCATCCTTCTGCAGAGTGGTCTGGCCATCGTCCGCCATTTGTTTACGAATTGCCTCGGGCGCAGCGCCGGCCGCGAAGACTTCTTTCATCGTGTCCGTCATCTCCAGCATTTCGAATGCGGCTACTCGACCATGGTAAGGAACCCCGTCACAGTCCGCACACAGTTCTTCCACTGTTTGTGCTTTGGGGTCATCGGGAGGTGGCGGAAGCGGAGCGCGGTAGAGCACTGATGTTTCGGGCGGCAGTCCCAGCTTTTTTAGCAGCATCGGGTTCGGGCGAAAAGCCTGCTTGCAGTCATCACACAGTTTGCGAATCAGCTTCTGAGTAATCACACATTTCAAGCCCTTGATCACTTCGTCGACGCCGACCCATTCAATCAACTTCTTGACGGCTTCTGTCGGTGTATTGGCCGGAATCTCCATGATGAACGAAAGACGATCTGCGTATTGGAAGATCGTTTGGGCGTCTTGTGGAGAAGTCAGAGGATTCAGGTAAATCACATCGGCTTCACGGCGCAGAATACGGTCAAACGTCAGTTCCATGTCGTGCCCAGGTTCCGGCTTGAACTCAGTCACATTGATCAGTTCCTTACCCTTCATGTCGGCGAGGTTGTAGACCGAGTACAGGTAAGGGTCGACACTATGCAGCGTTACAATGGCGAGTGTCGTGACGCCTGAATCGGGCGGGCCGCAGATCAGAACGACGCCACTACGAGAAGACGTGAAATCGCGGATCTTCGTTTTCAGATGATCGGGCAGGCCAATCTCTGAAGGCTTCTGACGTACGACCTTTTTGTTCTCGATCTTGACTCGAACTCGCTCTGCACCGCCACCGGCCGGGACTGACTCCACCATCAGGTTGTAAGGCAAGCCATCGAACTCTGCTTTGATGCCTCCTGCCTGAGGCAACTTGCGATCATTGGGATCAAGACCTGCCAGCAGTTTCAGCATCTGAAGCATCGCCACGCCTTTTTGTCCCGGCACGGCGGCGGCAGGATATGGCATACCATCAATGACGAATCGAATACTGAGCCGACCTTCGCGTGGTTCCATCAGCAGCGTATGAGCACGACGAGACAAGGCGTCGGACATCATCTGCTTCACCGGAACGAGTGCGGCCTGAACAAGTTTTGTATTGGCTTTAAGATTGGACTCACGCCCAAAAAGCGGTCCCTGAAAAAGTACTTGCTCAACATCTTCCTGCTCTGCTGTGTGTTCTGCAGGTTTCTTGCCGGCAACTGCTTTTTTGGGATCTGGTTTTGGTGGGCCAGCCATTGTCTGGAGTCCTCTATTTCTAACTGATTCTGAACTCTGTCGGAATAACTTTATTTGGAAACGATCCGAGGCAATCCTGAGAGACCACTTCGAAATTCGCGTTGACAGTCGCATTGCTGCTCACCCTGTATTTTTGCGGGAAGCTTGGCGATCCTCCAGCGTCAAACACCAAATTGCAGGTCGAGAAGCAGATTTCGAACATCAGTTGCGTGTAATTCGTCACGTTCCACACGTTTCGCAGAACAAACAAGAACAGGACCGTCCTTTTCGATCCGATTTGCATCAGGAACTCGGCCATGGCTGCCCTTCACGATGGACGCATCGAGACCGATGAGGTCCATATAGTATCGAAAACCGAGCATTTTTCGGGCCAGTCGCTGCGCAACACGGATCCTCGGGAATTTGATCAGTGGGTCCACCAGAAGTTCAACGGGGTCGTAACCCGGTTTACGGTGAATGTCGACGGTCCGGGCATAATCCGGAGCCAGATTATCGTCCAGCCAGAAATAGTAAGTGAACCACGCGTCCGGCTGGCTGATGCAAATTAGTTCACCACTTCGCTCATGCGCGATTCCGGCGAGACGTTGGCCGTCGCAATCAAGCACTTTTTCAACACCCTCGATACGCTCCAGCAGTTGGCGGACGCGTGCGGTATCAGCAGGATCTTTAATGTAGATATGAGCGGCCTGATGATCGGCCACCGCGAAGGCTCGCGAAGCGCCACAGTCGAGAGTCTCCCAGCCGCAGGATTCGCGTCGAACGGCCAGCAAACCCGCATCTCGAAGAATTCGATTCAGGTGAATGGGGCGGCGAACTTCGGTAATCCCATATTCTGACAGCACAACGATATCTGCGTCATCAGCCTCGGCGGCAGTAATTAATTTGCCCGCTTCATGATCCACGAGCCGTACATCTTCAGAGATCCTCGGATCGTTTGGTCCCCAGCGCTGCAGGTTGTAATCCAGGTGCGGGAGGTAGACGAGCATCAGTGACGGCTGGCAGGATTTGAAAACATCAACGCTTGCATCTGCAATCCAGGCGGTGCTGCGAATGTCAGCCGTTGGGCCCCAGAAATTGAACAGCGGAAACTTTCCCAGCTTCTGCTGAAGCTGGTCTCGGAACTCTGCAGGAGCACTGTAGATATCGGGAATCTTGCGGCCGTCTGACGGGTAGGAAGGTCGGGGAGTAACCGACCAGTTAACATCGGCATACATGTTGTACCACCAAAACATTTTGGCGGTTGTGTGTTCGGGATTTCGAAGACGAGCCGTCTGATAGACACCTTCCCCGGAAATCAGGTGATTCGATTGTTTCCAGAACATCACCTCGGCAAGATCTCGGAAGTACCAACCGTTGGCAACGATACCGTGTTGAGATGGCAGAAGGCCGGTCAGGAAAGTTGCCTGAACGGAGCAGGTGACGGCTGGAAATATCGTCTGGAGTGGACGAGAAAAACCGGTCTTCAGGAGTCGGCTGATGTTCGGAGTGTTCTCACCGATCATTTGACTGGTGAGACCAACAACGTTGATCACCATGAGTCGACGATGTCGCGCTGTGATTGTCATGATCTCAGAAGTCTCCGGCGATGGAACATTTAGTCTTTGTCGCGTATGCTGACCTGCGGTATCCGAAAATCAACACGCGAGCGAATCCGATTCATGAAACACTCCTATTCTCGGTCGCGATGCATTTCACTTGTCGGCTGTCTGTGTTTCGGGCTGCTGTCGATGTTGGTTCGGGCGGACGGAAAGTCACCTGCTCGATGGGAAAAATCGATTGTTGAGATTGAACAGAGAATTGCCTCGGGAAAGTCGACTCCGGGCGCTGTGCTGTTCGTTGGTAGTTCCAGCATTCGGCTTTGGAAGCTGGAAGAGTCCTTCCCTGATTTGGTCACCGCGAACCATGGTTTCGGCGGATCATTTCTGTCCGATTCGGTGCATTTTTTTGATCGGATCGTAGTCCCGGTAAAGCCGACGGCCATCGTGATCTACGCGGGCGACAACGATATTGCTTCCGAGAAGACTCCTGAAACCGTTTACGACGATTTTCAACAGTTTGTTGCCGCAGTTCGTGCGAAGCTTCCTGAATGTCGACAGATTGTCTACATCGGCATCAAGCCCAGCGTGAAACGCTGGGCATTCGCTGACAAGATCCAGAAGGCTAACTCACTTATCAAAGCCGACTGTGATAAAGATCCGCTGGCGGAGTATGCTGACGTGTGGGAGTCGATGTTGACGGCGGATGGAAAACCGAATGCCGATCTGCTGGTTGACGATGGCCTGCATTTGAACGAAAAAGGCTACAAGATCTGGACGGATGTTGTGTTGACAGTTCTGAAGGATTTGCCGAAAGAGGCAGAAGCAACGCCCGGTTCGAAATAGAGAAATCTCAGAATGAGATCATTCTCGTTGTACTCATTCAACTCGCTGTTCGACCTGACAGGTTGATTGAGCAATCTCTCCCACCATCAGAGAACAAGAAGACTCCAGGTGATTCATGAAATATCGCACGACGACACGACGACAAGCCTTGCGGGCTTCAGTGGCCTTTGCCTCGATGGGCTTTATTCCTCCTGTGACATTCAGTCAGACATTTGCCGCATCAATGTCTCGGCACCGTATTGAGCGACCCGGGATCGGCGCGATTGGACTGCGATATCAGGGTGCCGTTATTACTGAGAAAGCTCGCGAGTACGGTGATATCGTCGCGGTTTGTGACGTGGATCGTCATGTGCGGGAACAGGCGCGAGCGTCTTTCGGAAGCACACCCAAGATCTTCGAAAATTACGTTGAGTTGCTGGCAGCCAAGGATGTCGATGTTGTACTGATCGGGACTCCCGATCACTGGCATTCGAAGATGGTGATTGATGCCTGCCGTGCAGGGAAAGATGTATACTGCGAGAAGCCCCTGACGCTCACGATTGATGAAGGTAAGAAGATTCGGGACGTTGCAGCCTCATCAAAGCAGGTGGTCCAGGTTGGTTCGTGGCAGCGAAGTGACCAACGATTTCGACAGGCGGTTGAAATTATCCGGGCCGGGCGCATTGGAAAACTGCAGACTGTGGAAGTTGTCCTTGGCAAGAATGAGGTGGGTGGTCCGTTCGAACGAGTTTCCGTTCCGAAGCATTTCAACTGGAATCTGTGGCAGGGGCAGACGCCGGGTGTGCCCTATCTGGCAGAACGGTCTCATTACACCTTTCGCTGGTGGCTGGATTATTCCGGCGGCCAAATGACTGACTGGGGGGCTCACCATATCGACATCGCTCAATGGGCCATTAATTCGCTGCCGGTTGAGATCTCAGGCAAAGCCAGGTTTCCGGACGTTGTGGATGGGTATACGGTGCCGATCGATTTTGACTCCACCATTCGATACGAAAATGGAGTTGTGCTGACGGTTAGCGACACTGGACGAAACGGAATTCTGTTCACCGGAACGGAAGGTCGGTTGTTTGTGAATCGAGGCAGCATTACTGGAAAGCCGATCGATGATCTGGCAACGAATCCATTGCCGCGAGAGCAGTTCAGCGTTTATGACTTTGATAATCTGACGCGGCCGGAACGTTCCGGGAAGCTTGATGCGATCATCAATCACATGGGGAACTTCTTTGATTGCGTTGAGTCTCGCCGAAAGCCAATTTCAGACATTGAAAGTCAGCAACGCAGCGTGTCGACCTGTCATCTGGCGAATATCTCATTGCGACTGGGGCGAACATTGAATTGGAACCCCTCGGTGGAGACATTCGTGGAGGACGAAGAAGCCAACAAATTCCTCAGTCGACCTCAGAGAAGTGGTTTTGAAGTCATCTGATTTATGTTGACGCTTCTGTTGTCTGTATGCCAACCGCTGATATTCTCTGATGATATGACTTGTGCAAATTCTGTTTGGTTTCGATGTTGAGTCCTGTAAGCAGATTTGCTGCCATGTCGTCTTTCCTGCTTGATCAATCCGACCATCACTTTCCTCGAAGGAGCCATTTCGATGTTGAAGTTCGTTGCCTGTTCAGTGGTCGGCGTTTTTATGATGAATTCCGCTATTTTCATTGCATCTGCAAATGAAAAAGTGGATCTCAAGGTAGGCGATCCTGCGCCTGTGTTTGAAGTGGAAGATGATAATGGTGAAACGTGGAAGCCGCAGGACCACTTCGGAAAGAAGATCGTCGTCGTGTACTTTTACCCGGCGGATATGACCGGAGGCTGTACGAAGCAGGCTTGTGCTTTTCGCGATGACTTCCCCAAACTCGAAGATGAGGGAGTCGAGGTTGTTGGCGTGAGTGGTGACTCGGCCGCGAATCATCGGCTATTCAAGAAAGCTCACAAACTGAACTTTGCTCTGCTTGCCGACGTTGATGGAAAAGTGGCTGATGCGTTCGGAGTTCCCGTGACACGTGAAGAGAAGTCCGTGAAGGCGACGATCGAAGGCAAGGAAGAAGTCCTGACACGTCGCGTGACGGCCAAACGTTGGACATTCGTGATTGGCACTGATGGCAGGATTGCCTCGAAAAACATGTCTGTTGTGGCCGCCGACGACAGCAAGGCGATTATGGAAGTTGTTGCTCGCCTGAAGAAAGGCGACAAGTAACTCTTCGGGTTGTTCCGGATGATTAAGAAGTCGCCCTCGTAATGTTCCGAGGGCGATTTTTTTCCGCATGCTCAAAGAACGCCGAACGTCTCAAATGCTTTGGTAGCCGACATGCCATTGCGGATCGCGTCACGAACTTCATTTTCTGCGTGCGCTTTCTTCCACGCTGCCCGGACGACTTGTTCTTCAACGGCCTGAGGAACAATGATAATCCCATCGATATCTGCTGCAATCAGGTCGCCGGGCTGGATGCGGATTCCGTCGAGCTCAATCGGAATATCAACATCGATCACACGCTGTCGGTCGCGACTATCGTAAGGGTTCATGCCGCGTGCAAAGACCGGGAATTGCATGGTCTTCATCTTTGCAACATCCCGAACTGCGCCATCGACGATGACTCCGACACATCCCGTATTCCGCGAAGCCGTCGTCAGGAGTTCGCCCCAGATGCCTGAGCGATTCGAACCAGACGCCGCACATACGAGAATGTCGTCGGGGCGGCAGGAATCGACAGCGGCCAGTTCCAGCTTGTAAGGCTCGGGATCCGGGTGCGCCATGTCCGCCCACAGCGACGTCTTGCTGCGACCGATCAGTGTCACATCCGGCATTGTGATGGGAACGATGGGAAGTCGAGGCGACTGCCGGGTGTAACCGAACGAGTCCAGAGCGTCGCAGAGCAGCGGAACAGAAAGGACCTCTCGCATCATGGCAAGAGTGATCTTTGCGGGATTTGGATCAACGTTGTTCGCGGACGAATGCGAATTGGAGGCGGGATGATCTGCAGGGGGCATGACAAGTCCTGTCACAATAGAGGTTGGAGCTGACAGGCTGTATTGTGGCCGGTGAAATCATGGCTGCAAGCGATTGAGGCCGCGACTCACACGCTCCGCATTGACAGAAGTCCACGCCTCTGAATTCTTCGCGATGAATCGAACCAGTTGTGTCGTGGAACAACCAAGTGCGGCTGCGGCGCGTCGCACATCGTATTCCTTCGCATCGACGGCATCCAGAGCTTCGGCCAGTAACGTTGGATAGTCCTCGTGAGTTTTGTTGCAGGAGATCCGCTGATTTCGACAGCGTGAGGTCCAAAGTTGGGAAGGAATTACTTCAGCAGCTTCAACGGCACGAAGGCGAATCGCCAGCAGCAGCCGCATGCGAAAAACGGCTACTTGACGATTCGCCTCCTGGCTTCTGCGTTCAGCGGCAAACGTTGTGATCCCGGTCGGCGTATGGACAATCTCAATCGCAGTTTCAACCTTGTTGCGATGCTGACCACCAGGACCAGTGTGGCGTGTGCGACGCACGAGACACTGTTCCAGCAGAAGCGATTCGGGCAGCTGACTGGGATGCATTTTCGGAATTCAATCAAAATCGAGGTAGACAATTCGTCCGGGAATCAGACGAACGAATCGCGTTGAGTAGGGTTCAATGTCAGCAGCCGTTTGTCGTGCTTCGACGCGGACAATTTGACATACGCCGGGGTCAAGTGGTCGTTGGGATTCGAACAACCAGATTCCACTCTTCATTTTGATACCACCCATGTTCTGAACGCTCATGAACGGAATGGAGCCATCATCGCGAACGGCCAGCATCCCTGTTCGTGGATGCTCATCAACTGGCACTGGATGAGAGGGGCGACTGTATGTTTGTCCCACAGTGCCTGGAGGCAGGGGAGCCAGCGGCAACGCATGTTGTGCCATGGCTACGGAGCCGGGGGCCGGTTTTGATACTTCGAATCCGCCATAGCCTGGTATGCCCATCGACAATGTCCGGGGGACCTGACCATCACGGGCATGAGCAGTCATGTGAATCAGACAGACTGCCGCGATGAAGAGTCCGCAAACAGAAAAAGAAGATCGTCTTCCCATCGGAAGCACCTTTCCTCAGCAAAACCTAGCGATCGAACAGGCATGTCCTGACGTGCTGCCAAACAAAGCAACAGTTGAAACGTACCATCCTGTGCCATTCGCTGGATGAAAATCTTCAGCCATACCGGAAATAAAATCGTTTGCCGTAGGGGGCAATCGCTCTCGGTAGATTTGGAAAGAGGTTCCAGTTGAATGGCGGCTGCAGTCTTCTTCGTGTTGTCACACGGTCGATTCTTCATTGACCAGGTAGCGTGGCAATGCGGGTGCCTGCTGTTAAGGCGGGCTTCTATGAAGCCGTGACATCATTAACGTGGCGAAGACGACGGCGGCAGTTTCGATGCGAAGCATTGTGTTTGGCCACGAAACCGCAACGGCACCGCAGGTGATGGCTTGTTGGACTTCGTCGTCTGTGAATCCACCCTCTGGTCCGATCATGATTGCGGCTGGTCCAGTCTGTTCGGCCGGACGGCAGGCATCCTCCAGAGTAACGCTCGCGCCGGGATGCGCGATACAGATGAACGGGCTGGCCATCCCAGACTTCAGCTCGGAAAGTATGGTTTCGATCGACTGGAGCGGGCTCAGTTCCATAAAGAATGGCCGTCGGCACTGTTTACAGGCGGCAATCATAGTGCTGTGAATCTTATCAAGCCGCGTTTCTCCCGGTGTCGTTACGGTTCGCGAAGTATTCAGCAGCACGAGTCGATCGACACCGATTTCTGTGAGCTTTTCCACCATCCACTTGAGGCGGTCCGCTTTCGGGGGTGAGGCGATTGCAATCAACTCAGGACGAGACGGACGAACATGAAGGGTACGGAAAAGAATTGAGCACGTAAGATCTCGACGTGTCAATGAAACAACTTTTGCTGTCGCTTCCGTGCCGTGGCCATCGAACAGTATCACTTCAGAACCAACGCGAAATCGGAGGACGTGAATCAGGTGATGAGCTTCAGCATCAGCCACTGTGATTTGATCACTCAGTAAGTTTTCGCAGTAAGCCCAGTGGAGCATCCAACATTTCCTGTAAGACGTGACGCGTAAAAAAATGACCCGGCCTTCCTGGAAGACCGGGTCAGATTATGTCACCAAAAATTCAGAGCGAAACCCTGTCTATTCTGATCTGCGAATTGGAATCAGATCACTTCATTATTCAGCTCGTCGACGATCGCAGCAGTCTTCCACCAGTCAGAAACGTCCCAGGCGGCCATCACATGGTCGGTGGCAGCGGCAATCGTTTTCGCTTCGATACTATCTGCTGCTGAATTCGCTTCTTCTGCAACGTTCTGAATTACTGCGGTGATAAACTTCGTTGACGAGGAATTCTTACGAACAGTGGATTCCGCACCCGATGGAACAGACTCTGTTTCGCGGACCGGCAGGGCTGCAGCCACGACCGGAGTTCCGAGCGTCGTCAACGCGTCTTCGATGACAGTGCTGGCGACCGTAATGTCAACAGCAGTACTCCAGTTGGACAAATGTCCCTGAGCACTCACAGCGCGAACCCAGATGCGATACTTGCCTGCAGCAAGATCTGTTGTGGGAGTAAAGACGGTACTCCTTAGGTTTCCTGTCAGGACGACCGTAGCGTTGCTCGCAAGATCAACAATCTTCACGTTGTAGGCTGTCGCTCCATCGACTGTGGACCAGGCGATCGACGGCTTTCTGCCACTTGCAGAGTTATTAGTCGGTCGACTGATAACAGGAGCCGCCCCGCCCACGAAGTTCACTGGAACACTCCAGTTGGTGATGTCACCGAGCAGGCTGATGGCGCGAACGGTTACCTGATACTCTCCAAGGGGCAGTTTCGTAGTCGGCGTGTATGTAGTGCCACTGACGTTGTTGGCCTCGATGACGTATATATTTGTGTCCCGATTGAGAACGCGAACCTCGTACCGCTCCGCACCTGTGATACTGGTCCAGATGAACTTTGGCTGCGCCCCCGCTTTTTCGTTAGCGAACGGCGATGTGATTTCTGGAGATGCACCAACGGCGAAGACTCTCGAGGCCGACCAGTTACTGTAGAATCGTCCGCTCTGTGCTCTGACGAGCACCTCGTAGTGGGCGTTCTGCAGGTCCTGAGGAATGCGAATGCTTGTACTCGGTACTGACTGATCCCGGAATACAATTACCCGTGTCTGAGCATTACGCACCAGGACGTCATAAGTCGCTGCACCAATGATACGTGACCAGCTCAGCGTCGGACTGCGGTCAAAAGTTCCCCCACTTACTGGAGTCAACACAATTGGGGCTGTGAGCACAGTGAAGTCTAATGACGCACTCAAGTTACCATAGTCAATGACCGGAGCCTGCCCCTGCACTGCCACAGAGAGAAACGCACGGACAGTGGCTCGAAAAGTTCCTGTTCCCAGCACCTCCACTGCCCGATAACTCGTCGTGGTGAGATTCTTTTTAGCGATGACATTCATTTTTCCAGTCGTCA
>CAMAXD010000059.1 GCA_945861975.1 Candidatus Kuenenia stuttgartensis | reverse complement strand
GGCGTCATGAATCCAGAAGCGAGGTTTTTCAGGATTCCAAGGGCGAGTAAAGTCGTCGCAGACCAGTGCGGCCTGAGAACCTGCGATCTCGATCCAGCGTCGCCGAATCGCCGTGAATCCGCTTTCGAATGAGGCGACACGATCCCCCGAGAACCACATCAAACCGTTCATATGCATGTCGACACTGTCGGAGATGTTCTCAGGGTTCTGCCACTGAGCTGCCGCAAAGACTCGCTGGGGAACATCATTAAACATCCACAAGCTTGCCCCCACGCAGTACCAGCCGACATCAAGCAGGCTGCCTCCGCCAAGAGCCTTTGAGAACCTCACATTGTCTGCCGCCAGAACGTTTCCGGGAAACGTGAACGCGGAGGTAATCTGTCGCAACTCACCCACGGAGCCATTGTCAACCAGTGTCTTCATTTCTCTCGCGCGGGACGTGTGGTACCACATCGTTCCGTCCAGCAGCACGATCTGATGTCGTTGGGCTGCGTCGATCATTTGTTTGGCCTGTTCGGCCGAAACGGCCAGCGGCTTTTCGCAGAGAATATGCTTTCCGGCCGCGGCCGCCTGCAGGGCATATTCGCAGTGCAGGGATGCGGGCAGCGGGATGTAAACGGCGTCGATATCGGGATGATGAAAGATCTCAGCATAGCTGCCGAAAGCCTGAGGAATCTGCAGTTCGGCCGCGAATTTCTGTGCTCGCCCCTTCTCGCGGCTTCCCACCGCAACAACTTCCGCGGCCGCCGACGCCTGCAAATGAGGAGTCACGGATTTGGCGATACGGGCCGTCCCCAAAATCCCGAACCTGAGTTTGTTGTTCACATCAATGGTCCCTGTGGTTGAACGAAGCAGACGCAGGATTGTAGGGTGTGCATCGCCCGAGAACAGACAACCCCGAAATTCCTCCGCATTAACCGCTGATGGTCTCTCATGTTCGATCAATTAAAACGACTCTTCGGCAGCGATTCCACACAGGATCAGACCACCGCGGCTCCGCAACGGGATGAACGCGATTGCCTGAAGCAATGGACGACTGAGTCACTGGACGGTCGACGCGTCGACATATTCGTTCCATCGGGAAACGTTCCCCCCAACGCTGTGGTGTTATTTCTGCACGGACATGGTCGCATCATGCTGAACGACAACACTGTCTTCAGTAATCTGTTTCAACAGAACGGTCTTGCTGCGGTTTGCCCGGATGGAGGACAAAGTTGGTGGCTGGATGTGATCTGTGACGATTTTCATCCGGAGATCACAGCTCAGAATTGGCTACTGGATTCTGTCGTTCCTTTTATCGAGCAACGATTTGGTGTTGAACCGCCGCGAATTCCCTTGTTGGGAATCAGTATGGGCGGTCAGGGAGTGTTGCAGTTGGCCTTTCGACAGGCGTCGAACTTTCCCATTGCGGCCGCGATTTCTCCGGCAGTGGATTTCTTTCAGCTTTACGGTTCCGGGATTCCGTTAGACACGATGTTTCCGGATGCTGAGGCAGCTCGACAGGCGACAGTCGTATTGAACCTGCATCCGCTGGCGTGGCCACGGCATCAGTTCTTCTGTTGTGACCCTCAGGATCATGAATGGTTCGACGGGGCCGCTCGCCTGGGCATGAAGCTGTCGTCGTCGGGTATTCTGCATGAGCGAGATCTGGAAACCACTGGCGGCGGACATTCGTGGGAGTACTTCAATCGCATGGCCCCGATCTGCTTGAAGCATATCATGGACAGCCTGCGAAAGTTTGAGTAGATCCAGGACACGAACCAGCATTTCGGGTGGCCACGGGAGCAGATGGCAATGGCGTGGACTTAAGGGAAATTTGTAGCGAAAGTCGCGTAGACTTCCTGTGATTTGGCAGGAAAGCCGGAACTCTTGGCGAGTTCCGCTACGCTAAGTCCACACCATTGGGAGCAGATGGAGTGGCGTCCTTCTGAATTCGATGGGTGTGTCCGTACAGCGTTTTGCAGGCTATCGAGATCGCGACGTCAGGCGAAACAGCGGCGGGGTTTCACCAAGTCCGCGTTGCAGTGATGACGCGGGGATGCCGCGAAAGACGAAAGCCAGATCGACCAGCATCTCGGGCATGTCTCCATAGTAAACATGGCCGGAATCGAACCAGCCACTTTCAGCAGTCGACGCATCCACAAGCTCGTACAATTTCGCCTCAGCCCCCTGCCGCGAGAACTCATTGAGCAGCCCTAACGGTTCAAAGCCGTTAACGGATTTTGAAAGCTTCAGAGCCTTATCCTGTTTGGACGCATACACGGTAAATCGTCGGCTGAAACCTCGCAGGCGTTTGCCAGATGATTTAACAAACCCCTTCGCATCCAGATCCGGGGCTGCCATCACGACCTGATCAAAGAATTTCGGAGGATCCACCTTTCTGCCGTTACGGTCATCGATCGTCTTCAATGCTTCGGTAAGAATAAAACTGCCCATGCTGTGAGCCACCAGGTGAACTCGTTTTGCACCTGACCAGCGACTGACATTCTCGATGACAGCAATCAGATCTTCATCGGACTCCTCCGCGCGACGCAGATCCTTTAAATAGTTAGCTCGTTCCTGGATTCCTTCCAGGTCACTCCCGGCCGGCCAACTGAAGAACATCGCCGGTCCCTGATAGTTCATGTCATATGACATCTGCGCGGTACGTCTGGCGGCATCTCGAAAGGTGGCACAATAGCCATGCACGAAGAGCATGAGCTGGCGATTGGGTGAGGCGTCAACTTTCTTTCTCAACGCCATCCAGAAGTCTGCATCCGGCAGACGTTGAATTTCCATCAGCACCACATGCTTCTGAGGGTCCTGAGTAAACTCGAGTGACCAGATTGACGGCTCGGGTAGTATGCCGGGCGTTCGTTTGTAGGGAATGCTCACCTCGCAGACACCATAGGAGAGATCGCCAGGCTCGTCACCGAAGAACAGGTCGGGATCCTTCAACGCGATGGCTGCTGCGGAGGGCTCACGATTGGTCGCGAAGTAAACGACTTCGGACGAGAATCCTTTGTGCTTTTGAGAGACGCCATCGCGTTGAATAACCGTTTTGCTGACGACGCCAGATGGATGAGCAGAAGCATTCGCTTTTCGATCCGGAGTGACAGTCACTGAGCCGGCCGGCACTGGTGTCGGCGGCGGCAGTGGTGACACGGACGCCCCACCGTTACCGGTATTGGATGTGGTCGGTTCAACAGGATCGACAGAGTTTGGTTCATCGTCACTCATTGGTTCATCGACACTCATTGGTTCATCGACATCTCTCCCCGAAGGATCAACGCTGTTTTCGGTGGACTCAAAGACGCCGTCGAGTGGTTCTGATTCAGGCCGGTCCGGATCTTCAGATTTCTTCTTTGGAAGGATTTTTGGAACAGATGTGTCTGGAGATGCAACTTCGCGGATGTCCGAGGGAAGTTCGGCGATCAGTTGCCCGGGAGATTCTTCCGCCAATTGCTCATCTGCTGGTGACGTCTGGGCGGTTGTTCCATCGGCCTCGGGTGCATGTTGCGGCTGAGTACCACAGCCCGCCGCGAACAACATCATAATCAGCGACATCGGAAATGAACGAACGCGTTGATCTGGCATCGAGTTCAATCCTTTGACGGTCGATGGTTTGGACTCTTGGAGGAACTAAAATGCTGGGCTCTTGATTATATGTCGCGTCGTGTTTTCGTTTAATGGCAAGCCGCAGGCGACTGTTCTGCTCGTGTTTTTAGTCATCGAGTATAATCAAGCCCCCGTATTTCTCGAAGCCCGGTTTCCGGTGGAAATGCCTGCCGAACCACGCGAACCTGTCATCACACCGCTGAATATTGTGCACTCTCTGACCATCGCGTAATTCCTGCGATGACTCCAGCTCCTGATGCTCTGAGATGTGCTCCCACGATTCGCCTCCGCATCAGAATCGTTTCCGTCAGAAGTTGCATTCGCAGCCGACCAGAAATCCATCCAGACTAGAGAGCGATCACGTCCCCTCCACGCGACCGACAGCGCAGTTGCCTTGCCGTGGTCCTGTGAAAGGTGAAAGGTCGAATGATGTCGGGGCATCGTTTTCAGGCACCAGAACACATAGACCTGGCAGGAGTGAATGCTTGATGCGAATTGACCATGGGTGAACCGGAGGGTAAGCTTGGAAGTTCAGGTTCATTCTCAAGTTTACTGGAGATGCCGTTATGCCAGCAAAGAAATCACCGAAGTCTAAGGATCCGATGAAGGACAAGAGTTCTGCGATTCGGCGGGTCATCAAAAGGATGCCCACAGCAAACGTGAACGAAGTCGTGGCTGCGGTAAAGGATGAATTCGGGCATAGGGTCAACTCTGATCGAATCCTGATGGTAAAGACAAAACGGAACATGGTCGCCACGCGAAACCAGACCAACATGCAATGGGAAAAGGGCCACCCGGTAGGGGCCGCTCAATGGATCGAAGCCATCAAGATTGCTCAGCAACTCCTGAAGTTAACCGGGAGCGTCGACAATGCGATGGCTCTGCTGAATGCCCTGGACACTAAAGACTAATGATGTGTCGGAAGAGCCTGTCACAGAGCCGAGATGCCTGAGCCTTTTTGTTCCTGTATTGTTCTTGGCGAGTGAATGCGGATGAATCCTGCTTCCGACCTGGTTGCCCAACTTTACTGTCGACGCTTACCCATTTGGAACCTGTTCGCGGCGATAGGGATTGCTGTGCAGAGCGGAATGTTCGTCAACGTTCAGGCGGACGAGCATGAACAGAAGGGTCCGTTTCACCGGTGGGTCGATTCACGGCCGAATCAGGATTTATGCAAACAACTGGCCTCGGAAGAAACGCAAAGCTGGTATCGCGGCTTTGTGATGAGCCGTCGGCTGACTCAGACGGAGTATCGGAACGCCATTCGAGATGTCGTCGGGGTTCCTCATGCAGCCCGATGAAGAACCGCCATCCGACGGCGCTGGCGGCGAAGGCTTGCCATGATGTTTGCGAACGATGTCTCGGGCCGCAATTTTTCGTTTGTGGAAGGCGTGAGTGGCAGCCATTACGAGCTGTCGCACCACGAGAATAATCAAGCCAGGATCGCTCAGTATGCACGAATCAATCGTTGGCATGTCGAACAGTTTGCGGGCTTCATGAAGAAGCTGAAAGCCATTCCGGAAGTCGACAGCACACAGCGGCTGCTGGATCCGGTGGGTGAAGTCGTCGAGGGGCATGCTCTCAAAGTTTCGAGGAACGTAGAATTCAGACTTTCAGTGGATTCAATTACCGGGAGGTCGTGCCGCTCATGGCGGCATGATCAGAGTGCTCTTCAATTGCTATGAAAATCGCCATCATCACCGCCGGTGGGGCCGGAATGTTCTGTGGCTCGTGCATGCAGGACAACACGCTGGTTCGCGCTTTGCGAATGGCCGGCACGGATGCCTTGCTGCTGCCGACCTACACGCCCATCCGTGTTGATGAAGAGAACGCCAGCGACTCGCGAGTTTTCCTTGGTGGAATCAATGTCTATCTGGATTCCAAGCTGCCCGGCTGGAGATTTCTACCACGGTCCATGAAACGCTGGCTTGATCGTCCGAGCATAGTCAAATGGTTGTCAAAACGGAGCAGCAGCACGAATCCCGCTGACCTCGGGTCGCTGACCATTGATCTGCTCAAAGGCAATCAGGGCCCGCAGCGTCAGGAGATTCAGGAGCTGATTCAGTATCTGGTTCACGATCTGCGACCAGACGTAATCCTGTTCAGCAATGCACTGTTGTCAGGAATTGTGCCGGAGTTGCGACGACAGTTTTCCGGACGGTTATGCTGCCTGCTTCAGGGAGACGATATCTTTCTGGATGCGTTGCCTGAACCCTGGAAATCTCAGGCGATGCTCTTGGTAAAAAGTAACGCGTCGCACTTTGATCGAGTGCTCACGCACAGTCAATACTATTCGCAATTCATGCAGCAGTACTTGTCTCTGCCTGCATCGAAGCTGACGACGATTCCTCTGACCATCGATGATGCCGACGTATTTGGTTCGCACGCAAGCAGCCGAGAAGAAGCAGCACCAGCATCCATGATCACTGTGGGCTACTTCGCAAGAATCTGTCCGGAGAAAGGAGCCTTTCGATTTCTTGACGCCGCTGCCGAGACGTTGAAGACTCGGGATGACCTGCGTTTTGTGATTGGGGGATTTCTGCCGGAGCTTCATCGAACAGCCTTTGAGAAGCGTCTTGAGCCAATTCAATCCGCATTCGGAGATCGCCTTCACTGGGCTGGCAGTCCCGTCGATCGTGAAAGCAAGATGCAGTTGATGCGGTCCTTCGACTGGCTTTGTGTCCCTACGATCTATCACGAACCCAAGGGTCTGTACGTGCTTGAAGCCGCTCTGGCCGGAGTACCTTCGATCGTGCCGAATCACGGAGCGTTCCCCGAACGCGTGCAATCCGTCGGAGGAGGACTCCTGTTTGATCCTTCCATTGCGTACTCACTGGAGACAATTCTTTCCAGCCTTCGCAAAGACAATACCACGCCGCGCGGTGAGATCCTGCGACAGGCCTGCCTGGCTCATCATGCAATGCAGGCTTCCGGTGAGACCATCGCGAGACTGCTATCGGGGCACACTAGAATCTGACCATGCACATTGGCAGGCGATTACTGTCACTGGTCTTTACGGATGTCACCTCCGCATATCCCAGCGGACATCTCCGATTCTGCATTTCACTCGCCAGTAGCAGGAAACGTTCCTGACGTAGCCTAACGACGGGGAATCGTTGCTAAAGCCCGACACCCTTGAACATCTTCATGCTCCGTTGCAGCAGCTTGATCCTCAACTCGTAACGCCGGCGGATCCTTACGGTTACGGGTTGATTAGCACAGACCGGCCCTGGGGAGCCGGCAAGGTGTTGATGCATACGGGCAGCAACACGACGTGGTATGCGACAATCTGGTTGGCTCCGCACAAAAAGGCGGCCTTTCCAGCCGTGGTCAATTCCGGTGCTCCTGATGCCGGAAAAGCGTGCGATGAGATGATGGAAGGACTGATCAAGTAGTGGTTTACGAAGCCAGGACGGTAAGTCCGGAATTGCCGAATGAGGACTATCGATACGATAGCTCGAAACAATGGCTCGGATGTGTTATCAACCCTGATCTAATAGATCCGTGGCCCTTCACATTTTCGTCTTAATCATGCTCCAGTTTGAATTCATCCGGCCCGGCTTCCTGCTCCTGATTGTGCCCATGGCCGTTGTGCTGGGAATCGGATTTGGAAAAAGTCTGAGCGACTTTCCTCGTTCCCAGCGTATCGTTTCGCTGGTGACTCGATCGCTGCTTGCGTTGATGATGGTGCTGGCACTGGCGGGGTTAACCTGGCGACATCAGACCGATGAACAATTCGTGCTGTTTGTTGTCGATCAAAGCCGAAGCGTAGGCGAGAATGCTCGAACTGCGGCTGCGGATTTTCTGAAACTCGCTGCAGAATCCAAAGGCCCGCACCGCGTCGCGTATCTTCCGTTTGCCGCGGCACCAGGAGAGATCAGCGATCAGATCCCAATCGAAGTCGTCCGTGATGCTCTCAATGGAGCTGAAAAGTCCGGTGTTAGTGACGACTCCTCACCGGCGGACAACAAGCGTGATCTATTGTCGCTTGCCGTTTCAGAAGAATCACCTGCGACAAATCTTGCCGCCGCGATTGAGGCGGCTGCCGGATCTGTTCCACAGGGGTATGTGCCGCAGATTGTTGTCCTGACCGATGGCAATCAGACTCAGGGGAACGCAGCGGCCGCAGCAGCTCGTTGTTCGATTGCAATCTGCACGATTCCACTGCCGGCACGATCTGAGCCGGAAGTTCAGGTGTCGGAGATTCGAGTTCCTCCGGAAGTCCGTGAAGGGGAACCATTCTTTGTGGATGTCACGGTGACATCGAATCATGACGACGCCGGACTGCTGGAAGTTTTTCGCGGCGACCACAAAGTTATTAGTGAATGGCGAGATCTCAAAGCGGGCGAGAATCGCTTTCGCTTTCAGCAAACGGTCGAAGGCGATCGCATGGCTGCCTTCAAAGTTCGCGTTTCTGGCTTGAAGCAGGACACGTTGCTCGACAACAACGCGGATGCCGGATTGGTCTACATGGCGGGTAAGCCTCGAGTGCTCATCATTGAAAGCGATCCGAATCTGATTCGTGATCTGGCTTACGCCCTCGAAGATGAAGGCATTCAGGCCGATGTTCGCCCACCGCAGGGCATGCCGGATTCTCTTGAGGGCCTGCAAAATTATGAGCTTGTAATGCTATCCAATGTGCCAGCCACCGCATTGACTCAACAGCAGATGGAGATTGCTCGCACCTGGGTGCAGGACCTGGGCGGCGGCTTCATCATGTTGGGCGGGGAACAATCGTTTGGGCTGGGCGGTTACTACAAAACAACGCTGGAGGAAATTCTGCCGGTTCGCAGTGATTTCGAAAAAGAAAAGGAAAAACCATCGCTCGCGATCGTGATGGTGATCGATCGGTCCGGCTCCATGGACGGCGACAAGCTGGAAATGGCCAAGACCGCAGCTCGATCCGCGGTTGAGCTGCTGGGGAATCGCGATCAGATCGCTGTGCTGGCTTTTGATGATCAAACGCAGATCCTGAGCGAAATGCAGTCGGCCAGCAACAAGGGGAAAATCAGCGATGAGATTTCTCAACTGACTTCCGGAGGTGGAACCAGCATGTATCCCGCGATGGAGATGTCGTTTGAAATGCTCAACTCAACATCAGCCAAGCTGAAGCACGTCATCATGCTCACCGACGGAATCTCCAATTCCGGTGATTTCGAGGGGCTCGCCCAACAAATGGCGGCCGCAAAGATCACCGTGTCGACGGTGGCCATCGGGGGAGAAGGTGCGACAGATCCGGCGATTTTGGAATCGATTGCCCGCATTGGCAAGGGGCGATATTACCTTGCTGAAGATCCATCACAGGTGCCGCAGATCTTTGCCAAAGAAACCATGACAGCCAGCAAGTCCGCAATTGACGAACAACCATTCGTTCCGCAGGTCATCCGTGCGACTCGCGCTTTAGCGGAATTGGATATGGAGTCCGCTCCGTTTCTGTTGGGCTATGTGACAACTCGTCCGAAGCCGACCTGTGAAGTGATTCTGGCGACCGAAAAAGGCGACCCTTTGCTGGCGTGGTGGCGTTACGGCCTGGGAATGACCGCCGCATTTACATCTGATGCCAAAAGTCGCTGGGCCGCAGAATGGCTGGCATGGCCCGGCTACGGAAAGTTCTGGACTCAGGTTGTTCGCCAAACCATGCGAAAAAGTGAATCGAAGGGAATCCAGATCGATACCGTCAGAGACGGACTCAGAACGCATTTGAATATTGATGCGGTCAACGAAGCAGGAGCATTCCTGAATCAGTCAGAGGTCGAAGTGACGATTATCGATCCGCAGCTAAAACGCACGCCCTTAACTCTGCCGCAGATGGCTCCAGGACGATATAGCGGAGAATTCGATTCGTCGATTTCCGGCGCGTACAATCTTGAGATCGCAATGAAGAAAGACGGTCAGGTGATTTCTCGTCAAAGCCGAGGACTCATGGTGGG
Source organism: Candidatus Kuenenia stuttgartensis (assembly GCA_945861975.1). Taxonomy (GTDB): domain Bacteria; phylum Planctomycetota; class Planctomycetia; order Planctomycetales; family Planctomycetaceae; genus SXXK01. Next base: position 9,664 of record CAMAXD010000059.1, on the reverse strand, counting down.
GTATAACGATGAGCTGAGAATTCAGGCGACGAATGACGCCTTGCTCCGGGAAATCTCCACGATCTCCGGCGGCCGCTTTAACCCTCCTGCGAAAGACATCTTTGATCGTCCCGGAATCCGGACGACTCGCCCGACGGAACTTTGGCCATGGCTGCTGACATTTTCCGCACTGCTGCTTGTTCTGGACGTTGCCCTGCGGCGAATCGACTTCACCTTGACGCTGCCTTTGCGATTTTCACGTTCACTGAGCGGGAAAGTCACCTGAGGCAAAGACTTCACAATTGATGTGCAATCGAAGTCGGCTTGCTGTGGAGAACCTTCTCCCACTGGACGTACGTCAAAAAAAACGTTAAACGATCGGATCAACGACTGTGTGTACAATGTTTCCAGACGCGAAATTATCCGGAAGGACTCGCCGATCTTTTCCTCACTGATTATTGACCTGGCCGACTTTCCGGAGCTGCGTGAGCGAGTTCTCTCGGTACTCCATGCGATTCCGGCACACGTGCAAGAGGATTTCGTGGAGGATCCTCGGTTCCGAGTCACGATCGATAATTTCGTGCCCGGTCAGGGTTGGACTCTGTGGATGCCAACCCCGGGACCGATTGGAAGCGGAACGCGTTGCGTCGTTTTGCGAACAAAACTGTCGCACTGCTCCGAAGCCTTTGCGCATTATGTGATCGCTCATGAGTTTGCTCATGCATTTCTTCGCAACGGCCCGTGGGGAGAGATCCTTGACGTTGAAGAAGCCGCTGACGCGCTCGCTGCGACCTGGGGATTTCTGCGACCACCGGCTTCAGGCTGACTCTGTAGTTCCTCGTCAACATTCGTTACTGAAGATTTTGAGGCAAGAGACGGGATTCTGAAACCGCCGGAATTGAGTGGCTTCTTGTTGAATGATAAGTCTGACCAAAACGTGGAGTCGCAGGCCGGCGTTTTCTGATATATGAAATGCTGACTGGCGAAAGGCCGTTTTCCAGCGGAGCGTCTTACGATGTTGTGTACTGGATTCTGACACAAGTCTGAGTATCTGCGTTCTATCGGGGCTCCTGTCCTGCGTTCCGACGGGACGGAGATTGTCGTCTTGAAACCGATTGGGCTACTCCGCCCAAATGATTTCGCTCTGTTTGATATTCAGGGAAACGTTGCTGAGCGATGCAATGACAGCAACCCCGGGAATCGTAGTGAAGGTGGCCAACCCCTTGAACGAGCGATGATGGGTGGTGCGGCATTCGGGAGCAGCAACTACGAGAACGCGGCTGAAGTCTCCTCCATGCGCGTGATCATTCAGGACAACTCACAAGGTTTCCGAGTGGCTCGTACAATCCCTGTGCCTCAGGATATGGAGTGAATTTATGTCCGTGAGCGGTGTACCGGCTATCCTCGCAGAATATCCCGCACCACAGTTCCATGCACGTCCGTCAGCCGGAAGTCACGGCCCTGGAAGCGATACGTGAGCTGTTCATGGTTCACACCAAGCAGATGCAGGATTGTCGCGTTGAGATCATGAATGTGCACCGGCTTATCGACAACGTTGTAGCTGAAATCGTCGGTCTCGCCGTAAACCTGTCCGCCTTTGATGCCACCACCCGCCATCCACATCGTGAAGTTGCGAGGATGATGGTCACGACCGTAGTTGTCCTTCGTCAACGTTCCCTGGCTGTAAACGGTGCGGCCAAATTCTCCGCCCCAGATCACCAGAGTATCGTCCAGCATGCCTCGCTGCTTCAAATCCTTCACCAGCGCTGCGCTAGGGCGGTCGCAGGCCGGAGCCATTCCGCGAATCGCATTTGGCAGACCGCCGTGATGATCCCACCCACGCAGGAAGACCTGAGTAAACGGCACGCCTCGTTCCGCCATTCTGCGTGCCAGTAGGCAGTTGTAGGCGAATGTTCCGGGTTCCTTGACCTCCGGCCCGTACATATCCAGAACGCTTTGAGGCTCATCGGAAATATCCGTCAGCTCCGGGACCGAAGTCTGCATGCGGAATGCCATCTCGTACTGAGAAATACGTGACGCAATTTCCGGGTCGCCAACAGTATTCAGTCGGTCCGTGTTGAGTTCGGCCAGCCCATCCAGCATTCGTCGGCGAGTCGCAGGGTCGACACCGCTTGGGTTCGACAAATACAACACCGGATCGCCTGATGATCGCAGAGCGACACCGGCATGACGAGTCGACATAAAGCCACTGCCCCACAGTCGTGAGAACAACGCCTGCGTCTGAGCACCGCCGGGAATTCGTGAGTGCAGTACAACGAACGCCGGCAGATCTTTGTTGGGGCTGCCCAGTCCGTAAGAAACCCACGACCCCATGCTCGGTCGGCCAGGCAACTGACTTCCGGTCTGAATGTAGGTGATCGCCGGGTCATGATTGATCGCTTCGGTATGCATCGTTTTCACGATGCAGATATCGTTCACGATCGATGCGATATTTGGCAGCAGTTCGCTCACCCAGGCTCGATGCTCACCATGCTGCGCGAATTTGAAAATCGACGGAGCACACGGGAGACGCGTCTGTCCCGAAGTCATTGTTGTGATTCGCTGACCATTGCGAACACTCTCCGGCAGATCCTTGTCAAAGAAGTCCGCCAGTTTCGGCTTGTAATCGTACAAGTCCAACTGCGACGGTGCGTCGGCCATGAATAGCCAGATCACTCGTTTGGCGGCCGGTGAATGATGCAGGCGGGGCAGTTCACCGAATGACGTTTTGACCGGCGTGTTGGCCGAAAGCAGATTCGGGTTCAAGACCGACGCCAGTGCAGCAGTCCCGAGACCAGCCGCTGACTGGCCAAAAAAGTATCGGCGAGTCTGCTGGAGAGCATATTGGGCAAACGGATTCATAGTAGCACCCTGTTATTCGTTTAACGGCAAGCCGCAGGCGACTGTGCCCTCTTAGTGATCGTTGACCCAGGCATTCTTTGTGATGCCGGTGAATGGCGTAACAAAACTCCAGACCTGCCGTTTTTTATTCTCTTTCACTGGATTGTCGATGACGTATTGAATTGCATTCTCAACAGCCAGTTCAGAGTCCAAATACACCTTCCATTGTCCGTTCGACCACATCCGAGGAGGCCTTTTGCCTTCTTCCGCAAACTCAACCAGCGGATGACACAGGTCCTGGATGACACTTCGCGTGGCTGCCCCCTTCAACTGAACCGCGATCGCTTCAATTCCATAGTGGTGGCGGGCAACCACAAGGTAAGTATGTTCAGGTAATATGGTTGCAGCCCAAATCGTATATCCACTTTTCACTACCTGCGACGCAAATCCTTTAGCAATCGAAACAGCTTGCCCACCAGTGATTGAGACGGCGGGATACTTCAACGCTTTCTTTGCAGCTTCTCCGCGAGCCTTGTCGACTCGTGATAATTCATCTATTGATTTTCTCTCCAGTGTTGGCGAGGCCTTGCCAAATCTTGCCAGTTCCCAACGCCGCACAAAATCGGACCATGAACCTCGGGGATCATTCGGAAGCCAGAAACCGTACATGGGCAGGATCAGATGGTATCCGTGAATCATCCTGCCCTCCGTTGTTGGATTGATGCAAGAGTTTAGAATGAACGTAGTCGCCTGCGGCTTGCCGTTAAACGAGTCACTCTTTCGTGATGGCTTCGTCCAGATTCAGCAGCAGATTCGCCATCATGGTCATCGCGGCGTGAGAGGCGGGATCGATTCCCTCCGGACGCAGTGATGCCCCGATGACCAGCAATTTTTCCGCCTCCGCCGGATTCGCCTGATAGTGAGCCAATTGCTCTGCATGGACTTTTTCCAATATGCTCAGCTCATGCCCGGATGGCACGCGCGCTGTACAGACGCGGAAGCCGAGTGTCAGTTGAGAAGCCGCATTGTCTCCGCCCTCTTTGATCATTCGAGCCGCCAGGTTCCGAGACGCCTCGACGTACTGCTCGTCATTCATCAGCACCAGAGCCTGGAGCGGTGTATTCGTCCTTGCCCGACGAGCCACACAGGTCTCACGCGACGGAGCATCGAAAGCCATCAACGACGGCGGCGGTGCAGTTCGCTTCCAGAACGTGTACAGACTGCGTCGATAGAGTGCTTCGCCGGCATCACGTTTGTAATACTGAGTCGTACTGCCCACGAACGCCACGGCCTCCCAGATTCCATCGGGCTGATAAGGCTTGACGCTCTTTCCACCAAATTGTTCCGACAGCAGACCGCTCATCGACAACGCGCTGTCACGAACCACTTCCGCATCCAGTCGAAAACGAGGCCCACGTGCCAACAGGTCGTTATTCGGGTCGATCTGAAGCAGATCCGGGGAAACTCGCGAAGACTGGCGATACGTTGACGACATCACAATCAGCTTTTGCAACGCCTTGACGTTCCAGCCGCTCTCGACAAACTCGACAGCCAGCCAATCCAGCAGTTCCGGATTCGTCGGCCACTGTCCCTGCAGGCCAAAGTCTTCTGCTGTCTTCACAAGTCCGACGCCAAAATATTGTTGCCAGTAACGATTCGCAGCCACGCGTGCGGTCAGCGGATGGGACGGATCCGTCAGCCATTTCGCAAGCCCCAGACGATTTCGAGGAGCATCAGCAGGCAGCGGTGGGAAGACAGCCGGTACGTTCGCTTCGACCTTCTCTCCGGGCATGTTGTATTCGCCGCGTTTCAGTATGAAGGTCTCACGCGGTGTCGGCAGGTCTGCCATGATCATTGTGATCGCAATCGCCGCGTCGGTCTCGCTCCTCTGCGTGGTCATTTCATCGATCTGCTTCTGCAGCGGCTCGAACGTCAGTCGAGTTTTGGGATGAATGAACTGCACAAAGTGATCGCGAATCAGCTTCGATTGCTCTGGAGTTCGTTTGTCGACTTCGACCTTGATTGCATCACGAACTGGCTGAGGCACTGCGGACTTCTCAACAGACTTATCCACCGCTTCCCAGGCCACTTGAGATTCAAATGATTGACTGCCCTGCAGAGTTTTGGTCAGGCTGCCGGCATGATCCCAGTAAACGGTCCCACCGAACTGAGTAAACGCCCAGCCATTCAGTTCTGTACCGGCCGGAAGCCCAACATGAGCCGCGTTGACTTCCAGACGAACCCATTCACCCGCTTTGGGCAGCGGCCCCATTGAGCGATGTTCGGGCGCATCTCCGGTACCAAAGGCGATCGTGTCTTCACCCCAGAACGCGCGATGGTTCCAGTTGCCGTCATTGAACTGCAGCATCACCGTCTTCGGTGGGTTTGCTGGATCAATCCAGCAGTAGGCGAACAATGTATCACCTTCGCCAATTTTCAACGTCGGTGCGGCACCGGTGAAGAAATGTTGACTCATGGCATCAGCCTGACGCCGAGTTGATCTGGTGCCGGCATAGACAGGATGCTCAGGAGCCATCACAAATTCCCAGGGGCTATTGCCTTCCAGCTTAGCTCCGGCCGGAGCATCGTCTTCCACCCAGATATAATCAGCAGGCTCAGGTGCCGCGACGACTGTACCGGCTCCTGGATCAACGTATTCAACGCTCGCGAGAGCCTTGTTGAGTTCTTCCCGCGTCACGGTGAGTTTCTGATCAAGTTCACTCAGCTTTGCCGTTTGTTCGGCCGTTGGCACCTTAATTATTGGCGGAGGCGCCAACGCGTTTCCGTCCATCGCCGCGTCGGCTGACGCATTATAGAAGGCAAAGAGCTGGTAAAATTCCTTCTGCGAAACAGGGTCAAACTTATGGTCATGGCATACCGCACAACCAAGCGTCATCCCCATGAAAATTGTCGACATGGTTTCGGTTCGGTCGACCGCATAACGGACGAGAACTTCTTCGTTAATCGATCCACCTTCACTCGTCGAGACATTACAGCGATTGAAACCGGTGGCAATTTGCTGATCAATCGTCGGATTCGGAAGCAGGTCGCCGGCAAGTTGTTCGATCGTAAACTGATCGAACGGTTTATTGGCATTGAAGGCACCGATCACCCATTCGCGATACTTCCACAAGGCACGTTCATTGTCGAGATGCAGTCCGTGGGAATCTCCGTAACGAACAAGGTCCAGCCACTAGCGAGTCATCTGTTCGCCGTAACGACCAGAGGCCAACAGTCGATCAACAAGCTTCTCGTAAGCATCAGGATTGGAGTCGTTGACGAATGCATCAACCTCCTGAGGCGTGGGCGGCAGTCCTGTCAGATCCAGAGTCACTCGACGAATCAAATTGTAGCGATCCGCTTGAGGCGATGGCTTCAGACCGGCCTTATCGAGCGTCGCCATGACAAAGCGGTCGATCGGATTTGCAGCCCAGTTCTCCAAACTAATCGCTGGCAGAGCAAGGCGTTCCGGACGAATAAACGACCAGTGGCCTTTGTATTCGCCACCCTGCTGAATCCAGCGCGTCAATAGTTCAACCTGAGTTGCCGTCAACTTACGATCTGTCTCCGGCGGAGGCATAATCACATCCGGGTCGGATGCCGTGATGCGAGCAATCAGATGACTTTCTTCGGGCTTTCCCGCCACGATCGCCGTTAAGCCGGATTCCAGCTTGGCCGTGGCTCCAGCATGACCATCCAATCGTAAGCCGGCTTTGCGTTCGGCAGCATCCGGGCCATGGCATTTATAGCACATGTCCGAAAGAATTGGCCGAATCTCCCGATTGAAGTCAACCCGATCATCGGCCGACACAACATCATTGAAGCCGAAAGACAAGAAGCTTGTCAGCAGCAGCATTGACCGACAAATTTGCAGAGAGCCAGGAGGCATAAGAGTCCTCAGCGACTTTTTGTGAGTCTTTAGGTGGGCGGAAGGCGAGGGGAAGCGATTAGCGCTCAATTCTCTATCTTTGTCAATGATTAAGGCCATTTCTATACTCCACAAACGCTCGCCTTGGTCCGGTTCCAGCGATCACAGCGGCTCCGCTATCGCCTATTTTGGGATCAGACGCCCGGAATCCCTTGCGTTGCTACATTGTAGGCAGTGAAGAGCCATTGTCCCGCAAATCGGTCGCCGTAAGGGCTTCTGTACGGAATGGCCAATTCTTCACTTTGGGATATCTACGCGCATGTGGCAAAGACGTGACCGGTCTCCGGTAGCATAGAGTTCTTCGAGCAGATGACTCACTTCTGGGTCATAATCGACGGACGTCATCTTCCGTCCATTATGAATGCGAATCGGTTTTTCCAGATTCAGATTCTTCAAATCCGGCGACAGGAAGATTGACACATCCGAGGGAGTTGATCTGATCCGAATCAGATTTGAATCATCGCTTTGCAGATTCAGCTCCGCCGGACGATAAGTCCCGTTTGGCGCGGGCGTTTCATTATCGAGCTGTGCGAGTTGCGGCGGCAGCCCCTTGAGTTTGACCCAGGACCAGTGCAGATCGGTGCTTCGTAGCACGTTCGCATAAATCTTCTCCGGGGCGAGATTGCGACGATACCGAGACATCCAGTCGAAGATGCTGGGGAACTCTTCGTGATAAATCTCCAGCCCGCGCGAGGGATACTTGACGAAGGTCGTATCAAACACGACTTTCATTTCGGTGTCGCGGCGAAATAGCTTGGCGGTCAGCGGCCCCATACGGTCAAACCAACCGCCCTGAGCGTCTCCGATCACAACATACCACGGCATTTGTATCGCATTGACAGCGGTCCACTGCAGATGCCGAGAACCCGTTCCGCAGATCGAGATCAGACCGGCGAAAAGGTCTGGATGCGAAGCCGCGAGATCCATCGCGACATCGCCGCCGAAACTGTGCCCGGCGATGAAAACCCGATCGTCGTCGATACGCAGATGTTGCTTTATTCGCGAAATCAGCCCCAGAAACTGGCGGTGAAATTCGGCTGAAGTCGCATAGGCGGTCGGCGGAACATTGGACTCATCGTCCGTCTTCTTTGACCAATCTGGTTTCTTTGACAAATCTGGTTTCGTTGACCAATCTGGTTTCTTTGACCAATCCGGTGCGACCAGAATATAGCCATTGTTCTCGGCCAGTCCCTGCCAATAGCTCAAATTGCGTGCAGCATCATCAAAGGGGCCATGCAACGCAATTAGCAGAGGATATTGTCGGCTTTCGTGATATTCGGGCGGCACACGCCCGACGGCTCCAAGAGAAGACTCGGTGGCCTCCAGGTCAAAACTTCCACCTGCGGCGGGATCAGAAAACTCTATCTGTAGTTCCGCAAAGGCAGGCAGGAGTTTCACCATCGCGGCGACGCGTTCAACGCCCACTCCTTCGAGCCCGGAGATTCGTTGAGCCAGAGCCTGACGAACGGCCAATTCATCGGGTGAAGTGCTCATGTAATCAAGAAGCAGCTCGCGGGCTTCAAACAGTGACACCACGTCGTTCAGATTACGAACGGTGTTCTCTGCCCCCAGCAGCCAGCCGGATAACGCCATTCCCAGAATTTCATCCGGCGGGATATCTCCGGGAGTGCTCGCCACAATCTCGTACGCAGCGAAACGGTCGATCGTGTCAGGATTAATTTCTCCCAACACGGTGCGGCTGATCAGCGTTACGGATTCACGAAGCTGATCATCTTCAATTCCGGCCACGAGTTCTGGTAGTCCGGCGCGAACAGCTTCGATCCGCTGATCGATCGCTTCATAATCTTTCTCAAGCCTTTCAACGCGAACGACGGTCTCGGGAGTCAAATTGTTCCGAGTCAAAACTCGAGCCCCATTCGCCGCCAGCTTGTGTTGACCCAGATCCCGACGTTGTTCCAGCTCCTTAGTAATCTGACGAGCGATCTCCTCGCGGATCTGCCTCTGCTCTTCAGAATTCGCCAGTTCGGGGAAGTTGATCAGGAGCGATGAGAAGACCGCCCCGGCCTCCGGCAGTCGATCGGACTTGATCAGCATTTTGACGAGATCCAGACGCACATTGCGATCCCGGAAATTCTCGACGTGGCTCAGAATGTCAGCCAGGTGCTGTCGCGGAATTGAGTCAAAAGTGATGCTGTAGCTCCAGTCGTGCGTCAAACAGGAGACTTCCGCGTACAATTCATTGACCGCGACGATGCCAACGACGATCTCGTCCTTTCGGCCGTTGGGGCGGTGTAAAGTTCCTCGGGAGACACCGTTCGTATCGAATGGCCCCAGGGTCGGAATTCCTTCCGGCATGACTTTGCGTGAGATTCGCTTTTGCGGAATCACGAAGACCGAATTCGGCCAGACAAGGTTATTCGCCACGGGAGGTTCCGCGCGGCGACCAGAAACATAGATCTCACGAGCCTTCTGGTCGATCAGTCGCATTTCCAGTTGTTGATCGGGGCGATCCAGAGGTCCTCCACCGCGGCGAATTGGCGCCAGCGTCGTCGCCTTGGAATACATCCCGCTGAAGATCATGCCATTCTCAACACGAATCGAACCCGGAGCGGGCCGATCGGGCGGCGGCAAAGGGATCTCTTTGAGGACCGCTTTGGGTTCATCGACCGCATGCACGATCGCCATGCCTGAGAATGTGGCCAAGGCTGCAAGCAGCCACGACCAAAGCTGGAGAGTGTGTCTTTCAGAACTTCGCATGTACATTCCGGACTTCAACGAAGGACGGGTGGGTGAGACCGCGCTGGCAGCTGGATTACTCGCACTGGTAGCTGGATTACACACACTGGTAGCTGGATTACTCTGTCAGCATGAAATCAATATCCGAGGCCGTGATTTATTCCCCGATTCAACCTCAATACTCACAAGCAGCCAAATGACCCTCTTGGCAGGCAGTTG
>CAMAXD010000058.1 GCA_945861975.1 Candidatus Kuenenia stuttgartensis | reverse complement strand
ACCAACGCTCCTGCTGTAACCTGATCGTCCATGAGAGGTGTTCCTTCCTGGTTTGTTAGTGTGAGAACCAACATTCTCAGGCAGGACGCCTCTTTTTGCATAGACCTCTTTCTCCCATTGTCACAGCGCATTACGCAGATCGCACCCCTCCGCCAGTGTGCGAAACTGCGTCACCTGTCGCTGCTCCCATTCTGCGGACTGATTCAATTCGCCGGCCATTAACCGAGCCACCACTGGTGCACATTCAACGGTCGCAGCGGCATCAAGGAATAATGCTCGCGTTCTTCTCGCCAAAACGTCTTCGACAGTGACGGCCATTTCGTCACGCGCAGCCCAGATCACTTCGGCAGCAAGATACGGCAATCGAGGATGCAACAAAGCATTCAACTCCAGCCGACTCTGAGATAACTCATAAATGGTCTTCGCATCGCTGCCATAAATCCGCAGATTGGACGCGGCAAACGAATCGGCCGAGGATTTCTCCGATCCGTGCAGTTGAAGCCCCGCTGTGATTGAAGGTTTGCGTGACAGTCCACCGGTCTGCTCCGCACGATTGATCAGGTCTTCGCCCATCTGGCGATACGTGGTCCACTTGCCACCGATGACGGTGATCAAACCACCTTCAGACGTATGAATGATGTGTTCGCGCGACAAACTGGCCGTCGACTGCGTGCCGGTTTTGGCTCCGACAAGAGGCCTGAGTCCCGCGTACATCGATCGCACGTCGGACTCCACTGGGCTGCGTTTCAAATATCGTCCCGCGTGTTTCAACAGATAATCAATCTCTGAACGGCCGGGCTGAGGATCTCGTTGCACTTCCTGCACGGCGAGATCAGTTGTTCCCAGCAAAACCTTGCCGTGCCATGGAATCGCAAAGAGAACTCGTCCGTCATCCGTTTCCGGAATCATCAATGCGGCCGAACCGGGCAGAAAATCGGCATCGAGAACCAGATGAGATCCCTGACTGGGAGTGATCAGCGGTCGTGAATCATGCTCGCGAGAACGGCTCGCTGCATCTCCCGAGGAGTCTTCATCCATCTGCAAAATTGCATCGGCGAAAACTCCAGTCGCATTCAGGACGACTCGTCCCGCCAGTGAATACTCGCGTCCTGTCAGTTGATCACGCACAATAACACCGGAGATCTTCATGCCGTGGCGAATTAGTCGCTCAACCTTCATGTAGTTCGCGACGACAGCTCCTTTAGCGGCGGCTGTGCGAGCCAATGTGATGGCCAGACGAGTATCATCGAATTGCCCGTCGGCATAGAGAACTCCGCCACGCAGCCCTTCACTTCGCAAGTTGGGAAGCTGCTGAACGGTTTCGTTGACCGACAAGCGGCGGGCTCGACCGTTAAACAGCTGCCCGGCGAGCAGATCGTAAATCCTCATGCCAGCGTAGTAGAACGTACGAGCACCGCGACGATAGGTTGGCAACACAAAGTCCAGGGAATGCACGATATGCGGCGCGTTTTGAAGCAATCGTTGGCGTTCCAGCAGCGAGTGTCGCACCATGCCAATCTGCCCCTGACGCAGATAGCGAACTCCGCCATGAATCAGCTTGGTCGAACGGCTGGAGGTTCCCTGAGCAAAATCGTGCGACTCAACAAGCACCGTGCGATGACCTCGCGAAGCCGCCTCAACCGCCGCGCCGAGTCCTGTCGCTCCTCCACCAATGATGATGACATCCCATGGACTGCCGCAGTCATCCAGAGCGACAATCATGTCAGTACGGTTCATGTGATCAATCCATCAATCCCAGCGGCGTGTTGCGTCTTCGGGTGAAAAAAATGACTCACGCGAAGGCGCAAAGACGCGAAGAGAAGGTCTTCAATACTAAAAAACAGCCAGCGACAAGTCCCCGGTTGCCTTGAGACCAACCCCAGACGCCAACACTGATTGTGATTCCCTTCGCGTCTTCGCGCCTTCGCGTGAAAAAAATGACTCACGCGAAGACGCAAAGGCGCGAAGAGAAGGTCTTCAATGCTGCCAGACAAATTCAAAGGCCCCCCTAACCAAGTTCCCATTCCCTTGATCTCTCCAGCGCTTTGTTCCAGCCATGACGAAGTGCTTCAACCTGAGACTTCGGCATGGAGGGTTCAAACGTACGATCAATCTGCCATTGCGACGCCAGTTGTTCTCGATTCTTCCAGAACCCGGTCGCGAGTCCGGCGAGAAACGCGGCGCCCAATGCGGTCGTCTCAAAAATCTTCGGACGGACAACAGGAACTCCCAACATATCGGCCTGGAACTGCATCAGCAGGTTGTTCGTCGCCGCACCTCCATCGACTCGCAATGAGGTAATCTTGATCCCGGCATCAGCTCGCATCGCATCCAGCACGTCGGCCACTTGATAAGCAATCGATTCCAGAGCTGCTCTGGCCAGGTGTCCGCCGGTGGCTCCGCGAGTCAAACCAGCAACGATTCCGCGGGCATAAGGATCCCAATGCGGAGCTCCGAGTCCCGCAAAAGCCGGAACCAGATAAACTCCGCCGTTATCCGGCACCGATGCGGCCAGCTGCTCAACTTCCGGCGACGTGCGAATAATCTTCAAGCCATCTCGCAGCCATTGCACGACCGCCCCGGCGATGAACACACTTCCCTCCAGAGCGTATTCAGTCTCCTTGCCGATCTTCCAGCCAATTGTGGTGAGCAGATTGTGTTTCGATGTACGCAGTTTCGTCCCGGTATTCATCAACATGAAGCAACCGGTGCCATACGTGTTCTTCACCATGCCGGGCTTCGTACACATCTGGCCAAACAACGCGGCCTGCTGATCGCCGGCAATCCCTGCGATTGGAATTGGCGCCCCGAACAAAGCTTTCGTCGTCTCACCGTAGATTTCGCTGGAAGAACAGATTCGTGGCAGCACACTGCGAGGAATCTTCAGAGCCTTCAGCAGATCATCGTCCCACTCGGCCTTGTGAATATCGCAGACCATGGTGCGAGAGGCGTTCGTCACATCAGTCACATGCACCGTGCCACCGGTCAGTTTCCAGACCAGCCACGAATCGATCGTGCCGAAAGCCAGATCGCCGGCTTTGGCCAATTCCCGAGCACCGGGAACGTTCTCCAGCATCCAGGCGATCTTGGTTCCGGAAAAGTATGAGTCGATCACGAGCCCGGTTCGTTCGCGAAAGTCGTCGGCTTTCTTACTCTTTTTTAGTCGATCACAAAGCCCAGCTGTGCGACGATCCTGCCAGACAATCGCGTTATGAATCGGTTGCCCGGTCCGACGATTCCACAGCACGGTCGTTTCACGCTGATTCGTGATCCCGATACCAGCAACATCGGCGGCGGAGACTTTTGCCTTCTTGAGTGCGGCTTTGGCAACGGCCAGTTGAGTCGTCCAGATCTCTTCCGGATCGTGTTCGACCCAGCCCGGCTGAGGAAAGAACTGAGTAAACTCCTTTTGAGCGACCGCCAGAATTGAGCCATCCTGTCCAAACAGTATCGCCCGGGAACTTGTGGTCCCTTGATCAAGCGCAAGAATGCAGGAAGGCATGTTGGAATCTTTCATAAATCGTACGGATGACTCAGACAGCGTGGATCGTATACCACTGCACGCAACTGGAGAATTCTCAAAAGATTTCCAGCGGAGGTTTGTATTGAAAACTCGTTAAGACCTTATCGGGCCTGTTTGTTCTGTGCGCGGCGCACGATTGAGACTGACTTCAGAAAAAATCCCGCGCACATTCAGCCTCAATTCATTCGATGCAGAGAATAACCGGGGAGTTTTCACATGAGATCATTCGTCGTCTGTTTGTGCGCAGGACTGGTTCTGAGTCTCGTTCATGTGTCCTCCGCTGGACCACCCGACGGCGGTCAGGGTGGAAAGGGTGGCAGTGGTCAGGGCTTCGAAGGTAACGGCGATGATCCTCCGGGAAAAGGTGGTAAAGGTTTCGGCGGACCAGGCGGCCCCGGTGGACAAAAAGGGCCTCCTGGTCAGGGCGGTCCTCCAGGACAACACGGCAATGGTGGCGGTCCGGAAGGGATGTTGCAGCAAATCATGTCACTGGACGCAAACGGCGACGGAGCATTGACACCGGCGGAAGTCACCGACCCTCGATTACAACAGATGCTGAAACAGGCTGATGTCAACGGCAACGGCGCAATAACTCGTGAAGAACTGATGGGCGCGATACGCAACCAGGGCGGAGGAGGACCAGGTGGTGGCGGTCAGGGCGGTGGTGGTCAGGGTGGTGGTGGTCAGGGTGGTGGTGGTCAGGGTGGTGGTGGACATGGCGGCCCGCCTCGACCGGGTGAAATCCTGCCGGACTTCGTACAGAATCAACTACAGCTTACAGACGCTCAGCGCCAGCAACTGGCCACATTGCAAGCTCAGGTCGACGCGCAGTTGGCTCAGATCCTGACGGCTCAACAGATCCAGCAACTGGCCGCTGGACCTCCGATGGGAGGCCCGGGCGGTGGACAGCAGGCCGTTCATCAGAACGGAAATAGCAGTTCACGATCGAAGAGTGGCCGCTCAGGAAGAAACAACAAGCAATAAGCTGTTGAAACTTCAGAGCGGCGAGAATCCCATTGCTTAGCCCTGACAGGGTTCTACGGCAGAATGCAAAGATTTTTTCCGGTGGATTGCAGTAGGTGGCGATCGGTGTTCAAATCTCCTTAAACCGGGATGCGGCAGCCTGCCTGATCAGCCGGGTTCCACCATGCTCTCAAGGGATTTGATATGCGATTGCAGCGAATTGCTCTGTTATTGGCCGCACTGTGTGCGGCAACAGTGTCCGCTTCTGCGGATGACTGGGAAACTCTGTTTGATGGCAAAACTCTGGACGGCTGGGACGGCGATCCCAGGACCTGGAGCGTGAAAGATGGTGCCATCACTGGCACGACCTACAACGAAGAAGATAAAAAGCTCAAAGGAAACACGTTCATCATTTGGCGCGGCGGCCAGGTGGATAACTTCGAACTGGAGCTGGAATATAAAATCATCAACGGCAACTCCGGGATTCAATACCGCAGCTTTGAGGTTCCCAACGAAAAGTGGGTCATCGGCGGATATCAGGCCGACTTCGAAGCGGGTGATACGTACTCGGGAATTCTCTACGGCGAACGCTACCGCGGAATTCTTGCGCTGCGTGGTGAATCGACCGAGCTGGTTCGCAACGAAGGCAAGTTTGAAAAGAAGGTCACTGGCAGCGTTGGTGACACCAATGAGATCCAGAAGAAGATCAATAAGGAAGACTGGAACACGTATCGAGTTGTCGCTGACGGTTTTCATTTTCAGCACTTCATCAATGATGTCAAAACTGTTGATGTGACAGACAACGACCTTGCTGAGCGTCGAGCAGCCGGTTTCCTGGCTTTGCAGGCTCATGCTGGCCCGGCAATGGAAGTGCAGTTCCGCAATATTCGTCTCAAGCGACTGCCTGCACCAAAGAAGGTGGCCCTGATCGCTGGCAAGCCAAGCCATGGTTATGGTGCTCATGAACATCGAGCCGGCTGCATGCTGCTGGCCGAAGCACTGAACAACGCGAACATTGGAATTGAAGCGACCGTCTACACGAATGGCTGGCCGGAAGATGATTCCGTACTGGACAATGCTGACACAATCATCATTTACTCAGACGGTGGTGGCGGACATCCTTTCAACAGCAAGTTGGATCGTCTGAAGGCTCTTCAGAACCGCGGCATCGGGATGGGATGCATTCACTACGGTGTTGAAGTTCCCAAGGGTCCATCGGGTGAAGCGTTTCTCGATTGGACTGGTGGCTACTTCGAAACGGACTGGTCCGTGAATCCTCACTGGACAGGAACGTTCGACAGCTTCCCTAAGCACGCAATCGCCAATGGTGTGAAGCCATTTCGCGTCAACGACGAATGGTACTATCACATGCGATTTGCGGAAAACGCGGATGTGATTCCAGTCTTGTCCGAGCTGCCTCCTTCAGACACTCTCGTCAAAGCAGACGGCAGTCTGTCACGACCTGAAGGACCTCACAGCAACAATCCAGCCGTACGTTCTGCGGTTCTGGAACGCAAAGAGCCACAGACTGTCGCCTGGGCTCGTGAGCGCAAAGACGCAGGCCGTGGCTTTGGTTTCACAGGCGGACACGATCACTGGAACTGGGGAAATCGGGACTTCCGAACTCTGGTTCTGAATGCCATCGTCTGGACAGCTCACGGAACAGTTCCGGAAAGCGGCGTTCCGTCGAAGGATCTGAACGTAAAGGATCTTCAGGCGAATCAGGACTACGAAGTTCCTGCCGATTTTAATCCGGCTCGCATTCAGGCGATGCTGGATGAATGGGCGACTGCTCGAAAGAACTAGAGATTACCAACAGAGCCCGGCTTTCTTGTAAATCCGGGCTCTCTTTCTGTATAGGCTTTGAGTCTGTACCAAACTCACTGCGATCTTTGTGGCCATCGTTAACTCATGAATCTTCCCGCATCAGACGATGCTCACACGACGCACGCCTCACAGCGCTGGGGCAGCCTGCTGTTTGCAGTCGCTGTCTTTGTCAGTGCGTTCCTGTTGTTTCAGGTTCAGCCGCTGATTAGTAAAGCAATTCTGCCATGGTTCGGAGGAACTCCGAGCGTCTGGACAACATGCATGTTGTTCTTTCAGGTGCTGCTCTGCGGAGGGTACCTGTATTCTCATCTTGTGACGTCGCGTTTGACACCTCCGCAACAGGGATTGGTTCATTGTGGAGTTCTGCTGATCTCGCTGGCATTCCTGAAGATTTTGCCGTCGATCGACTGGAAGCCCACAGGACTTGAATCGCCCGTGTGGCGGATTCTGTCGTTACTGCTTTCGACCGTTGGTCTTCCCTACTTTGTACTATCGACAACCGGACCGCTGCTGCTGCGATGGTTCAGTGTCGCGCAACCGAAAGCGTCACCTTATCGCTTGTATGCCTTGTCGAATGCTGGCTCTTTGCTGGCTTTGCTGTCGTATCCGTTCTTGTTTGAACCCTTGATGAGAGTCTCGACGCAGGCCAACGCGTGGTCGCTGGGTTACCTTGTTTTTGCAGCGATTTGTGTGGCCTGTGCCATGCGTTCGATTTCGGGGAGAGTCGAGAACAAGGCGACTCAGGCGCAAGCAGGGATTACTGCCGCCAACACGGAGAAGAAGTCGGCGGCGACCAAAGGGAATGCGACAAAGTCGGCTTTTGGTCGCTGGCTGATCCTGTCCATGGTCGCATCCACCATGTTGTTGGCTGTCACCAACGAAGTCTGCCAGGACGTGGCCGTCATTCCGTTTCTGTGGGTGGTACCACTGTCACTGTATCTGTTGTCGTTTATTCTGTGCTTCGAAAGTGATCGCTGGTATCGTCGCGGTTGGTATTCTTTGGGGACTGCAATCCTGGCTCTGGCCGTTTGCTGGCTGCAGAGTTTTGGTTCGCGAACGTGGCTGCCATTGCAACTGGCGATTTATTTTGGCTGCCTGTTCTCCATCTGCATGTTGTGTCATGGTGAACTGGCCAGGTTGCGACCATCCGCAGATTTTCTCACGGCGTTTTATCTCACGTTGTCGGCAGGTGGAGCGGCCGGAGGTCTCTTTGTCGGACTGCTGGCACCCTTGATCTTCCCGGCGTTCTGGGAACACTCCCTGGGAATGATTGTCTCGTGTGTGATTGCGGTGATTGTGTACTTCGATCACCGAGGCTGGCTGCAGGATGGACCGCAGCCGCCAACGCTGTGGAAGCTGCTGGCCATTCTGCTATTCGCCGGGCTGGGGACGGTGTTTGCGGCGGCAGTGACAAGTTACACCAACGCGGTTGCCATGGTTCGCAACTTTTATGGTGTGCTGGAAGTTCAGAATGACACGATCGAAGATGCTGTCATTCTGCGACACGGACGCATTATTCACGGCATCCAACTGAATGGGATCCCGAGTTTCCCGACCATGTATTACGGCTACAACACCGGTGTCGGAAAGGCGATTGAACAACTGCGAGAACGTAAAACCTCACTGAAGATTGGTCTCGTGGGTTTAGGAGCCGGAACTCTGGCCGCGTATGGCCAGGCTGGTGATACGTTTCGTTTTTACGAAATCAATGAGAACGTAACTCGGCTGGCTCAACAGTATTTTACGTTTCTGAAAAACTGTCCATCAACAGTTGATGTGATTCATGGTGACGCGAGACTGATGCTGGAAAACGAATCACCGCAGGATTTTGATCTGCTGGTATTGGATGCGTTTTCCGGCGACGCTGTCCCAACTCATCTGCTCACTGTGGAAGCTGCGGAGGTCTATCTGAAGCATCTCAAGCCAGACGGATTGATCGCCATTCATATTTCAAATCTGCACTTTGATCTGCGACGTGTCACTGAAGGTCTGGCTGAGGCTGCCCAGTTGCAGGCGATCACTCTGGAAACGGCCCCCGTGATTGATCGAATCACAGGAGCACAAAGTCTGATAGAACCCGGCAGTCGCTGGGTGCTGATGTCACGCGACAAGTCGCCACTGGAGCATGAAATCTATCGCACGCTTCGAGCAAAAACTCTGCCGGGCCAACGAGACCCGGTTCTGTGGACCGATGACTTCAGCAATCTGATCGAAGTACTGGATCGCGAATAGGCCCACAGCATACTTCCGGCCATCGCTTAGAGGCTCTGTGTAAAATGACGTTCGGGGGATACTGTTGGAATTGAGTTGAACCGGCGAGCGGTTGGGCGTCAGCCCTCCGTGTCAGTCCCTCTCTGTTTTCTATCACTTGACCATCGCGCACAATCGCCGAGACACGGATAGCTGACGCTCTACCGCTCGCCGAAGTTCCACACGTCTTATGCGACCTGAGGCGTTGCCGACTACCCTCTGAGATCCTATCAGGATTAATCGCAGGGACTTCCATTTGCTGCGATCACATACCTGATTTCGCGTTGAATCAAAAAAAGGCTCTGCGACTCAGGCCCGTCTCCGCAACGGTCACTGTATCACAAAGCCTCGAGCCGAAAGCGACTGTCAACTATTGTAAGGTTGTTGTCGTCGCATCTGCCGGCGTGTCCTCGGCCGGAGCAGCGTCTTCCTGAGGAGCGATCTGAGCAGCAAGCAGCCGACCGAAGATCTTCACGAAACCTTCTTCCAGCCGAACTCGCAAGCGAACACCGGTCTCGGTCAGGCGTGAATCGATCTCGATGCGATCGTCGCCTTCGGCGAGCGTTTCCTTCATAATCTTCCCGCCTCGTTCTCGACGCCGAGCGAACTCGGCTCGACGTGCTTCGCGGCCCCCATTGCGCCCGGCCGGAGCAACCTCAGCAGGAGCCTCAACCGGGGCAGTTTTCGGAGCATCGACACTGGCCTCGGCAGCCGCTTTTGCCGCTGCTTCTTTCTCTTTCGCTGCTCGAGCATTTGAGCCAGCGGTGTCAGCGATCGTCGCCATTTCCACCAGTTGATTCACGTTCACGATGATTCGAAAATTCGGAGGCGTTCTTCGTTCCGTCGGAGACTGAATGGCTTCTTCCAGTTTGTCCATCACGCTGGTCAACGTTGTCAGAGATTCCTGGCCACCGATAACACCCCATACAGCGGTTGAGCCGACTCCCAGAGTCATTCCGACATTATCGCCAAATACCGCAACGGCTTCGGGCGGCTGAGCAGCAAAGGTCAGGCGATGAAATGTAATACCCAGATGTTCGGCAGCACCGATCTGCAGATCACCGGCTTTTTGAATATCGTCGACTTCACGAAGGCGAGTTGCCGCATCGAGAAGACCTGCAGCGATCGCATCTCCCTCGACAATTCTTGATGCCCAAACGATTGCCAGTTTGCCGGACGAATCACGATAGAACTGAGCGAAAACGTCGACATGGCCTTCTTCCAGAGTTTTCTGAACGGCTGACAGAGCCTGACCAATCGGACTGTTTTCATCCGGCGTCGCACCGAGTTTATTTTCCTCGATGAGACGGGTTACTTCCATTTTCACACCTTCCATCATTTCGATGTAGGCCACCTTGTCACGTTCCGCCATCATGCTGGACATCGACAGAGAAACGGCGGCGTCATCATCCAGCAGTGGAATGAAGTAGCTTGGTTTCTCTGTCGACTGGAAGATCTCCTTCATAAATTTGGAACCATCCAGAGCATCCACCAGCACGTCAATGTTGACAGCCTGTTCTTCGGGTTCAACCTTCAGTCCAATCGTGATCTTCTGGCATTCGGTGATCAGCATACGTAAAGCTTCCAGTCCGCGTTCGCCTTCTGTGCGACGAATCCGGTAGGCACCTTCCGGCTCACCATCGCGTTGCTGCAGAGTTGTGGAAATCCCGGATGAAATCAGCCCCATCAGCAACGTCCGAGTTGCAACCGGAATCGATTCCACATCAAGGCGAACGGAGATATCAAACTGCTGAGCCTGACCAGCCAACAGTTGGGACGGATCAGGAAGTTCACGATCCAATGCTTCTTCGGGAGGATTGTTTCCCAGCGGCATAAAGGCATAGCCATCTTTCATCAACACGGGAAAGGTGCGATTCGGTCCGATGACTTCGTAACGTCCCTCTTCGTCGTCTTTACGAATCACGACGGGCGCTTTTTCAATCAGTTTGGTTGCCGCTTCGACAGAAGCTACCGGCACGAACGCCAGGAACTCCGGGGCCGGTGGAAACGCGACTGGCAGATACGCCATGACGCCAAATGGTTTCGAGCGATCGAAGCCTTCCAGATCATTCAATGTCTCCTTGAGAAACGTTTCAAATACCTTGAACGCTTCAGGCTTACCGGCAGCATCAAAGATGTATTTGGCTTCGTCAACAACGCGGTCAGCACTGGCGAATGTGATCGTCAGCAGGGGGCGAGTTCCCTCGGCCACAAGCGTCAATGGCTTATCGTCTGAGGACTTGCTGCCAACGTCCGCCTCCTGTGGAGCTGCAAGAACTGCGGAACTCATCATGGACAGAATCAGGAAAGAGAGGCCCAAGGTCAGCATGGGCCAACGGGAACGCTGAACAGTATCAATCAGGTCAAAACGATGCATGGAGTGGATTCCGACAGAAGGAATGAAGTTCAGGGGCGATTCAGAGTTGAACGGAAGACTTAGAGGCACTAACAAAACCGGCACAGGCGTCCTTGACGGTCGCTTTTCTCCATGTATTCCCGGATCTCTGCGGGAGCCAGTCTCGGGTTTGTCTGGCGTTCTTAGTTGTATTGCCTGCGAGATTGTCATGCTGCGGAGAATTCGGCTGACGCCTGCGTTTCTCCGACAAATTGTAGAAACATTGCCCACAGAAAAAGGATTCGAGCTGGTCGCATCAGGCGAATGGATTCCCGGAAATCAGCCGTTTTCCCGGTGGGACGTTGGCAATTGGGGAAAAAGATGCAGCCTTTTCCATCTACGATACTAAAACGCGCCGAGCACTTGCCGGAAAAAATCAGGAGTCCCACATCTGTGGCATATTCTTCTCCTTGATCGTTGAGCAGTGCAAACAAATGCCTCAGGAACTGAACTAAAGACCACCCTACACCAATTGAGCCGAAAATATTATCAGCTCAAAAACAGGCGAAACCTGCCGAGGGTAGGAAGTCAAAAACGGATTTCCGCAGAAGTACATGCTGAGCATTGCAGACGTTCAGATTTTTGACCGTCTGCGCTATGGAAGCCCTGTTGTCCGTGTTTTAGGCGGCAGTTACAAACGCCGCGTCTCTCAAGGTGGAGGTGTTCTGTCCCATGGGCATTGCGCGGATACCGGAAAGGACTTGCGGAAGATTGTGTTTTGAACAGGACGTTCAAAAGTCTTCCTGCAGTTTCGAGAGAGAAGAAGTGACCGACGCGGCGGATGTGCTGCGTCTTCGCAGTTCAGAGATGAATTGCGAATCACGATCCTGGTTTGAGGAACGTCATGAAGATCGTTCGAAACCCCAATCGCTGGCTGAAAAAACTGTCTCGAGCTGCGGCGATAATGTCGCTGATGGCTGTTTCGCAGACGGCCTATTCGCAGGACGGTGGCTTTACCTTCGGCCGAACCCCAACCGGTTCCGCCTCTGAGGTCGTCGATTCCAATACCGACGGCCTTGGAGTGTCGTTCCGAGGTGGCCATATGGCTGGCAGCACAGTCGGGCGACAGGAATCGATTACACACATCAATCTGATGCCTTACGTCAGCATCAATGATGGTATGCTGTTTGGCGATTCTCGACTGTTGCGAGCCAACAAGGGCGACCTTGCATGGAGCTTCGGCGGTGGTTATCGCCACTACATCCAGGACTGGGATGTTGTAATTGGCGGCAACGGCTACTACGACCATGATGGTCTAACAGGAGCGAACCTGCAGCAATGGAGTGCCGGCGGTGAAGTCCTCGCACATGACTGGGAAATGCGAGGCAACTACTATCAAACTTTTGGTGATACTTTTAATCTCGTTGGTCAGCGAATCGATCAGGACAGCGCGGCGTTTGCGGGAAACAACATTACGTTCACTCGTATTGATACGTTTGCAGAAGCTCTGAAGGGTTTTGACGCGGAAGCTGGCTTTCTGTTGCCGGGTGACATTGCGGAACGCTTCGATTTGCGAGCTTTCGGTGGTGGTTATTATTATCAGGGTGAAAACATCGACGGTTTTGCTGGCTGGTCAACCCGCATGCAGGCCGATATTGGTCGCTGGCTGGAGCTTGGATTAAAGCTTACGAATGACGAAGTGTTTGACACCACGGTCAGTTTTAACGCAGCCGTGTACTTTGGTGGCTTCGAAAGTCAGGAACACACTAAGCGATCGGCGATTCAGCGGTTTCGGGATCCTGTCCGTCGTAACATGAATGTCGTGGCATCGACAAGCGATACACAGTCTCCTGGACAGGTTGCCCTGAATCCTGATGATAACCTGCCGTTCACGGTTGCTCACGTTAACAGTAACGATCTGATTGGTCCTTTCAATGGCACGGTTGAAAATCCCTTTGCAAGCCTGACTCAGGGGCTGGGGGCTGGAACAGACATTGTCTTTGTCCATGCGGGAAGTCAGTTTACCACTGCTCCCCAGAACATTGTTTCTCTGTTGCCCAGTCAGGAGTTGATTGGCGAAGGTCTGATTCAGACGAATCGCAACGTGGAAACGAGTGTCACTGTACTTGCGCTCGGGAATCCTCTGCAGTTGACCTTGCCGGACTCACCAACCTTTGCCGCCAATCCAAATCTGCTGCGTCCAACAATTGGCAACTCAGTGGGTAATGCGGTCACGATGGCGAATAACAGCACCTTCGCAGGCTTCATTATTGACAATCCGACGGGCAATGGCATCTTCAGCAATGGTGCAACAGGTACATCCATCAACGATTCGCTGGTCCAGGGAGCCGGTCAGTCTGCGATCTTCCTGCAGAATACATCGGGCACGACCGCGATCACCAATACAACGCTCATTGCCAATGCCGCGGCGACCGGCGCTACGTTTCATGTTAACGGTGGTTCCGGAACAGTGCGATTTTCGTCGACGGACAACTTCCTGCTGGCATCAATCACGAACGATTCCGCACAGCAGTCCGTGCTCCTCGAAAACATGACTGGCGGAAACGTCGATATGATTCGCTCCTCGGTCACCGAAGACGGTGGCCTCGGCGTTGTCATTCGCAACAATACAGGCGGCGCAGCAACACTGGACAACCTGAACCTTGCGAACAGTACTGGAACAGGGATTGCAATTCTTGACAGTGCTGGAAACTACACGTTCCGCAAGACCAGTACTCAGCTCCAGCAGATTACGGTGACTAATGCGGCCCAGCAGAGCATTCTGGTCAACAATGCTTCCGGGAAAGTCTCGTTCACAGATGATGTCCTGATCTCAACTCGAAATGCGGAAGGCGTCGAAGTAACATCTTCAAGCGGTGATGTTGAGTTCAATGGCGATGTCATGCTCGATGACCTTGGTGGTGCGGCCGGAGCACAGGCTGGCGTCTCTGTGCATGATCAGTTGGCCAATGGATCCGTCACCTTTGGAGATCAGTTGACGATTCGAGGTGCTAACACCCGGGGCAGCCTTGCTGAAGGTGTCTTCCTGACGAACAACGATGCCGCCAGCGAATTCCTGGTTCAGGGTGACACGAATATCACAGGGACCGATGGCATCTCCGTTCGAATTGACAACAACAACGGGTTGGCTCGATTCCTCGGGCAGACTCAGATTTCTCAGCGTCTTCTGGAAGGAATCTCGGTCACAAACTCTGCCGGTGCAGTGCAGTTCGGCGCGACGGCCGGTGACATCGCGTCAGTGCTGAATGATCTTGCAGCTCCGTCTCAGAGTGCGGCTATTCTCGCAACGAACAACTCGGCCAATATCGTGTTTGGAGGAGTCTCCATTGACAATGCTCAGGGAAATCTTCCCGGCGGTGCTGGTATGCACCTGGTCAACAACACCGGCAATATCAACATCGGTACGCTCGACATCATCTCACTTGATGGTGTTGGTCTGTTCGGCCTGAACAATGCCAGCATCGTGGTTCGAGGTGGAGATATCCTGTCGGATAATCAGGCCGCCGTGAATATCGAAGAGTCCGGCATCGACATCGCTCTCTCAAGTGTCACCAGTAATAATTCACCAAACTACGGGATTCGTCTGGTCGAGACCAATAAGACCAATCTCAAGACATTCGAAGTCGATCCGAATATCGCCAACGATGTTCCCGGTGACGGCGGTATCATTACCGGAGCCAAGGGCAACGGGTTAGACGACAACGATGCGGCCGGTGTATTCCTGCAGAATGCGGGCCAGGTACGTTTGAGAGCGATGACACTTGATGACAACGAATTCGGGGTCCGTATTCGCAATACCGAAACAATTCCGGGATTGCCTAACAGCACCAAACAGAACTTCATCCTCGAACGGTCTTTGGTGCAGGATTCGGATATTCGCGGTATCGACAGTCAGAACCTGATGGGGCTCTCAATTCAGAACAGCTCCTTTGACAACAATGGTGACAGTGCGACCGCCGGCCGAGAAACGATTCTGCTCGATTACACCGTACGACTTGACCTCGACACGATCACGCAGTTCAGTCAGGCGAAAGACCCGTTTATTGTGACGATCGAAGACTCCGACTTTGATTCTGCGACGACCGGTGTGATCAACGTTGGACAGTCAAATATTGCCGCGAACGGAGCCGCTATTCGCTTTGACCTGCTGAGAAACACGTTTAATGTGAGCGACACTTCCGACCCCACAGGCTCAAGTGCACTTGATGATGCTCTGATCTTTGACTGGACAGGCCCGGCTCAGATGATCCTGGAGGATAACCTCTTTGATATGATCAGCGTCAATCAGCAACAGGCGGTATCGATCCGAACTCGCTCTACGACTGATGAGTTTGACTTTTCATTCCAGCGAAATCAGGTCAACGTGAATAACGTGACTCTGAATGCCGGTGCGGTGGATCTGCGAATCGACGGACCATCGAACATGAATACGGTTAACTTCCAGATTGCCAATAACGACATTAACATCAGCGATGGAACTGGAGCCAATAACAACAACGCGGGTGACCGACCTACGGGCCTGAAACTCCGACTGGGACGAGATGCTGATGTTGGCATTGTGAACAACGATATCGTAGCGACAGCGGATGGGGCGACCGGTATTCTGATTGAACGTGCGGCGGCCAGTTCCGACTTCCTGATCAGCGGAAATCGCATCGGGTTCTCTGATTTCGGCATCGAAGCAGAACGCGGAATCATCTTCCAGCAGGTCACTGGCGTGGTCAGCATCTTCGGCAATGTCGACAACCGAATCGTCATCCTGCAGAACGCAGGTGGCAACGGAGCGGTGGAGCAGGCCTTCTTTATGCCAGCTAACTCCAACAACGGTCAGATCATTGTTAACGGTGCACTTGTTCCGTAATAGGCACAAGATCGTGATCTCAGCGGTCTGATGGTGAATCGTTGTGGCAAACACCTCAAGGAGCCGCTGACCTGAAATGGGCTTGTTTGCCGTAAGCTCAGAACACGATAAAGCCTTGAATTGTTCTTCTGACAGCCTCCCCTCTGTGAAAACGGTCGGAGGCTGTCTTTGCATTTGGGTATCGAAATTTGCCGTTTTCGCGCGGTCACTCGAATTGGCCTGATGCGAGTCGCTGCTAGAATGCCGCCGTCATGAACGGTTCAGGACGACAGACACCATCGTCTCTTGCTGAACTGACGACGTTGATCGCAGCCTCCCCGGGTTTCGCCGAAGTCCTCGCGGCTTTGCATTCCGGACGCAGTGCCACGATCGACGGCGCCTGGGGATCGTCTTGCGCGCTGAGCATCGCGGCCATCTCTTCGGCCGATCCCACAAGAACGCACCTGATTATTCTCCCGACAATTCGCGACGCCGAAGAATTCGTTGACGAACTGACAGACCTGCCAAATTCCGGAATCCTGCTGTTCCCTGCCTGGGAAAGTCTTCCCGAGATCATTGATGCGAGCGACTCCGTCTACGCTGCACGAATCTCCGCCGTACGCCGACTCTCGCAGTCCGATCGCATGCCGACCGCGATCGTCACCTGTCTGCCGGCCCTGTTGCAGCCGGTTCCGACTCGAGCCTCCATCAGGGCGGCGACGCGCACCATTTCTGTAGGCGATGATCTTCCACTGGCGGAACTCACAGACTGGCTGATTCTCCGCGGGTTCGAACGAGTAACCGCTGTCGAAATGCCGGGTGAATTCTCCATTCACGGCGGCATTCTGGATATCTTTCCGGCAACTGAACCAGACGCCGTTCGCATTGAACTCTTCGGAGATGAAGTCGAATCGATTCGCTCTTTCGATGTCGAAAGCCAACGTCGTCTGGAGGATCTCAAAAGCATCTCGTTGACGGCAACTCTGGCGGCGACTCCCCCCGCAGCCACTGACGCAACGCCGCAAACAAATTCCGGTCCACGCACTACGACATCAAGCCGTAAAGGAAAATCAAAAAAAACGACGCCTGACTCAA
The DNA here is from genome assembly GCA_945861975.1 of Candidatus Kuenenia stuttgartensis. Lineage (GTDB taxonomy): Bacteria > Planctomycetota > Planctomycetia > Planctomycetales > Planctomycetaceae > SXXK01. Next base: position 2,515 of record CAMAXD010000058.1, on the reverse strand, counting down.
GGCCAGGCGATGCACCAACATCAGCAGCTCCAAAGTCCGCTCCTTTATTCAGCGGAGAAACCGAAAGTCTGATTGATTCGCTGTCTCGTCAGACCATCGTGATCCTGACAGATATGCAGCAGGCGATCAGTGAAGGCCGCATGTATCTGCAGCGGCTTTCCAATCCAGTCGGACTTTACGGCGTTGATGCCACAATGGCTCGCCTGATGGAATTCTCTTCCGTCACGATCGATGCTCTGGGCGTCGATGGTTACGAACAGTCGTGTCATCTGTCGATTGAAGCCGTCGAACGCTTTTCCGGAAGTCGCCGCGATGCCCTGGTGGAACTTTCCGAACTGTTGGGACCATCCGATTCCGTCCTCTTATGTTGCCATAACGAGGGCGAACAGGGCCGACTGCAGGAGTTGATTACAGAAACAGACTCTGCATCAGGGACTTCACTGGCATCACGGATTTGCCTGACGACAGGGCGGATTCGGCGAGGATTCCGGTTGCTCGATCACGCGCTGATTGTGATTAGCGACAACGAATTATTCTCCCGCACCCCGACTCGCGCGACGACTCGAAAACGTCGCACCGAGTCACGTACGATCGACACGTTTCTCGACCTGCGCGAAAGCGATCTGGTTGTGCATGTGGCTCACGGAATCGCGCGATATCGCGGCATGGCAATGACTGGTGCTAATGGCCAGCAGGAAGAACATTTGCTGCTGGAATTTCGCGACGCCCTGATTGTGTACGTTCCGGTTTCGCTGATTCATCTGGTTCAGAAATACATCGGGCCCGCGAAAACAACACCGGAACTGACAAAGTATGGCGGCACATCGTGGCTGAAGAAAAAGGACCAGGTTGCCGAAGCCATTTCTGATATGGCGACGGACATGCTGCAGCTTCAAGCCGAACGAGCTTCCAGGGCCGGGCTTCAGTGTCGAGCAGACTCGCATCTGCAGCAGGAGTTTGAGAAAGCGTTTCCGTTTACAGAAACTCCGGATCAAGCTTCCGCAATCATTGACTTAAAAGGCGACATGGAACAGGCTAAACCCATGGATCGCCTGATCTGCGGAGACGTTGGCTTCGGGAAAACGGAAGTTGCCATGCGGGCGGTCTTCAAGGCCGTTGATAATGGTCGACAGGTGGCCGTTCTGGTCCCCACGACAGTTTTGGCCGAGCAGCATTTTCGCACGTTCAGCCAGCGGATGGCGGAGTTCCCTGTCACTGTCGAAATGCTGTCGCGCTATCGTTCACCGGCTGAACAAAGTCGCATCCTCGAACGCTTGAAAGAGGGCAGCATCGATATCGTGATCGGCACACATCGACTGGTCTCCAAAGACGTCAAGTTTCGAGATCTCGGCTTGCTGGTTGTCGACGAAGAACAAAAATTCGGAGTCAAAGTTAAGGAGCGCCTGAAGCAACTGCGTGCCGATGTTGACGTGCTGACTCTGACCGCCACGCCGATTCCGCGCACGCTGCATATGTCATTGCTGGGGATTCGAGATATCAGCAGCCTGACGACTCCTCCGCGCGATCGTGTGCCAATTGAAACACGAGTGGGTCGGTTCGACGAGAATCTGGTTCGCAGCGCGATGATGCGAGAACTCAACCGAGGCGGGCAGATCTATTTTGTCCACAACCGAGTTCATGATATCGAAGAGATCGCAGAACGCCTTAAGCGAATTGCTCCCGAAGCCAGTCTTGTGATCGCCCATGGTCAGATGGATGAGGACGAGCTGGAATCAGCGATGATGGCGTTCGTCACGGGCAAGGCCGATATCCTGCTGGCGACAACGATTATCGAAAGCGGTCTCGATATTTCTAACGCGAATACGATGTTCATTCATCAGGCCGAAAACTACGGACTCGCGGATCTGCATCAACTTCGTGGTCGAGTCGGTCGCGATCGCCACAGAGCGTATTGTTATTTGCTTCTCGAAGAAGGTAAGGCCGTGACGACCAAGGCGACTCGGCGACTCAAGGCGATCGAAGAGTACAGCGAATTGGGCGCGGGATTCCGCATCGCCATGCGCGATTTGGAAATTCGAGGAGCCGGGAATATTCTCGGCACCGAACAGAGCGGCAACATCGCGGCCGTTGGTTACGAACTGTATTGCCAACTGCTGGAGAACGCCGTTCGATCGCTGAAGAAGCAACCTCTGCGTTATCAGCGTCATTGCAAAATCGAATTGCCGGTCAGTAATTTCATCCCCGACAAATATGTCGCCGAGCAGAAGCTCAAGATTGAAGTTTACCGCAGACTCTCGCAGGCCAACACTCTGGATCAGCTCAGCGAACTGGAAACCGAACTCCGCGATCGGTTCGGGCCAATTCCGACCGCCGCGCGCCGCATGATTCAACTGCGTGAACTCAATCTACGAGCTCTTGCGTGGCGAGTAGAAAACATCCATCTCGAAACCGGCTACGCTGTCTTTCGTTATCGCGACGCCAAACGCATTCGCATGCTGTCGCACCTGCACAAAGGACATCTGCGAGTCGTCGATGCACATGATGCCTACTGGCC
>CAMAXD010000057.1 GCA_945861975.1 Candidatus Kuenenia stuttgartensis | reverse complement strand
TATTCTCGGGTTTATGCTCTATCGCTGGGGCCAGATGCAGGAAGTGAACGCGGTGATTGGTCAGCGAGCTGTGCAGCCAATAAAGAGCCAGAGCAAGGGTTGATAGCTGAGGTTACGGAGTATCCGGTCGTTCGAAATGTTTCGATTGCCGCTCGAAAGAAACGATAACGCTCCAGTGGTAGAGATGACCAGTTGCCGCTGATTGCTGAGCCGCAGGTCGCGTCGGGATCTGACCGCAGTGATATGGAACAGTCTCTGGCTACTTTATCCGACGCCCATCGCGAAATCCTGCTGATGCGTTTCGTCGATGAGATGATTCAGCCAGAGATCGCTGCGGCTCTTGATCTGCCGTTAGGAACCGTTAAGTCGCGGTTACACCACGCGATTCTTGTCGCTCGGCAACTATCCGAAATGCTGGACTCGTAAGTAGTACAACGCAGTTGAAACGCAGGTTTCACCACAGAGGTCTCGGAGTAGCACAGAGGAGTGCACCACAGAGTTTTTTGAACGCAGAGGGCGCCGAGGTACGCAGAGAGGAACAAGAACAAGAAACTCTCTGCGTACCTTCGCGCCCTCTGCGTTCAAATGTCCTGCGTTCTGAGTTCCCTTTGCGATTCCCCTCTGTGTTCTCTGTGGTCAATAAATTCAGCACTTCTTCACGCGGCGGATCGCAGCGTGGACAGCAGTAGTTAACAGCAACAAGAATTGTATCACTGTGCGGCAGGTTCTGCGGGTGTGGCAGGGGCTTCAGGAGTGACGGCGGTAAGCCACAGCTGGCTGACGATGGTCCGGTCGGCCAATGACAGTGACGCAGGCTTTTGCAGTTTTGTGTCGACGGATTCGGCGACGATTTTGATCGCGCCGGAGAACGACGCTTTTGCCGTGCCGGAGATCTTGATTGTTACCGCCTTGGATGAGTCGCCATCTTTCTCTGATCGAGGGCACTCGGCGGTCAATCCTTCCGGCAGTCCTTCGATTTTGAAGTCGATCGCTTCGGCAAAGCCATTGCGACGACTAATCGTCAGAGGAATCTCCAATGGTTTATCGGTCGGCACCGTGAATGCTGTCGTCTTGACCTCGACATCAAAAGAGGACTTCGTTTCTTCGCATCGGAGCACATAAAAGAATTGCTCGCTGACATGCTGATACCGATCACTCACGACAATTCGATATTGTCCATCGACAGGAATGGTAAAGCTCAGCTCGGCATCCGGGTTTTCACCATTGATGTCATCGGCTTCTGCAAGCGGCTTGCCGTCTTTATCCTGAATAGAAAGCACCGGGTCCAGTTGTGACCCGTATCTTCGCGCCTGAACGGAAAAGCTCAGTTGTTGCGATTTCGTAGCGTTGATCAGGTAGGCATCGGTGCCTTCCGGAGCAATCAGACCGCTGACAGCGACCGGCAAGGTGAGTATTCGCTCGGCAGGTAATTGAGATTCCACAACCACGGGCAAGTCAGACGCAGGCACAGTGAACGGCAGGGCGAGGCCGGCATCAAGCGTGCTGGAACCCGCAGGTAAAGCCGTTGTCGAGGCTGCAAGGTTCCAGCCGTGTACGTTCAGAGTTACCTCTCCGTCGCCAGGTGGTTTTACAACAGGGGTCGTATGTTCCACAACAGGCTGAGTCGTCAGCGTCAGACGGTAGACGTAATCAGCGCCGCCGGCAAATGCGATGGTACTGTTCGGTGCCGATGGAAACGCGAAGGCTCGCACATACCATGTTCCATCAGACGGCGCTGTAAAAGTTAGACGCGGATCGAGGCTGGTATCGTCGTTGTTTTGATCCACTACAGTGCCGCGAGCATTGGAAATCTGAAGCACCGCGTCCATCGGAGAGTTGAGTATGTCGTTGCCAAGGAACGCAGCGACTAATGTCTGACCCTTTGTTAGTGGCACTGCAAACGTATCAACGTCCCGGGCCTTTTCGAAGACGGCGTTAATGGTCACGGCTGGCAATGCGGCCTGTTGAGCTTCTGCGATCCTGTTGTTTGGTTCAGTCTCAGTGACCTCCGGAATCAGCCCAACGACGAACGGCTTGAGTTCTGTGGCACCGGAAGGATTGCTGTAGCGAAGCCAGTGAACCCCACCGCGAGCCGTCGGAGCAATGGTCATTGTGGCCGTATCGCGTTTTTCACCGAGCGCCCACGTGATGCTGTCCGCTTCTGAGTGCAGCTTGACTTCACCGTCCCCTGCTTTGCCCGTCAGCTTGACTTCGAGGGATGTTCCTCGCTGCCCACCCGGCGGAAACAAGCGATCGATGGCTGGCGGTTCACCGGCCACAAGTACCGAACCGCTGAGAAGGAACAGCGGAGAAAGCAATATAGAAGGGAAACAAGAATATCTTGAGGCGGGCATGTTATTGGCAATTCGAAATGATACGCCCGACCTCATTAGTGAGGTCGGTGAAGTCGGCAAGATTTCGGGACTCGAATCGATAAACGGCGGGCCCGAGATGATACTCGCGAAACACACGAGATACGACAGATCCTCAAAAATCCGACATGACTCTCGGGAATTGGTCATCATTCCCCAGGATGTCTCTCATCGTCCCGTCTCAGCAGTCCGCTGCGCCGATTAGGGCTGACCAGATCGATTGTTCCGATTCTGACGACTTAAAGATCGAACGCAACAGTGACTGTTTCAAACCTGCATCAGATACGTGTGGTAGGTTCAGAGTGCGGTGATGCGTTTGTCGTCAGGTTTCTGATGGCCCCGTTTGTCAGTGAGCCAAGAATGATCCGAGTTCAGGGACTCTTCAAGGAATTCGACGACCCCAGAAGCGGGATCTTCCGCGCGCTGGACAATGTGTCGTTCGAAGTGCGTCCGGGAGAAATCTACGGACTGCTGGGGCCCAACGGCGCAGGCAAGACGACCTGTCTGCGGATTTTGAGTACTGTATTGCGGCCGACTCGAGGTCTTGTGGAAGTGGACGGTATCAACGTCGTTCGCAACCCGGAAGGTGTTCGTTCCCGCATTGGGTTTATGTCCTGCAACACGGGCATTTATGACCGCATGACCGCGTGGGAAATGGTGGAGTACTATGGTCGGCTCTACGGAATCCCTGAAGAAAAATTGCAGGCTCGGATCACGGAACTCTTCAACGTTCTGCAAATGAATGACATTCGCGATCGGCTGGGCGGCAAGATGTCGACCGGGATGAAACAGAAGGTTTCGATTGCTCGCACGATTGTTCATGATCCGCCCGTCATCATCTTTGACGAACCAACCTCCGGACTGGACGTCCTTGTCGCGCGGGCGGTGCTGCAGGCTGTGGCGTTGCTGCGTGATCAGGGCAAGTGCATTATCTTTTCTACTCACATCATGCGTGAAGTGGAGAAGCTGTGTAATCGCATTGGGATCATTCATCGAGGAAAGATCCTTGCGGAAGGGACGCTTCCTGAGCTGGCAGACAAATACCAGCAGCCGGATGTCGAAGAATTGTTCTTTGACCTGATACAGCGTCGTGAAGAAGAGGTTCGTAACTCCGGGGAAAACTCGGAAGCCTGAGGATTTTGATGAGTTGGAAAAATATCAGACTTGTCTTTCTTCGCGAAGTGCGAGATCAGCTTCGAGATCGACGTACGCTGTTCATGATTACCATTCTGCCGGTGCTGCTGTACCCGATGCTGGGTCTGGGCATTGTCGAAATGATGCTGACCTTCAGCGAGCAGCCTCGGGTGGTTGTGATCCTCAATGCTGATGATTTGCCCGCGTCTCCTGCTCTGCTGGACCAGTCCGGCATTGGTAAGGAATGGTTTGAAAACGGAGTGGAAGAGACCTCAAAACTCCGAGTGCTGTCTGAACGAACTCAAAAGGCTGGTGACGAAGAAAAGTCAGTTCGAAGACCTCGACGTGGTGAGAAAACGGACGAAGAATTACTGACCGTTGCTCATCAGCTAGCGGAAAAAATTGAACGACTGCATGGGCTTCGTCCAGCAGACGAAGCACCGGCGAATTCAAATGCTGCCGCGCAATCGAACGGTGAGACATCGTCTGAATCACAGACCAATGCCATAGTACCTTCGGCAAATGAAATTGCTGAAGCCGCAGCGACGGAAGCGAAGTTGTCGGCCGCTCAGGATGAGATCAGCCAGCAGTTCGGGACCAGCGGTTTTCAGGTCCTCGTGATCATCCCGAAGGGCTATCGGGCCGCGATGGAAGTCATGCAGCGGGAGATTCAGACTTCATCGGCAGCGACAACCAATATCAATGCGAAGACGGCAGCGACACGTGTTCCTCCTGTGCTGGTCGTTCGCAACAGCGCGGACGATAAGTCGATGGTAGCGTTTGGTCGAGTCCAGAAGGCTCTGCATTCGTGGGAAGATGCCGTTCGGAAATTTAGTTTTGAGCAGGCCGGATTGCCAAAAGAGTTACAACATCCGGCACGATTAGCGTGGATTGAAGTCGCGCGAGAAGAACAGGTGGCGGCTAGTGTGTGGAGCAAAATGTTCCCCGCCTTGCTGGTCATCATGGCGTTGACGGGAGCGTTCTACCCGGCGATTGACCTTGGTGCCGGCGAGAAAGAACGTGGCACGATGGAGACTTTGCTGATCAGTCCAGCGAAGCGAGTTGAACTGGTGCTTGGTAAGTTTGCCACAATCATGCTGTTCAGTACCGCAACAGCTCTGCTGAATCTGCTGAGTATGGGATTAACCGGGCAGCAGATGTCAGCCGTGATGAGTGACGGAGTGGCCAATCGAGTGAGCCTGGATTTTCCGGGCCTTGCACCATTGGCCTGGCTGGTAATTCTCCTGCTGCCTTTGTCTGCTCTCTTCAGTGCGTTGTGTCTGGCTTTGGCGACGTTTGCGAGATCAACAAAAGAAGGTCAATACTATCTGACGCCGTTGCTGATGGTCGTGATGGGACTGACGATGTTCTGTCTGTCGCCGGCCGTTGAGATGACTCCGCTGTACAGCGTGATTCCTGTCGTCAATGTGGCGCTGTTGCTGAAAGGGCTGCTGCTGAACTCCGCGAGTTCCGGCAATCTGGTTGTGTATGCGATACCGGTTTTGATTTCGAGTATTGGTTACAGCATGTTAGCGCTTTGGTGGGCGATTGAGCTTTACAACAGCGAAGATGTACTGTTCCGTGAAGCCGAGAAGTTGGACATTCGGATGTGGTTCAGACAGCTCCTGCGAACAAAAGACGCAGTCCCTGCTCTACCAGAGGCCGGCTTTTGTTTTATTTTGATTCTGATGTTGCAGTTTGTTGCGATGACCTACATGAAGCCGGATCTCACACGCGGAGATCCTGGGCTGACGATGATGCGACTGATCGTGATTCAGCAGTTGACGATGATAGCCTGTCCTGCTGTCTTCATGGGCGTTTTGCTGACAACCAGTTTGCGGGCCACATTTCGTCTGCGGATGCCGTCCATGACAGCCATGGCGATTGGTGTTGGCCTGGCGGTTGTCGCCCATCCGCTCAGCGTCGAACTGAGTCAGTTTCTGGTTGAGCATCAGGTATTCCCTGAACTCCCTGAGTCGGCGCGACAGGTGATGGGACTGATGAAGACCGGCGACAAGCCGACGTGGCTGCTTTTGCTTGTCTTTGCTGTGACTCCTGCGATTTGCGAAGAGCTGGCGTTCCGTGGATTTATTCTCAGCGGGCTGGCTCGCGGTGGTCGACTGGCGATTGCGGTTGGTATCTCCAGTATGATGTTTGGGATCATTCACATGATTCCACAGCAGGCGTTCAATGCGGCCCTGTTGGGACTCGTCCTGGGACTGCTCGCTGTTTACAGCCGAAGTCTGTTTCCCGCGATGGCCTTCCACTTCTGCAATAACGCCATCGCAACGTTTCATGCAGGAGAAGGTGGCGGAATTGTGGCAGATGGAGTTTTCTTTTCGCGAGATTCAGACGGCTTTCTGCGCTACGAAGCTCCGTTGCTGATTCTGTGCGCGATCGCCGGCACATTGATGGTTGTCTACATGACAAAGATTGTCATTCGTGATCAGGATGCGAAACGACGAGGCCTGGTGCCGGACTTTCGTGAACTGGCGGATGGCGAAGAAGTCGTGGCGTAGGCTTTTGTGAGCAGAACGACGCCAGGGTTCATAACCCGAAACGTTAGTGAGGGATCCGATTGCCTGCACGATACGTCCATGATCCCTCGCTGACGCTTTTTGAAGTTGCGCATTTTAGTTAGGGCTGTAAGCCCGGCACATCCTCTGCCGGTGGCGATTCAGTCAACACCCGGATCGAGCAGACACTGAAGTCCGTCATCGCACAAAAAGCCGACGAGCATCAAGGCGCAGCATTTAATCCGTAATCACTGATTGATGATCTCCAAAGGCTCCTGAAAAATCTTATATTGAGTTTTACATGAGTGTCTGGTCATCGCTGCATGGATCCTGCGAGTTGAGGCCATTCGAAGACATCGCCGCGAACTACGCTATCGAATTCTGGAGCCCGTAAGGAAATTCGGCGATCGGTCTGACAAAAGAGATTTCGATCGAGTTGCCGCGGCAGTTGATGTTTCTGTGATCTCGCCTTGAACAACGGTCAAGAACGCCCTCAGAGGCAAAAATGATCCTGCTGTACGATGGGTATTCCTGCCCGTCGAAATAGCGTCGCGCAGGAATCTCCAACTTACGTTTGATCGTTGAACTGTTAGCGGTTCAAGAAGTAAAACTACTTCAGGAACTTTTCGATCGCATCCAGACCACGGGTCAGTGACTCCATTGACGCGGCAAAGCTGAGGCGAACATATCCGGGAGTACCGAACGCGTCGCCGCTGACGAGAGCCACGTGGGCTCGTTCCAGCAATGCAGTGCAGAAATCCGTTGCATTGGTCACCGGTTCGCCACCGCCGACGGGCTTGCCGAAGTAGCTGCTCACGTTGAAGAAAATGTAGAACGCTCCACCAGGTTCAGCAAAACTCAACCCCGGGATGGCTCGCAGTCGCCCCGAAACATAATCACGTCGCTTTGCAAATTCATCGCACATCTCGGCCACGCATTCCTGCGGTCCGTTCAGAGCGGCCAGAGCCGCATACTGAGAAACGCTGCAGGGGTTCGATGTCTGCTGACTCTGCAACTTGTTGATTGCGCTGCTGACGTTTTCCGGAGCCAGCGTCCAGCCGATTCGCCAGCCGGTCATCGCATACGCTTTGCTGACACCGTTGACGATGATGGTTCGCTTCTTCACTTCTTCGCCGAACGAAGCAAATGAGCGGAAAGTGTGGCCACTGTAAATCAACTTGTCGTAGATCTCGTCAGAAAGAACGATGAGGTCCTTTTCAACGGCGACTTTGGCGAGACCTTCCAGCATGTCGACGGGATACACGCCACCCGTTGGGTTGCTGGGGCTGTTCAGCATCATCAGGCGGGTCTTTGGAGTAATCGCCTTTCGGAACTGTTCTGGTGAAAGACAGAAACCGTCTTTCTCTTTTGTTTCAACCAACACCGGCTTTGCACCAGCGAGTTCTACCAGGGCGGAGTAGCTGACCCAGTACGGCGTTGGGATGATGACTTCATCGCCCGGTTCGCAGCAGGCCACCAGAACATTGTGCAGGCAATGTTTGGCCCCGTTGGAGATCGTGACTTCCGACGACTTGTAGCTGACTCCATGGTCTCGCTTGAACGCGTCGCAGATCGCCTGCTTGAGTTCAGCAATTCCGGTCGCCGCTGTGTAGCGAGTATGTCCGGCATCCATCGCAACTTTGGCGGCTTCGCGAATGTGCTGCGGAGTGATGAAGTCTGGTTCACCGACTGTAAACTCCAGCACGTCGATGCCTTTGCTTCGCAGTTCACGCGCTTTCGCGGCGGCGGCCAGAGTTTCGGACGGCTTCAGGTTGTTTACAAGTTCGGAAGTGTGCATGGTAGTTTGTGGGAATGGGTGAAGATGTAGTTCAGGGTCAAGTGTATTGTTTCTGAAGCGAAACAAACCGAGCCAACAAAGTCGAGACCGCTCCTGTTGAAGTCAGGTTTGCGACCTTCGAGTCAGCTTTTTCCGGCGGTCCCGTCAGCTTTCACAGTGCCAGAGTCTAGTAATGATCAGGACCTTTCGAAAAATCGGCCTTCGTCTGTTGTGGGATTTCTCAGAAATCTGCGGGGAAAATCGCAGCCCTGACACCTCCGAACCTGATTCTTCGAATCCGAAGGCGACGAATTCGTGTCAAACCGGGATCTGACGAAAGCATCTGACACTGCGGATGGCTATCTTTCGCAGAAGATAATGCAGGATCGAGTACTGTTTTCCAAAAATCCACAGCCGTGCAGATCGCCGAAATCTTTGAATCTATTCAGGGTGAAGGACCATGGGCCGGAACACAATCGTTGTTCATTCGGACCTCCGGCTGCAACCTGCGCTGTTGGTTCTGTGATACGCCTTACACCTCGTGGAAGCCGGAAGGTACCGCCTGGTCGCTGGATCAACTCGCTCGACGTGTCGCTGAGTGTTCGGCACCAGATGTGGTTCTGACGGGCGGGGAGCCGATGCTGATCCCGGATTTGGTGGCGCTGACAAAGAAGTGTCATGAGTTGGGACGACGAGTGACTATCGAGACGGCCGGAACTGTTGATCAGCCGGTTGAGTGCGATTTGATGGCGATCAGTCCAAAGCTCAGCAATTCCGTTCCCGATGATCCACTGTGGCGTGACCGTCATGAACAGACTCGATTTCGGCCGGAAGTGATTCGCGCCCTGTTGTCTCGTTATCGCTGCATTCTGAAGTTTGTCATTGATCGTCCAGAGGATGTTGAGGAAGTCATTCGCTGGATGTCTGAATTCCCTTCCGCAGATCCTGATATCGTGTGGCTCATGCCGCAGGCTCGGACACGAGAACAACTGTCAGAGAAGTCCGACTGGTTGCGTAGCCTCTCGCGTCGGCATGGTTTCAATTATTCATCTCGACTGCATATTGAAATGTTCGGCAACGTTCGCGGCACATAAGTCGCGTGATTGTCCCGTCTCTCACGACCAATCTGACGAGGCGGCGGTTTCAACGTTGGGTTCTGATTGCTATCAGACGGAACGCGTTGGCGGGTTGGAGATTTGGTCGTGTGTTGAGCGTTTTCGTTTAACGGCGAGCCGCAGGCGTATGCAAAATCGGGTAACGACGCCTACGTTTTGCCGGTAAACAATGAACTCAAGAGACCGTTAACGTCCGATTTGCGACTTCGATCGGAGTGGGTCCCGTTCGTTTCAGTCGTCGTGGGCAATGCCGGCTAACGGCTCCGAAAAACTTGTTTCCCGGTTGATAATAGCTGGATCAACAAGGATTTCAGACAAACTCCACCCGGAGAACACTCTTTCGAGTCTGAAAAAGTTCGTGAGCGGCAACGTCAGAAATTTCAGCAACTGCTTGCCATTGCTCGCCTGGAAGCGGACAATTCGCAACAAACTGCGGGCAGTCTTCAGAACTCCGGCAGTGGATAACCAACTTGGCAGGACCTGTGTGATGTATTCGATGACTCGATGGTCAATCGTCCTCGTGCTGCTCCTGCCCGTACTCAATTCGCCTGCCAGCGAAGTTAACGCAGACGAGGATTCGCTGTTTTTGCAGATCGGAAAAATGATCGGCGGCGCGATCCGGGGCGAAGCTGAGCCTGACGTTGCGGTTCGAGCGATGCCAGCCAACGAAGTTATTCTCAAGCCGGGCGAACAGGATCGGCAGGATTTCCAGCAACGGATTCAAGCCTACAGTGATTCCGTCGAAGCCTGGGTAAGTTCCACTTGTTCGGTTCCCGAAGAGCAGAAAGGTCGGCTGAAGGAAATCTTTGCTGCTCAGGTTACCATTGACATTGAAGCATTCGGCAAAGGGCAGGAACCCGATCAGCAGAATAGGCAATTTCCTAAAACCTTTGTACTGCTGTTTACTCGCAAGAAAGGAATGGCGACAGAGTTTTCAGAAGACATCTTTCGTGCGTTGCGAAAAGATTTTTTATCGCCCGAGCAGACCGCGAAACTGGAGGCGGCATTCGCTGAGCGTCAGACCTTTCAACAGGATGCCTACATCAATTTTCTGGTGTCGATAATTGATAACGAACTCTACTTAAGTCTGGAGCAGCGTGATGCTTTACGGGCACATCTGCGGGAAAAGAAGACGATCACACATCCCCTGTATGCGTTCCAGCCGCAGAATTACTATCTGCCCTATGAGTCTTTGGCCGAAGTTCTTTCGAAGGTCCCCGGGAAGAGTATTCTGGACCCGGCTCAGAAGAAACGACTGACGGATCTGACCGGCACTGACCCGAATAATCCGAATGTTAACTTTCAGGCTGCGGATGGTGTTGAGGGCTGGTACAAGAAAATGCATCAACTGGGGTTGAAGCAGCGTGACCTCTACTTGCGGGCTGCCGAAGTGCGTATTGCGTGGTATCAGAAGGAACTGCAGCTTTCTCCGGAGCAGGTTGACCATCTCACGGTCGCCAGTAAAGGTGCGGCCATTCGCGCATTAGGAGACTGGAAAGAAAATACTCAGCAGACGTTCGAACAGATGCAGCAGCACATGGCTCAGGCGGGCGGCAATTTTGGATTCGGAGCAAGTCCGATTGATACGAAGTCCATTGACAGCAGCGAGATTTGGTCAGAGGCTCTAAAGACGATGACCGAAGGAACCTCCAATGGCGGGATGATCGAACGGGCTGCCTCCCTGAAAGCGTCCAGGAGCGCATCTCTGCTGGCTTTGTTTGATGAAGAATTATGGCTGACTGCGGATCAGCGCAAAGCATTGGTATCGCAGTTTGAAAAATCGATCCCGGAATCAGAACAGTCGCTTCAATATCAGGACGATATCCGCGAAATAGTGTTGATGGCTCATCCGCTGTTTCTGACCAATGAAAAAAAACGCAACGAAGTTCTTACGCCGCCTCAGCAGGACGTCTGGAAGGTCATGCAGTCATTCTTCAACTATCAGAATCAGAATAATTATGTGCAGATCCAGTTGAGAAACAACAACGGCAATTTCGGATTTCAGATTGGACAGTAGCAGCAGCTATCAAAATCAGATTTCGTAGGCGGGAACGAACAACGCGAGTTCCGGCGTCCCGGGAAATTGCCGGAACTCCCTTCGCTTTGTCCGGCCTGCATCCCTCAGAACATTGCTGTCCTATTGCCAGTTAGAACATATCAGAATCACGCGTGGAGCCAGTCTCCTCCGGACAACAGTAATCACAGACCATTGACAGGAAACCAATGTCCTCCACAACAACTGACGTCTCGCCTCTTCAATCCGATGATGTCGCCGCAATCGATGAATTGCGAGATGTCTACCGAAAGCTCAAGGCGGAGCTGTCAAAGATTATTGTGGGACAGGAAAAAGTCATCGAACAGCTTTGTCTCTGTCTGTTTGCTCGGGGTCACGCACTATTGATGGGTGTACCGGGACTGGCCAAAACTTTACTGGTCAGTCGTGTTGCGGAAACGATGTCGCTTAGCTTCAGCCGCATTCAGTTTACGCCTGACCTGATGCCGATGGACATCACGGGAACAGACATCCTGCAGGAAACGTCTGACCGTCGCCGTGAGTTTGAATTCGTCAAAGGTCCGGTCTTTGCGAACATTGTACTCGCTGACGAAATCAACCGTGCTCCTTCGAAGACTCAGGCCGCGATGCTGGAAGCGATGCAGGAACATCGCGTCACCGTAGTCGGACGGCCCTACCCTCTTGAACCGCCCTTCTTCGTGCTGGCGACGCAGAATCCTGTCGAGCAGGAAGGAACCTATCCGCTGCCCGAAGCGCAGTTGGATCGGTTTATGTTTCTGATTACGGTCGATTATCCCTCACGGTCAGAAGAGCTGGAGATTGCTCGTACCACAACCGGTGGCTCAGTACCAAAGCTGGACCATATTCTTGACGCAGCAACGGTGCTGAAATTCCAGGATCTTGTGCGACGTGTTCCAGTTCCACAGCATATCTATGAGTTTGCGGTCGACCTGGTCCGCAGGACGCGTCCAAAGACAAAAGAATCTCCAGACTGGCTGAAGCCGCTTGTTTCCTGGGGCGCGGGTCCGCGAGCTGTCCAGTATCTGATCCTCGGCGCGAAGTCACGGGCGGCTTTGACCGGAAGCTATATGGCTCGGCTGGAAGACATCATGGCCGTGGCTGAGCCCGTATTGACGCATCGAGTTCTTACGACCTTCAACGCGGAGTCCGAAGGCATCACAAGCAATGATATTATATCGCGATTGGTGGAGGAGCTGAACGCGGAGCAGGTTGGGTAAAACGCAAGTAATCCCGTCGACGGAGCGACGAGTGTACCGTACGCCCGTCGCTCCGCCGCCGGGATTTTTCGGAGTTCACTGGCTGATTTTCGGAACACGGTCTTTACCACGAACACGCCAAAATCATGCGAAACTTTGTTGATCCGAAAGTCGTTGCTCGCTTGCAGGGTTTGGCCCTGGATGCCAGAACTCCAATGATCGGCAGCGTTTCCGGACGCCATCGCAGCCCGACTCGCGGTTCCAGTCTGGAATTCTCCGAATACCGCAAGTACGTTCCGGGCGATGACACGCGACGTCTCGACTGGCGAGCCTGGGGACGTAGCGATCGCTTTTACATTAAAGAATACGAAGCCGACACAAACCTGCGATTATGTCTGGTCGTCGACGTCAGTGGTTCCATGAACTTCGGACCGGATGGCAGTCGCGAAGAAGGCACAACCAAGCTGGATTATGCGCGCCGCCTTGCTGGAACTTTGGCTTATCTGGCCTCCGGACAAGGTGATGCGGTTGGTCTGTATTCAGCGGGCAAGACGTTTCAAAAAGAGATCCGTCCCAAACGCAGTGGCGCTCATCTGAAGTTTGTGCTGGATGAACTGGGAGATATGAAGGCAGAAGGCGAAACCGGACTGCCGGAAGCTCTGCATCAAGCCGCCGAACGGATTGCACAGCGAGCTCTCGTTGTCGTGATCTCAGACCTGTTGATGGATCCGACAACACTCAAAGACGCGTTTCAGCATCTGCGATTTCGCAAGCATGATGTGGCTGTGTTTCATCTGGTGGAACGATCGGAGATTGACTTCCAATTTGATCGCCCGATTCGCTTTGTCGATCTGGAAGGAGCCGGTCCTCTGCTTGTCGATCCGACAACAATCGCCAAACAATATCGGCAGGCGGTTCAAAACTGGCTGGAACAATTGCGAGTCGTCTTTCGAGATTCCGCGGTGGATTATCATCGAGTCGGCATTGAAGAAAACTACGCCGACGTC
Organism: Candidatus Kuenenia stuttgartensis; assembly: GCA_945861975.1. Lineage (GTDB taxonomy): Bacteria > Planctomycetota > Planctomycetia > Planctomycetales > Planctomycetaceae > SXXK01. Next base: position 6,336 of record CAMAXD010000057.1, on the reverse strand, counting down.
CTTGCTCGATTTTTATTGGCCAGAAAGAAATGAGGTTTGTTGAATCTCCCATTCGTTTAACGGCAAGCCGGAGGTGTCGGCGAGTTATCGACATAGCACGTCTTGAGAAACACCGTCGCCTGCGGCTAGCCGTTAAACGAGTCTTGTTCTCACTGAAAACCAAAAACTGAAAACCGAAACCCCTCATCCCCCATGACCTTTCTTCAGCCATTTCTTCTCTACGCTCTTCCGCTGATCGCGCTGCCGATTCTGATCCACTTGATCAATCAGAATCGGCACCGAACGATTCCGTGGGCAGCCACCATGTTCCTGCTGCAGGCCAAGCGGATGGCGCGAGGTATGGCGCGGTTGCGATATATTCTGATCATGCTGGCTCGTATGCTGGCCGTGGCGGGATTGATCTTTGCAGTCAGTCGTCCGATGGCTGGCGGCTGGCTTGGGCTGACGACCAGTGGCGCGCCAGAACTGACTGTGGTGATTCTGGATCGTTCGGTCAGCATGGAAGAGGAAGATCCTAAAACGAATCGATCTAAGCGTGAAACTGCAGTGGAGAAACTCGCCAGCGTCTTCAAAGATCTGGGCCGGAATACTCGCATCGCTCTCTTTGACAGTGCCACCGGGCAGCGATTCGATTTGACTTCTCCGGAAGCTCTTACGGAATTGCCGGAAACCGCACCGACTTCTACAAGTGCCGATATTCCTTCATTGATGCAGGAGGCGACTCAGTACATTCTGGCCAACGAAGCTGGTCGCACGGATGTCTGGATCTGTTCAGATCTGCGCCAGTCGGATTGGAATCCAGGTGGCGGCCGCTGGGAATCTGTTCGCGAACAACTTCGTGATCGTGACGGCGTACGAATCTATCTGTTGGCTTATCAGGATCAGGCTCCGGATAATCTGGCGATTTCGGTGAGTGGAGTTCATCGTCGCGAGACGGTCGACGGGGCTGAGCTTGTCATGGATCTCAAGCTCACGCGAGCTGCAGCGACTAACGATCCTGCACGAATTCCCGTGACTTTTGTGATCGGAGGAGCGCGTTCCACCATTGACCTGGAACTGTCGGGAACTCAATTGGTTCGCAACGGACATACGATTCCGATCGACCGCGAATCAAAACGCGGCTGGGGGCGAGTCGAGTTGCCTCGCGATGCAAATTCTTCTGACAACGTGTTTGATTTTGTCTACGCAGAACCGGCTGTGCAAAAAACCGTGATCGTATCTGATGATGCCGAAGTCGCGGAATTGTTGCGACTCGCTGCGGCGACTCCTTCGGATCGAAGTCTGGTCTACGACGCGCAAATTGTGGCTTCTTCTCAGGCGGCGGTGATCGAATTCGACAAGACCGCGTTAATTCTCTGGCATGCACCGTTGCCGACGGATGTCCTCGCGAAGCAACTGGAATCGTTTGTTGGCATGGGCGGATGTGTGATGTTCTTCCCGCCGGAAGTTCCATCAGACGCAGCGTTCATGGGAACTCGCTGGGGCCAGTGGCTGGAGCCTCAGGACGTCGACCACTTTGCAATTTCGCGATGGCGAACCGATACCGATCTCTTAGGCAACACACTCAGCGGAACACCGTTGCCAGTCGGTCAGCTTGTCACTTATCGCAGTTGTGAAGTCGTGAATGAACAAGGCACTGCGCTGGCTCAGCTGGAGAAGGGGCCGCCATTGTTGTTGCGTGCTCCGACGGATCAGGGAGCGGTCTGGTTTTGCAGTACCCTGCCCACCACGGCAAGCTCAAATTTTGTCAGTAACGGCATCACGTTCTACGTCATGATCCAGCGCGCGGTCGCTCGAGGAGCCGCGGCTTTGGGTGAAGCACGGCAGTACGATTGTGGAGCTTTGCCCGCGGGAATTGCTGAGACCTGGAAACCACTGGACGAAGTTTCCGGCCGAGTGTTGATGTCCCAACGTACCATCAATAATGGACTGTATGAATCCGAAGAAGCCTCCTTCGCGCTCAACCGCCCGTTGACAGAAGACGCCGTCGAAGTTGTGAGCGATGGGACTCTGGAGCAGGTTTTGAACGGGTTGAATTACACGCGAATCGACGACAAGGCTGGCAGTGCGATGGCTCTGGCCAGCGAAATCTGGCGCACGTTTCTGGTGTTGATGATATTGGCCCTGATGGCTGAGGCGCTGTTGTGCGTTCCGGAGAAACAGATCTCCGTGGCGGCAACAAAGGTCAGCGTGGCGACCAGTGAAACACGAGTAGCCACTCCGGAACAGAAGACTTACGACTGGGGCAAACGCGCCATGCTGAAAGAATCGACTCGACCATGACGTTTGTCTGGACACCATTTACTCTGACGCTTTCGGTGATCGTTCTGATCGCTGCGGCATTTTGCTGCCTGATCAGTTGGCGACGGAGTGGATACACGCGGTCAATGCTTTGGCTGGAAGTCCTGCGATTTGTGCTGATCGCTCTGGTGGTGTTGACCTTGAATCAGCCTGAGTTTGTGCAGGTGATTAAACCTCAGGAACAACCGACGCTCGTGATTCTTCATGACACCTCCGGCAGCATGAAAACTCAGGATGTTGTTAATCCACTTGCACCCGCCGAGAAAGCAAAGACACGTGAAGAATCCATCGCGCCGGTGATTCTTCCGGAACTCTGGACGCCCGTCGAAGGTCGCATGAAAGTCGTGTTTGAGCCGTTCTCTTCGCAACCTCCAACGGTTGAGAAAGGAACAGACCTCAATCAGGCATTGCAGGCCGCGGCTGACAAACATGCCAACCTGAGAGGCATCGTGTTGTTGTCTGACGGTGACTGGAACATGGGTCAGGCACCGAGTGTTGCAGCTTCGGCCTTGCGAGTCAAAAATGTGCCGGTGTTTTCGGTCGGTGTTGGCAGTGAAGAGCGATTGCCGGACATGGAACTGGCGGCTTCTGATGCGCCGACGTTCGGGGTCGTGAATAAGTCACTGCGAATACCGTTTCGAGTGATCAGTTGGTTGCCCGCGGATAAGGATATCAAGGTGTCATTGACGGGGACTCGGGGCGAAAAAATTGAAAAGAACATACGAGTCACCGGGATGGGGCAGCAGCAGGATACGATTGAATGGAAGCCGGAGAAGACGGGTGAGTATGAGCTGACAATGGAGATCCCGGTCGATGCTTCGGAAACTCTGACAGACAACAACAAGCTGACGATCCCGATCACCATTCGTGAAGAGGAATTGAAGGTTCTTGTTGTGGAGTCGTATCCTCGCTGGGAGTATCGCTATCTGCGAAATGCTCTGGAGCGTGATCCGGGCGTCGAGGTTAGTTGTCTGCTTTACCATCCGGATCTGGAAAGTGTGGGCGGAGGGCGAGGATATCTGGATCAGTTTCCGTCGGAGAAAGAACTGTTCGAATATGACGTTGTGTTTTTGGGTGATGTCGGTATTGGCGGCAAGCAGCTCACTCCGCAGGATTGCGTCAACCTTCGGCAGTTGGTTCGCAGTCAGGCGGGTGGTTTGGTGTTTCTGCCGGGCTTTCGAGGATTCCAGAATTCTTTGCAGACGAGTGAACTGGAAGAGCTCTATCCCGTCATTCTGGACCCAGCCCATCCGAAGGGACATGGTTCTTCTCGACCTGCGCGGTTTGCATTGACCGAAGCTGGCCGTCGCAGCTTGTTGACTCGACTGGAACCCGACGACAGTGCCAATGAAACAGTCTGGAATGCGTTGCCGGGTTTTCAATGGTACGCGGCTGCTCAGCGAGCGAAGATCGGTTCACAGGTTTTGGCAACTCATGATTCGGATTCATCATCGTTCGGTCGAGTGCCCTTGATCGCGACTCGGACCGTTGGCACTGGCAAAGTGTTGTTCATGGGTTCCGACGGTGCCTGGCGCTGGCGAAAAGGTGTGGAAGATCTTTATCACTATCGCTTCTGGGGCCAGGTGGTTCGTTGGATGGCGTATCAGCGAAACATGTCTCAGGGGGAATCGATGCGATTGTTCTATTCGCCCGATCGACCAGAGGCGGGTAATGTGCTGACTCTGAATGCGAACGTGATGAGTACTGCCGGGGATCCGTTGCGAACGGGAACTGTGGTTGTGCAGACGTTGTCACCCTCGGGGCAGACGGATTCGGTGCGACTGGCACCGGCTGGTGAGGATTCCTGGGGATTGTTTACCGGCACGTTTACTCCGACCGAAGGTGGTCCGTACAAGTTTGTGACGACTTGTGCGGAGAACGGTGGTCGGCTGGAAACGACGATCGCGGTTCTGGGGCAGGAGAAGGAACTGATTGGTCAGCCCGCGCGAACTGATGTGTTGAAGGAGATTGCTCAAGTAACGCGCGGTGAGCTGACCACGGTGTCGGAGATTCAGGGACTCGTCGATCGCATCGCCTCGATGCCGGAACCAGAACCGCTGAATCGCCCGTTTCGATTATGGAGCCATCCGACCTGGGCTGCAATGCTTGTGGTGCTGCTGGGCGTGTTCTGGACAGGCCGAAAGCTGGCGGGATTGGCGTAAAGCGTACGCCAGAGAGGCAGACTCATCCTGCTCTGCAAGATGTCTGACCTCGCTTTGTTGCGAAAAGTACAGGGTGCAGGTTGACCACAGAGGTGACGGAGAGCACAGAGACGAGCTGCAGAGGAATCGCAGGAGGGGCGATTTTTGAACGCAGAGGTCGCGGAGGAACGCAGGGAAAGACGCAAAGACAACGCGATGTTTTCCTCTGCGAACTCCTGCGGCCTCTGCGTTCGGTATCCATTCCCTGCGATTTAACTCTGTGCTCTCTGTGACCTCTGTGGTAAAACCGTGGCGCGCGGGAAGTGGGCTGAAGCCCACGCTACATGGAGGGGTGAAATAAAAAGAGCGGGCTGAATAGCCCGCTCTGAGAGTATTACCTTCAAGGGCAATGCCCTTGTCAGGCTGACGGCGTTTCGCCGGGGGAGTTCAGACACTTGTCGATCTGGCGAACGGCCTGGCGGAGACGCTGGCTGTTTTCGACGATCGCCAGACGCAGGAAGCCTTCTCCTTCGGAACCGAATCCGCGACCCGGACTGACGGCGACGCCGCCTTCATTCAAAAGCTTCATCGCGAATTCGATGGAGCCCATTTTCTTCCACGGCTCAGGAATTTCAGACCAGACGAACATGCCGGCTTTGGGCACGATCGGATTCCAGCCGATGCGGCGAAGTCCGTCGCAAAGAGCATCGCGGCGAGTCTGATATTCGGCTGCCATCGTATCAATGGCAGAATCACAATGTCGCATGGCCACGATCGCAGCGATTTGAATCGGAGCAAAAATCCCGTAGTCGTAATAACCTTTGATCGTTGCCAGAGCGCGGACCATTTCCCGATTTCCGCAACAGAAGCCGATACGCCAGCCAGCCATGCTGTAGCTCTTGCTCATCGAAGTCAGTTCGACGCCGACATCGATCGCACCTGGAGTTGCCAAAAAGCTTGGAGCCTTGTAGCCGTCATAGCATACGTCCGCGTAAGCGAAGTCGCTGATCACGAGGAAGTTATGCTTCTTGGCCAATCGAACCAGTTCGACGAAGAAGTCCTGCTCAATCACAGTCGACGACGGATTGTGAGGAAAGTTAACGACGACAACTTTGGGCTTCGGAACGAGATGTTCGCAGGTGTAGGCAATGTTGCGAAGGAACTTTTCCGGATCTCGCACATCAAGAGCGATCACGTTACCGGATGCCAGCATCACCGAGTAAACGTGAATCGGAAACGAAGGTGCCGGAACAATTGCTGTGTCGCCCGGGCCCATCAGAGCCAGGCACATGTGGCTGAAGCCTTCCTTGGAACCGAGGCAGGCCAACACTTCATCGTTCGGGTCCAGTCGCACACCGTATCGTTTGAGGTAGCGCGCGGACACTTCTTTGCGGAGGTTGCCGATACCGTTGGAAACGGAGTAACGATGATTTCGAGGATCGACCAGAGCTTCTTCAATCTTCTTGACGATCAGCGGATCCGGTGGATCAGTAGGGTTGCCCATGCCGAGGTCGATGACGTCAACGCCTGCGACTCGCAGTTGGTATTTTCGCTTGTTGATGGCCGAAAATAAATAAGGCGGCAACCGGCGGACTCGATCAGCCACCGGAATTGTGAACGGATTGTCTTCAAACAGGACTTCTGATTCGCTGCGCATGGTTCGTTTCCGAGAATCGATTCGTTGACGCATCCCGATCAGTATGGGAGGACGCGACCAACATTTGAATTGAGGGGTTCGGGGATTCTAGGGACACATCAGGTTCGCCGCGATGGCAGCTTTCAGGAACTTTTTCTGCCGCAATTCCTGAGAATTCCTGCCCACAAAAGACAAACAGCCCGGCATTCGCGAGGAATGCGGGCTGTTTGTCCCGAAACAGGAGACACGGTTGTTCGG